>JABSQA010000130.1 GCA_013213825.1 Henriciella sp.
CATAAGAGCGGTGAAGCGAGATTATTGAAGCCATGGATGAGCTGGTCGAAGAAACGCGCAACTCTCAAGAATCGACTGAATCCATCCAAGTTGCGCTACAGAGCACCCATGATGAAATCACCGTCCTAAGCTCAAAAGTTGGCGAGTTCCGCGAGTCTCTAAAACGCGACCGATTGACCAAATTGGTCACGCAGGAAAAGTTTGAAACCCTATTGGCAGAAAACTCCACTGAAGCCCTGGCCAATGGTTACTCACTTACGGTGATGGTCGTCTGTATCAAGAATATCCAGGACCTATGCCTCACAGCCGGCACGGACATATCCGAATTTGTACTAAAATCCTTGTCTGGATTCATGACCAAGATTGTCGGCGATGAAGGAGTCTGCGCGCGATTAGCGGGCGCCGAGCTGGCCATCATGCTGCCGAAATCGGCATATGCAGAGGCAGGAAAAATTGCCCGTGAAATCATCGACGAATTGGATCACTTCAAGATCGTCAAAAAACCAAGCGATGAATTGATCGGTTATATCCAATGCGCGTTTGGAGGAGCGGCCTTGCAATCCGGCCTATCACCTCAAGACCTCATCCGAATTGCTTCAGAGCAAGCGAGTCAGGCCAAATTCGCGAACAAAAGCACGGTTAAGTTCAACCTGACCAACCACCAGGCCGCTTAAACGCGTTCGCCCTAGTCGAGGCCCCGCCTCTCTCCTCACAGAAATATTCCGTTCGGACGGTTTACTTCCGGTGCGGCAATGCCTGAAGCTTTGCCTCAGGCCGAGACGCATATGCACCGTCACGGCAAAATATTGAGTTGGAGGAAACACAATCATGACAGAACACGTCGACGTCTACTGGTCGTTCAGAAGTCCATATTCTTATCTGGTCACGCCCGACCTCATGCAATTGCGAGAAGATTTCGACATAGACGTCCATCTACGTCCGGTGCTGCCAATTGCCATTCGCTCAAAAGACGCATTGTTCACAAATGATAGAAAGCCGGCGCAATACATCGTCATGGATGCGTTTCGGCGGGGCGATTTTCTTGGCCGAACAATTAATTGGCCAACCCCGGACCCCGTTGTTCAGGACTTTGCGACCTTCGCAGTGTCAGACGACCAACCCTATATCCATCGCCTCACTGGATTGGGTGTAGAAGCCGAGCGCCGCGGAAAAGGTGTCGAGCTGGCTTATCATGTCTCGCATTTGATCTGGGCTAGCGGTCAGGAGTGGGACAAAGGCGATCACCTCGCTGAGGCCGTGGCGAAAGCAGGTCTGGATTTGGCCGACATGGAAAAGACGCTTGAGGGCTGTGACCCGATGACCGACATCGAAGCCAATCAAAATGCGCTTGAGGCTGCCGGCCATTGGGGTGTTCCGACAATGGTCTTTAAAGGTGAGCCATTTTTCGGTCAGGACCGGATCGATACGCTGCGCTGGCGGCTCGAAAAAGCTGGCCTGAAAAAGACGTAAATCGAGATACCGCGAGATCCAATATGCTCAAACTTCACTTCGCGCCCAATTCCCGTGCCGGTCGGATTGTATGGCTGCTCGAGGAGCTCGAACTGCCATACGAAATCAACAAAATGGCCTTCCATCCAAAGGACTTAAAATCGGATGAGCACCGCGCTCGTCATCCGCTTGGCCGCGTGCCCGTGCTAGATGATGGCGATGTCTCGATTTTTGAATCTGGTGCGATCGTCGAGTACGTGCTCGAGCGACACAAAAATGGCGGTCTCAAGCCCCCGGTCGATGACGCCCGTTTTCCAACTTATCTGCAATGGTTCCACTATTGCGAAGGCATGGTGATGCCGCCGATCAATACGGTCGTGGTGCAAACGATTTTGCTGCCAGAAGATCGCCGGGACGCGACGGTTCTCGGGCAAGCCCAAAGACTGCTGACCAAGGCACTAGGGCCCGTAAATGAGGCATTAGACGGTAAAGACTATTTGATCGGCGATTTTTCGGGCGCAGACATCATGCTCGGTCATGCCTGTTTCATGTCCAATCGACTCGGCTGCGTGCCAGACGAAATGACCCATCTCAAAGCCTATGTCGAACGCATCTCCGCCCGTCCGGCTTTTCAAACCGCCATCACGATGGCGTAGATGATTCAGACTGAAGCGAGCGCCAGGACCCTTTCGGACCTTAGCTCGCTTCTTTCTTGGTCTCATCTTCAAGTCCGTATTCGCGGACTTTGCGATAAAGCGTCGATCGACCGATGCCCAAACGACGGCTAATCTCGCTCATGTGCCCGGCATAGTGCTCAATCGCGAACGCGATCATATCGCGTTCGACATCGGATAGGCTGCGAACTTCGCCGCCTTCAAGCACAGAGACCGGACCGACGCCTGGCGCACCTGGAGCCCCAACATCGTTCGCCACCACTGGGCGCGCAGGCACTTCTGGCAGAGCCGCAATCTCCGGCATGATGCCACTGATCTGTGGGAAATCATGCGGTTGCAGCATCTCGCCTTCACATAGAATGACGGCACGGAAGACAGCGTTTTCAAGCTGACGCACATTGCCTGGCCAATCAAAGGCACACAGCATTTTCAAAGTCTCGTCAGCGGCGCCCAGAATGCGCGTGCCTTCAGACGCGTTGAAGCGTTCGATGAAGTGGTCGATCAGAGCTGGAACATCTTCGACGCGCTCGCGCAAGCTTGGCATTTCGATTGGGAAGACGTTCAAGCGATAGAACAGATCTTCACGGAACGCGCCTTCCTTCACCCGCTGCGCGAGGTCTCGGTTGGTCGCAGAAATGATCCGCACATCCACTTTCACCGGACGACGCGCGCCCACGGGGTCGACTTCACCCTCTTGCAAAGCACGCAGCAGTTTGACCTGCATATCCAGTGGCAATTCGCCAACTTCGTCGAGGAAGAGCGTGCCGCCATCGGCTTCCACAAACTTACCGGCCGAACGCGCCACAGCACCGGTAAAGGCGCCCTTCTCATGACCGAAAAGTATGCTCTCAACGAGGTTTTCCGGGATCGCACCACAATTGACTGAGATAAAAGGTTTCCCAGACCGGTCAGACGCCCCTTGAATGCATCGGGCGATCACTTCTTTACCGACCCCGCTCTCACCGAGGATGAGGACAGGGATATCTGACGCCGCAGCGCGTTGGCCCAGGCGCAAGACTTGGCGCATGATGGGCGCGCTGGCGATCATATCGTCAAAACCCATACCGCCTTCCGCTTTACGCGTAAGGCGTTTCACTTCGCCGGTCAGCGAGGACAGTTTCAGGGCGTTTCGGATCGAAACAACGACACGTTCCGGATTGGCGGGCTTAACCACAAAATCAACAGCGCCGGTCCGCATGGCGGCGACAATCGTATCAATGCCGCTGGTTGCCGTAAGCATAATGACCGGCAAGTCCGGACGACGCTCGGTCAGCATTTCCAATGTATCCATACCGGACAGGCCTGGCATGGTTAGATCCAATAGGACAACATCAGCGCCAGCATTGGCATCGGTCGCGATGGCCACGCCGGTCTCGCCATCCGGGGCTGTCCGACAGGCAAACCCAGCCTTCTCAACCGCTGCTGTCAGCAGGCGGCGTTGGGTTGGGTCGTCATCAATTACCAGAACGGTCTTCGCCATGTTCGGTCCCTCAATTAGGTCCACACAAAAATTGCGTGGTTCATTTCGCTACGCCCCGATATGGCACATAGAGATGAGGTTACGGTTCAGACGAACGTTTGAATTTTA
Source organism: Henriciella sp. (assembly GCA_013213825.1). Taxonomy (GTDB): domain Bacteria; phylum Pseudomonadota; class Alphaproteobacteria; order Caulobacterales; family Hyphomonadaceae; genus Henriciella. The sequence continues at coordinate 3,712 of JABSQA010000130.1, forward strand.
TCGAATTTTTTCCTAGGCGGCGGGAACGCCTTTAAACACTAACTCGCGCCAGCCCGAACGATCGAATGGGCGCCATTGACCTTCAGCCTGTGCCAGACGGTCCGCCACAGCGACCATGACAAGTGGGTTCACGCCCAAACCGACATGACTTGCTGGGACAATAATGTTCTCCGTCATCGCGCCACGTTCGGGATGCTGGATGGATCCACGCCAAGCGACAACCCCATCGCTTTTGGTGAGGATGGATGTGGTCGGCACGGGTGGCGCGGCGGCGAGGTCACCATACCGCCCCTCCATTTCCGGCTCTGTCTGTTTGCCATTGATCGCTTCGAACAGGCGTGACGGCGCAGCATGGCGGCGATCATTTGAAATCGGACTACCGAGCGACACGACAAGGCGCACGATATCTGGATGCAATTTGGCCAGTTCGCGCGCGAACACGCCGCCGAGGCTCCAGCCGACAATCGAGAGTTTCCGGCCATTCTCGGCATAAATCCGTTCGACCAAGTCGGACATTTCGCGTTCACGCACTTCGTTGAAACGAACATTACGCCCCAGACCCCATCCATATGCATTATAGCCGAGGTCCTTGAACAAGCGGCGCATCGGTTTTGTGGAGCGATCGCTGGCCATAAAGCCAGGCAACACCAAGACGGGATGCCCATCGCCTTTCGGCAAATCCAACATACGCTTTCGCAACAAGCCAAAGGCGCCGAGTTCGAAGATCGCCCGACCTTCCGTCAGAGTCCAAAACGGATGTGGCGGTTTCGCCAATGATGCAGTAGCCAAGTTTTCCTCCCGTCTGCCGTGTGCTCACGGTCTATTTTGCAACCATGGTCTGTAACCATTTACGTTACAAGACTAGAAATGGATGCCTAAAAGGTTAACTGGCTTTGGCTTTTGATTTACCTGTTGTGGCGCGTTTGGTCGTCGCAGACGTGGATTTGCGCTTTGTCGATGTTCGAGACTTTCTTGAATTTACAGCTTTTTTTGGCGCCGGCGTGGATTTTGGCGGCGACAAATCGAGCCCTGCAGCATCCGCCATTTCCTCAAAACTTTCGCGCAGGCACTGACTGTAAAATTCTGGATCCGGCATCACATTGCGGTCTGCTGTGAAGGTGATTGTCGCTTCTTTGACATAGCTTTGCACGACATGTCCGAGCGCCATTCCGTCGAGCAGACAGAGCAATCCTTGCATGCTGACCAGCTTCGCGCCCGCCTGGTAGATCGGCACGGGCGGCCCTGGCACATTGGTAACAACCGTGTTGATCACCGGCCGGACCATGTAATTGGCGACGCCTAGTCGGGAGTAGAGCTGAGCGCCGAGCGCCATGAACAAGGCCGGCGAAACTTTACTGGCCTCAGTCATTTGACGGGCGCCCAGCGCGCTCGTCATTTCTTTAGACCGGCTGGTCTGATCGAACACATAGGCCATACGTTCGACAGGGTCAGCGATATGAGTCCCAAGGGGCGCAATCATGGTTGAAACCTGATTGCCCATCGTATTCTTTTCGCCTTCTGTCCGCACCGATATTGGCGCCATGGCGGTCATGGTCGTCTTCGGCAAGTCATTGTGATGCGTGAGATATTTGTTTAATCCGCCGCCAATAATGGTCAGCATGACATCATTGACTTTCGCCCCGTCTGCCAAAGCTCTCAACGCTTTGATATGGGCCAGTTCAAAGACTTGGCCATCCACCACACGGTGTGGCGAAATCTTTGTATTGAAACGGGTTTTCGGTGCCTCGATCGCTGCTTTCAGACCGAATTCGCCTTTGATCATGCCCCGCGCCGCGCGATACAATCCAGGGATGGCTTGCGCCGATACGCCCATTTGGCGGATCGGGTTGATCCACGCCCGCGCATAGCCCTTGGCGAACATGCCGACGCGGTTTGGATATTTTTCTGGTTTCCAATTATCCGGCTCATTCGGCGACGTGACATCTGGCGTTGGCGTATGCAAGGCTTGCATCAAGTCGATACCCGACATGCCATCAATCGCAGCGTGATGGACTTTGGAAACGATGGCGTAAGAGCCTTTCGGAACGCCCGGCACATTGTCCAAGCCTTCGACCACGGTCATTTCCCATGGCGGACGCGACAAATCTAAGGGACGCGCAAACAAACGCGCCGCTTGGATATTCAACTGGCGCCAGTCGCCGGGCTTGGGCAGCGCAACATGGCGCACGTGATACTCGAGATCGAAATCAGCATCTTCAACCCAGTAAGGATAATCGACATTGAACGGAACTTTGACGAGCTTCTGTCGCATCGTCTTAGAGAAACGCATCCGTTCTTCGTAGAACCGCAAAATATCCTTGAACCGAACGAACCCACCCGGGGCCGTTGATGGATCATAAATCAAGATTGAGCCAATATGCATTGGCGAGCTGGGCGTTTCCATCGCCACGAACGAGGCATCCATGCCTTGCAACTGTTCCATTTGTCCTCCCGCACCCGACATGTGTCAGAGCTCGTGCGGCTCTGTACTATAGGTTGGTTTTCAAAACTATGACGGTTTGTTTGCAATTTGACCAGTCATACTCGCGTGTCGGGAGAATTTAGAGTCATCGGAGGTCCGTGGGCTGCAAAAGCTGCGCAGGCCTTGGCCCGCAAATAGACCGAAAATGAACGCCATATCATTCTAAAATTATCCTGACGTCTTGATTGTATTCCGCTCCTCGAAAACCCGTTTGGATTGTGCCTGAACTGTGTTACCGCCAAACTCAGTGGGGAAACGCAAATGTCAGACAATCCATCCAAACAACGTATTCTGCTCTTCATTTGCGCCATCATATTCTTCGATGCGGTGGGCTTTGGCCTATTGATGCCAATCATGCCTGTACTGTTGGAAGATGTCGCAAATCTCTCGCTGAGTGACGGCGCAACCATTGCTGGCTTTTTGCTGACAACCTTCGCGGTCATGCAATTTGTCTTCGCACCCATTCTGGGTGGATTAAGCGATCGCTATGGACGGCGACCTGTCTTATTGATCGCCCTGCTCGGCTTCGCCATTGACAGTTTCATCATGGCTTGGGCACCAACTTTGACCTGGCTCTTCATCGCGCGGATCATTTCTGGGATTTTCGGGGCGACCTATGCAACCTGCTATGCCGCCATCGCGGATATCTCAGCTCCAGATGAACGCGCTAAACTGTTCGGGTTTGCCGGCGCGGCGCTTGGACTTGGATTCATTTTCGGCCCAGCCATTGGTGGTCTCTTAGGCGAGTATTGGGTGCGATTGCCATTCATTGTGGCGGGCGGATTGATCCTGTTGGTCTGCCTATGGGGGGTCTTTTTCTTCCCTGAAACACTGAAGACCGAAAACCGCCGCGCGTTCTCATGGGCGCGTGCAAATCCGCTCGGGAGTTTGATCTCCATCGGTAGATTCCCCAGCGTCTTGATCATTCTTGGGGCTCTGTTTCTGATCCAATTGGGCAATCATTCCTATTCGAGCATATGGTCCTTCTATGTTTCGGCGGTGGCGAATTGGACGCCATTTTTCATCGGCCTATCGATCAGCATCTACGGATTTGGCGTGGCTGGCGTGCAAGGCGGACTGACGGGTCCGGCAATTGCGCGGTTCGGGGAGGTGAAAGCCGTCTACTTCGCTCTGGGCGTTGGGATTGTGTCATTCCTGATCCTCGGCTTCGCTCAAAGCGGTCTACACATCTATGTCGCGATCGTAATCGGCGCTTTTGCAGGCTTCTTAAGCCCGGCTCTGCAAGCCTTGATGACCCAGCGCACGCCGGCGGATTCTCAAGGCGAGTTACAAGGCGCGATATCGAGCTTGTACAGCCTTGCAGCGATTATTAGCCCGGCCGTGATGGCCATCATCTTCACCGCCAACACAGACGAGGTTGGGCTGTATCTCCCAGGCGCACCCTTCCTGCTCGCTGCTGGCTTAGCGATCCTGGCGATCATTGTATTTGCGATTGGGGCCAGTCGCTTAAACGACCAGCCCCTTCCAATAGATCAATCCAGCGAGACGCTCGCTGAAAAGTTTGATTAGATACGTTCGATAACGATCGCTGGCGCCATCCCGCCAGCAGCACACATGGTGACCAACCCGTACTTGCCGCCTGAGCGCTCCAGCTCATCCAACGCGGTTCCGATCAGGATCGACCCGGTCGCGCCGATGGGGTGACCCAAGGCCATCGCACCGCCATTAATATTGACCTTTTCGCGGTCGAGATCGAGGTGGCGAATGAACCGCTCCGCGACAACGGAGAAGGCCTCATTGATTTCCCAGACATCAATGTCGTCTTTCGAGAGTCCTGCTTTGTCGAGCACTTTCTTCGCCGCATTGACGGGCGCGTTCAGCATCAGAGTTGGGCAGTCGCCCATATTCGCTGTCGCGACGATGCGGGCCCGCGGGGTCCAGCCATTCTTGTCGATCGCATCCTGAGAGGCGAGCAGCAAAGCTGCCGCACCATCAACCACGCCGGATGAGTTGCCAGCATGGTGGACGTGATTCATCTTGCCTTCGAGCTCTGGGTATTTCTTGGTGACCATCGTGCCGTAAGTGTTGCCTTGATCATCCACCGGGATGTCCATGAACATGTTGAACACGGTCTTCAACCCGCCAAGGCTTTCCATCGTTGTGCCGGGGCGTGGGAACTCTTCTTTGTCGAGCGCGAGCGTCCCGTCTGGATTGTGAACGGGGACAACTGATTTATCGAAACGACCTTCCGCGATCGCCCGGGCGGCGCGCTCTTGGCTGACCACGGCCAGCTGGTCGACCGCTTCGCGATCAATGCCTTCCAAAGTGGCAATAGCATCCGCGCAGACACCCTGTTGTGATTGAGGGTGCTTCTCACGCAGGCTCATATTGCCGGCGTCCAGCATGGGCGGCACTTTCGGATCGGCGGTGGCAGAGGTATAGCTCATCATCTCGGTACCACCCGCGATGACGATGTCTTCCATACCCGACATGACCTGCGCCGCGGCCATATTCACGGTCGTGATGCCAGATCCACAGAACCGGTCGAGCGTCCCACCAGACGCTTTCACATCATAGCCAGCATCCAAGGCCGCCATGCGACCCAGATCAGCGCCTTGGGCGC
>JABSQA010000131.1 GCA_013213825.1 Henriciella sp.
CCGATCGGTGATACAATATCGATGACACGACCGGAAAGATCTTTCATGGTTGGGTCATTCCCTTCCATCAAAAGACGCTCTTCAGGATAAAGCGGGGTCAGATTGTCAAAGTGGACTTTCTGGCGGGCTTTTTCCGGATCCTCGAAATTGATCGAGCTGACATCGGTGAGCGCGAAATAGCGTTCATTCTCGCCTGGCTCAGCGATTGGACCTTCGACCGTATCGCCCGTTTTCAAACCAGCCTTTTTAAGAACTTTTGGGCTGACATAGATATCATCCGGCCCTGCGAGATAGTTCGATTCCGGCGAGCGCAAGAAGCCAAACCCATCTTGCAACACTTCGACCACGCCGCGACCAATAATTTCTACTTCTTGTTCGGCGAGTTCTTTGAGAATCGCGAAAAGCATGTCCTGCGTCCGCAAGGAGGAGGCGTTCTCAACCTCGAGCATTTCAGCATAAGCCAAGAGATCCGTCGGCGATTTCGCTTTCAGCTCTCGCAGATAGACTTGGGACGGAAGATCGATTTCAGGTGCAGTGTCAGGCATAGTGTGCCGGTATCCAAAGATTTGGTTTGGGAAAAATGTGGGCGGACGCCCGTGCGCTGGACAGCGCTTTCAACCCATATGCGCAATGGCTCCCCTTCGGTCAAGGCCAAAGCTGTGAACCCTTAGAAAGGTTTCAAAACCGCCAGCAAGACCACACCGATCATGATCAGAAATGGGACTTCGTTGAGCATCTTCAAAGTCTTCGGAGTCGGTTGTGCGTCGCCTCGATCAATTTTTTTGCCGATTGAAATGAAGTATCCATGCAGTCCGCTCAGGATCAGAACGAGCAAGAGCTTGGTGTGCATCCAACCCTGACTGAGCAAGGATGGATTGAGATAAAGCATCGTCAATCCAAGCAGCCAAACCAAAACCAACGAGGGATTGAGGATAATCTTGCGCAAGCGATTGGACGCCTCCTGCATCGTATCGAACAGCGGCTCACCTGGTTGCGCCTTGATCTGGTGAAGTTTGTAGCGAGGGTAGATGAGCAGGCCTGCCATCAAGGCAACGACAAAAATTATATGGGCCGCTTTCACCCAAAGATACACGCTCATGTCTTAAACCCCTGCGCGGACCAATTCGACCACGCGCTCGACATGGGGAATGGGAGTCTCTGGCCGCACGCCATGGCCGAGATTGAAAATATGTGGACGCCCTTTGTAAGCCTCCAACAATTCTCGAACGCGCGCATCCATAGCTTCGCCGCCGGCAATCAAAAGTAATGGATCGAGATGACCCTGAACCGCCATTGTTTTGGGCACAGCTTGCAAAGCGTGCTGAGGATCGATGGATGTATCCAATCCGACCCCGTTGACAGGAACCTGACGCGTATAGGCCTCAAGCATCGTTGCAGCGCCGCGGGGAAATCCAATAATCGGGACATTCACGCCGAGCGCTCTTAAGCGAGCAACCAATGCGGCATTTGGATCAATCACGAGCGTTTGGAACAAATCGCTTGGCAGGCCTTCAGCCCATGATTCAAAAATCATCAAGGCGTCAGCACCGGCCTTAACCTGCTCGTGCAAATATTGCGCAGATGCTTCAACTAGAAGGGCGAGCAATTTCTTGAGTAGGTCTGGCTTCGTATAGGCCCAACTCCGCGCGGTACTCTTATCCGTTCCGCCACGTCCTTCAATCGCATAAAGCGCCACGGTCCATGGCGCACCGCAAAAGCCGATCAAAGCCTTATCTTCTGAAAGCCCGGTTCGGACTCGATCGACAGTTTCATATACTGGCGAAAGACGCTGAACCGCTTTTTCGATTGGCGCTCGATGCAAATCCGATTCACTGTCCACGGTTTCGACAATAGGCCCCACACCTTTCTCGAACCGCACATCTAGCCCAATCGCGTCGAGAATGAGCAAGATATCGGCAAATAGAATAGCGGCATCCATGTCGTAGCGGCGAATCGGCTGCAAGGTCGCTTCAGCTGCCATAGACGGGGAGTAGCAAAAATCGAGGAAGTCTTTCGCTTGGGCACGAAGTTCGAGATATTCAGGGAGATGTCTTCCGGCTTGTCGCATCATCCAGATGGGAACAGGTGTGCTGGGGGTTCCTGCGAGGACGTTTAGAAAACGGGACGAAGTGGGGTCAGGCATGAGATTCTTAAAACCAAAAATTCAATCGAAGAGGGCTTATCATTATTAAGCCGGGAGTCTCGTGGAAAAGATCAGATGAGTGGTTTTGTCCCGCCTCTTTCCACAGCTTGTCCACCGCGCAATGCTCAGTTAACAATTTATTAACCAATTGAAAAAATTGTAAATATTTGGTTAACAAGCGGTCTGGACGTTCGTTCAGAACATGCTGACAACGGCAGGAGTCAGATTCGTCTATTTGTGCAATTTGGAGTCAATTTCCGAGCATTCTTGCAAATTCCACAATGCATCCACAGGGCTTGTAGAATTCTCTTGGCTCCGGCAGAGGATGAAAGAAACAATTCAGGACGGCTATGCGTCTTTCGATCTATTTCAATGTTCATCTGGTTTCAGACTCGACCGGGGAAACGCTTAACGCGGTGATGCGGGCGGCCGCCGCGCAATTCGATCGCACGATCCCTTTAGAGCATAATTATTATTTGGTCCGATCGGAGCGACAATTGGATCGGGTTATGGCCGAGATTGAAGCGGCGCCTGGCGTGGTCTGGTATACGATTTCAGATGATAATTTACGCCGAAAGCTGGAACAGTTTTGCCGGCAAAGGGGTATTCAAACACTGCCCGTCTTGGATCCTTCAATCCATATGTTGTCTCGCCATCTCGGCATTCCTGCGAGCGAGAAGATTGCCAGCCAACACGCACTCAATGAGGAGTATTTCAAGCGTATCTCAGCCATTGATTTCGCCTTGAATCATGATGACGGGCAGAATGTCCCCGGCCTGGTAGACGCCGACGTTGTTCTCTTAGGGGTCAGTCGGACCTCGAAAACGCCGACATGTGTTTATCATGCCAATCGCGGGGTCAAAGCTGGCAATATTCCCTTGGTCCCCGGCATCCCATTGCCGGCTCTGGTAGAAGAATTGAAACATCCCATGGTCGTTGGGCGAAAAATCGGTGTTGAGCGATTATTGCAGATTCGGTCGCAGCGCCTGGTCTCATTGAACGAGAATTCCAAGACTGATTATGTCAATGAAGAAGCCGTTCGGGCCGAGGTGACGGAAGCCAGCCGCTTATTTCAACGCAATAAGTGGCCTGTCATTGATGTTTCGCGGCGAAGCGTCGAGGAAACCGCGGCGGCCATCTTGAACAAATTGAACGAGCGCCGAGGGTTTATCTAGTCATGAATATTATCCTAGCATCCAGTAGCGCAAGTCGCCGCTCGCTTCTCGCCGGCGCCGGCGGTCAAGCCCAGTCGATCAAGCCGAATGTTGATGAAGCGGCGGCAAAGCGGGCGATGCGAGCCGACGGACTCAGCGTCAGCAATCAAGCGATTCAGCTTGCGGAAACCAAAGCCGTTAAAGTGTCCAGCCAAATCGGCGGGTTGGTGATTGGCGGCGACCAGATGCTCAATCTTGAGGGTGAGGCGTTCGATAAACCCATCAATCTTGATGGTGCGGAACGGCATTTGCGCAAACTATCCGGGAAAACGCATACGCTGGAAACGGCGATCGTCATTGCAGAGAATGGGGCACCGATATGGCGCCACTTAGCACGACCTTCACTAACCGTCCGTACACTGAGTGATAGATTTATTGAGCACTATATCAAGACGTGCGGACCGCCGCTTTTGACCACAGTGGGGGCCTATCAATTAGAGGGGATGGGCGCTCAGATATTCTCTAAAATTGATGGCGACTATTTTTCAATTCTTGGATTGCCGCTTCTGCCCCTCCTAGATTATTTGCGGATCAGGGGTGTGCTTGAGCAATGACCAAACTGCTCGGTGTTATTGGCGACCCGATCGCTCACTCGCTTTCCCCTCTCATCCATAATGGTTGGATCAGAGATATGGGATATGATGCGGCCTATGAAGCGATGCACGTTCCTGACGGTGAATTTTCCCAAGCTTTAGAGACACTTAGCAAGCGGGATATTTTGGGCGTCAATGTCACGCTCCCGCATAAGGCTGCTGCATTTCTTGCCGCGTATGAGGCGAGCGAGGCAGCTAAGACAATTGGTGCCGCAAATACTCTGACCTATCTTGGTAATCGATCTTGGCGTGCCGATAATACAGACGCTCCAGGTTTTCTATCTGCGCTTGATCGACAGAATCCGGATACGGATGAAGTCGTCATACTAGGGGCGGGCGGGTCGGCTGCAGCCATCGTCTACGCCTTGACGAAATCCAGTTATCAAGTGACGATTCTGAATCGCACCGTCGAAAAAGCGCAAGCGCTCGCTGCAGCCTTAGGCGATAGTTCGACCGTATACGGATCTATTAATCAGTATAGAGAATGCATAGATTCTGCGGCCCTCGTCATCAACACAACAAGCATGGGGTATCAGGGAGACATTCTTGATCTTCCCGCAGGCGACGGGCGGTTGTTTTTTGACATTTCATACGGCAAAGTCGCCGCGCCTCAACTGACGCATGCGCGTGATCGCGGGTGGCAAACCAAAGACGGATTGAGCATGCTGGTGGCACAAGCGGCTGTGAGTTTTGAAATTTGGTTTGGTGAAGCCCCCGACCGTGCCGCGGCTCTTGAACGGTGTCAGTGGGCGATGAAAGCAGTGTCATGAAAATACTAGGACTGACCGGTTCGATCGGCATGGGAAAATCGACGACCGCGAAAATGTTCGCGGATGCTGGTCTTCCCGTTTACGACGCAGATGCAGAAGTACATGCGCTTTATGCACCAGGCGGGGCAGCTGTCGGACCTTTGTCCGAGCGATTTGGTGATATTCTCAAAAATGGCGGCGTAGACCGCGCCATTTTGCGGTCTAAAGTCGTAGATGATCCGGACGCGATGAAGGATTTAGAGGCGATCGTACATCCGCTGGTCGGTCAGACCCAGATGAACTTCCGTCAGCAAGCGGTTGAGAGTAAAAGAAGTTTTGCGGTCCTTGATATTCCATTGCTTTTTGAAACGGGCGGGGATGCGCGGTGTGACTTTGTGGCCGTGGTCACAGCGCCAGCGGCGATCCAAAAAGAACGTGTTCTATCGCGCGGCGAAATGAGTGAAGATCAATTTGAGGCGATACGATCCAAACAGATGGCCGATGCAGAAAAACGCGCGCGCGCGGATTTTGTGATCAGCACAGCATTCGGCTTTGACTTCACCCGCGCACACGTTCAAGCCATTATCGACTTAATGGATTCTTTGGACACAGGGTCGGACCATGGCTGAGCTCATTCGCGAGATTGCATTCGATACGGAAACGACGGGACTAGAATGGGATCAGGATGATCGGAACATCGAACTTGGCGCGGTCGAGTTGATCAATCATGTTCCCACGGGCGCGACCTTTCAGACTTATGTAAATCCCGGCCGTGCGGTCTCTGAAGCGACAATCCGGATCACCGGAATCACAGATGAGGACCTGGTCGATAAACCTCCATTCGAAGATCCAAGCATCGTGGATGCGTTCCTAGATTTTATCGGTGACGCCGTTCTCGTCGCGCATAATGCAAAATTCGACCGCGGCTTCTTGAACATGGAATTAAAGCGCTGCGGGAAAGCGATCATTCCGGATGATCGCTGGGTCGATACGGTGGAGATTGCTCGGAAAAAATTCCCGGGCGCACCGGCAAGTCTCGATGCGCTCTGCAAGCGGTTCGAGGTCAATGCGGAAGCGCGGACTTATCACGGCGCCCTATTGGACAGCCAGTTATTGGCGGAAGTCTACCTCGAGCTGCTCGGCGGGCGGGCGCATAGTTTCGATTTCGGTGGAAAAAGCGCTGCGCTCAGCGGTGAGCGAGCGCCAGCGCAAACGCGTCCGACGGATCGAACGTTCGATATTTCTCCCGATGAGCGCGCCAATCACCAAGAATTTATAGAAACGCTGGGTGATGACGCGATCTGGAAGCGCTACGCCTGAGGTTCTGCTGGCGGGGTTTGCTCGGAAGCCGCAGCGGCCGCCCGCTGTTTTTGGGTATTATACAGCGCGCCAAAGTCGACCGGGTCGATCCGCAACGGCGGGAAACCGCCCTCAGAAGAAATATGTGCAATGATCCGCCGTGCGAATGGGAATAGTATACGTGGACACTCGATCAGCAGAATCGGCTCCATGTCCGCTTGTGAAAACCCTTGTAGTTGGAACAGCCCGGAATAATCCATTTCGAGCAGGAAGAGCGCGGTAGTTTGCGTTCCGGCACGGGCTTTAAGTTTGAGCGTAACTTCGAACACCCCCTCATCGCCCTGTTTAGGCGCTGCGCCGACATCTATTCCGAGCTCAATATTTGGTTGATCTTGAACTGTAGCGCCTGGATTTTCGAAGGATAAATCCTTGATATACTGGCTCAGAACGCGAATGGCTGGGCCTTGTTGCGGCGTGTTTTCTTGTGGCGGAGTCGCCATATCGGGTGTGTCAGTCATCTAGGATCACTCTAAAGCTAAGGATTACTGGCGCGTAACATGTGCCACAAAGTGGCGCAACGGTGGGTGGCACTTCTCAAAATCCCCCTATATGAGAAGGCGAGAGATTGATAAAAGAGTGGTATATGTCCTCCTCAATGATTGAATTCCTAGTCCTGGCAGGTATCGCCCTTTTCGTTGGATGGCGTTTATTCGTCACACTTGGCCAAGATGAAGGCCCTCCAGAAGGCCGATCGCGCATGCCCAATCCGGAGCCGACCCCGACGCCGAGCACGACAGCGCCCACTGGCGGTGATGTGGTTCAGCTACGGCCATCTTTTACCGGACCCGCCGCTGCGGGGATGGAAGCCATTTACGAAGCCGATCAAAGTTTCGATCCTCGAGGCTTCATGCAGGGAGCGCGCGCGGCGTATGAAATGATTGTTGGCGCCTTTGGCCGCGGCGATCGCGAGGCTCTCAAGCCGCTCTTAGATACAGACGTTTATGAGGCCTGGGACGCCGCCATCAGCGAGCGCGAACAAACAGGCGCCGAAGGCATGCAACTTCTGCGAATTCGCAAAGCAGAGATTACCGATGCGTCTTTAGCGGACGATGGCATGGCCAGAGTGACAGTGCTGTATGAATCTGAATTGGGCGATGGCGAAACCACGACCAAAGCCTCTGAGCTATGGACCTTTATGCGTCAAACCAGCTCCTCAGACCCCAACTGGCTGTTGGATGATGTGGATACGGCTGACTAAGCCATCGTCCAAGCAGACAATGGTAACTTGAGCCGGGCGGTCTTTGTGGCCTAGATTCGCGCAATGCGAATCATTGGGCTTCTCAGCGCCGCACTTTTAGCGCTCTCTGGCTGTGTCACATCGCCTCGCCAGCCGAGCGGTCCGGCCCCGGTCATCGAGCCAGCACGGCCGGCGATTGATCCAAGTGAATGGACCTTGCGCCCAGATCCAGTGGCGTTCGAGTCTTTGCCTGGTTGGCAGACGGCCGACTTGGCGCCAGGTCTGTTTGCCCTGCGCCGCAGTTGCGAAGTGTTTGAAAACCGACCCATGGATGCGACCCTATCGCCGCGTGCCATCTGGGCGGGGACCATAGATGATTGGGCGCCTGCCTGCGCCGCATTGGACGTGGTCGCCGACGCTCAAAGCGCGCGGGCGGTTTTACAAGCGCTGTTCACGCCTGTGGAGATTGTTTCCGATCGCGGAGAGTCGCGGTTCACGGGCTATTTCGAACCCACCTATCAAGCCCGGCTGTCACCGCAGCCCCCTTATACTGAGCCGATCCCAGCCCGGCCAAGTGATCTCATCACCGCGAATGGTGAGGTTTATCAACGCTTGTCCAGCGGAGAGCGCCGGCCCTACCCCACGCGCGCCGAGATCACACGCATGGGCGTTCAGCCGCTCGCCTATGCCCACCCGGCAGATGTCTTCTTTTTGCAAATTCAAGGCTCGGGACGCTTGCTCTTGCCTGACGGTCGAACGCTTCGCGCCGTCTATTCGGCCAATAATGGCCACCCTTTTCGCTCGACCGCCAATTGGCTTTTGCAGCGAGGGTGGATCGCTCGCGGCGAAGCTAGCATGACCGGCATTCGCGCCTGGATGGATCGGACCACCCCGCAGCGTGCGCGCGAAGCGATGAATGCCAATCCAAGATTTGTGTTCTTCGATTTGGAACCAGAAGGCGATCCGCGTTTGGGTCCAAAAGGGTCATTCGGGGTGCCGCTGACCCCGCTGGGGTCGATGGCGGTGGATACGAGTATTCATCCGGGCGGCGTGCCCATGTTCGTGCAAACGACGGCTCCGGGTCTTGGGGGAAATTGGTCGGGTCTGTTGGTCTCGCAAGATACAGGCGGGGCAATTAAGGGACCGGTGCGCGGTGACCTCTATTTCGGGACCGGACCCGAAGCCGGCGCTGCCGCTGACACAGTCAATGCGCCTGGCCGACTTTGGGTCCTATTGCCTCGTGCGGTTGCAGAGCGGATCCGTATGCAAAATGCAGCGCGCGCATCAACCTCTGGACCGATCATCTTATCGCCCTAAAACGCAAGGCATGAGTCGCCGCGACCTCACCGACAAAGACAAACGCGCCTGGGCCGCAGCGTCTAGGCATGTCACGCCTTTAAAGGGACGGCGAGGAACCCCTGCAGGGAGTTCGCGTCAGCGCGAAGATTCAGAGTTCAGCTTCCCAATTCCATCGCGTACGAAAACATACTCGGCGCCGCCGAAGCGGCAGAATGAACGGCAGGTCCGGCGTGGACGCCCAGCGATTTCGGCAAGCTCGGCCAGTTGCCGACCCATCCGGAGTTGCTCGACTGGCTGGCAATCCAGATGGTCGCCGGCGGCTGGAAGCTCAAGACGT
>JABSQA010000132.1 GCA_013213825.1 Henriciella sp.
GGTTCGAGACCATACCAGCATGGATGCGTAGATTTTGATGGGAGGTGAGGGCTTTCAAAACGGCTTGTTGAACATTGCCGAGCCCGAATTGCAACGTATCGCCAGGGTCGCAAAGGTCAGCGATATGCGCTCCGATCTGCGCGAAAGTCTCAGGCAAGGTCGCTTCACCCACTTGTACCAAATCATGATCAATTTCAGCGGTGAGTGAAAACCGCTCCAGCGGGATTTTAGGGCCGTTTATCGGGGGACGGAGCTGATGATTTATAACCCCCATAAGCGGGATTTGCTCGCGCGCGATCACTAAGGTTGAGAAGTCTGCAGATACGCCAAGGCTGACCATGCCCGATTCATCCGGCGGACTGATCATGACCACACCCCCATCGATCGGTGTTGTCGATAGCCATTGGGTGCTCTGAGAATAGCTCAATGGCAAAAATCGCGTCATAGCGGCGTCAAAGGACGGGCGCAGCGCGGGCGACACAAAAATACTCTCCGCGCGTGCGTGTGGATGCAAACGCGCCCAATCTGTTTGATTCACGCCGGGGATCCAAATGCCCAAAAACGTTAAGCCTGCAGCCAATTCAGGCGCCGCACGAAAGGCGTCCACAATGCTCAGCGGCTCACCACTGCAGCCCGCAACGTAAAAACGGGCTTTCTCAGGTAGGCTTGCCCGGTACTTTGCAAGGGCTTCTAGAAGCGTGGATGACGTCATTTTTTGTCCGTGGCGCAACTTTCTGGTTCACTCAACCACATTCTTTGTGTAAGCACCAGAATATGTCCGGACAAATTTCGGAAATACCCATTCTGACAAAGCTCTCAGAGCACTTGTCTCGCCCCGTGACTGCGGAAGAATCCGGTCGCGCGCGTTGGCATTTGCTCGATTGGATCGGGTGCGCTGCGGCGGGGGCTATTGAGCCGGCGGGCATAGCGTTGCGAAAGCGACCGCGGACGTCCGCAATAGAAGAGGCCTTCATTTGGGGTGGATTAGGCAACATCTTGGAAATGGATGATGTCGATAAGCGCGCCTTATTACATCCTGGACCAAGCATCATACCCGCGGCGCTTTCTCTGGCGAGCGAAGTGGATGCGTCGCTATCAGCGCTACTCGTTGCGATTGTGCGTGGATATGAGGCGACCATCAAGCTGGGACGCGCAGTGGGCGCTGGGCATTATGCGCTTTGGCATTCAACAGGGACGTGCGGCAGTTTGGGCGCCGCAGCCGCGTCAGCCAGCCTATTAAACCTGGACGTCGAACATACCGCGCATGCGATGGCCCTTGCTCTTAGTCAGTCTGCGGGGCTTTGGCATACGCGCCATGATCCGCGCAGCATGGGCAAGCAGCTCCACACCGCGGTCGCAGCGCGCGCAGGAGTTGAAGCGGCGCAACTCGCTCAGCTTGGGTTTAAGGGACCGCTCAGCATGATCGAGGGTGAGCAAGGATTCTTTGCGGCCATGTGCCCGGACGGTGACCCATTCGCGATTGTCGGGTCTGGAGACGATAAATGGCTGATCCAGGATGTCAGTTTCAAACCCTGGCCGGCCTGTCGCCACGCGCATGCCGTGATCGATGCCGCCTTGGCGTTGAGAGATGAGATTGACTTACCGGCTGAAGGCGAAGTTCTCGTTTCGACCTATGCGGATGCGTTGAAGTTCTGTGATCAACCTGATCCAAAATCTGTGATCGAAGCCAAATTCTCATTGCAACATTCAGTTGCCGTCGCGCTGCTACGCGGCGAACCGAGTCTTGGCGATTTTTCCGTGGCGAGCTTTGAGGCGCCTGACATAAGCGCGCTCCGGGCGCGTGTGCGTGTTGAGCAAGGCGCATCGTTTCAGAACCGCTATCCGGCGCGCTTTGGTGGGGCGGTCACCTTTGGTGATAAATCCAGAACGGCAGAGGACGCCCTTGGTGATCCCGAAAACCCGATGACGGAGGCGCAGATTTGCGACAAAGCGAAAAGACTGCTCGCCGCCGGTGGAGCGACAGACTCTCAGTGTGATCAGTTGATATCTTTCGTTCAAACATCGAAGGCGAATGCCAGACCATTGGCAGACATGGTGCGCGAGGTTTTAGCATGACAGATATGATTGATGCCTTCGTAGTGCATGCGCAGAACACGCAATTCTCTGATCTTCCAGACGCTGCTGTCGATGCGGTAAAAACCTATCTGCTCGACACGCTCGGCGTTGGCATTGCCGGTGCAGCGGTCCCCCTCACACAAGCCGTGCGACGCTCGGCCGGACAGTGGGCGCAAACGGGAAGTGCAAATGTTTGGGGCGCTGGCGGGTATCAAACCACACCGGCCAATGCGGCCTTTGTGAATGGTTTCCAGATTCATTGCCAAGAGTATGACTGTGTGCACGAGCCGGCTGTGGTGCACCCATTGGCGACAATCTTATCCGCCTTGATGGCTGAATGTGACGCGCAGGGCGAAATCAGTGGCCCCGAGTTTGCCGTGTCGTTGAGCGTCGCGGTGGACTTAGCGGCTGGGATCGGGGTCAGCGTCTCCAGCCCGATCAAATTCTTCCGCCCCGCCAATGCCGGCATATTTGGCGCAACTCTTGGTGTGTCACGCTTACGCGGGTTTTCGTCCGAGCATACCAAGGATGCGCTTGGCTACGCTCTCGCGTTTAATTCAGGCACGATGCAAGCCCATGTCGAAGGCAAGCCCGCGCTCCCCATTCAGATTGGTAATGCCGCGCGCGGTGCGATTATGGCCTGTGATCTCGCAGAGCAAGGTTTGCCTGGGCCGCATGACAGTTTGGAAGGGCCGTTTGGATATTTTGCTCTGTTTGAAGACGTCGCCGACCCGAGTGCTGTCCTCGCAGACTTAGGCAAAGTCTGGCGCGTTGCGGAGATTAGCCACAAGCCGTTTCCCACGGGACGTGCAGCTCAAGGCGGCATCGTCTTGATGCAAAAACTGCGTGAGCTTGGCGTCAAAGCCTCCGAAGTTGAAACGCTCAGCCTAACCGCACCGCCACTGATCTATCGCTTAGTCGGGCGACCTGCGACGCAAGATATGTCCGTCAATTATGCGCGGCTATGCTTCCAATATTCCGGCGCCGTGGCGCTGAAAAAGGGCTCAGTCGAATTGGTCGACTTCACCGAAACCCAATTGCGCGATCCAGATACTCGTGCTCTGGGCGCACGCATTACGGTCATCGATGATGGATCTCCCGATCCCGCTGCCTTTGTTCCGCAAGTCGCTGTGGCGACTCTCAAGGATGGCCGTGAGGTCGAGGCGCGGATTGATACGCTTTACGGCTCCCCCAGCGATCCAATGAGCCATGAGGCACATCTCAAAAAATTTCGAACCTGCGTCGCATTCGGTTTTGGCGAGACCAAGCCAGATCTAACCCGACGCCTGATTGAACTGACAGACACATTAGAGGCCTTGCCGGATGTTTCGATCCTGAGCCGCCTCGCTGCTGGAATGGAGACCTGACCATGGCAGGACAACACAATACCTACTTCAACAGCGTCGACTGGGAAGTGCTTCAAAAGGATCACCCAATCGGCGATGACTTCGTCGCGTTTGCCAAGCGCAGTCCGGAAGAAATCCGCGCGCATCAAGAGACGCTCTTTGCGCGTTGCGTAAAGCGTGCTTGGGCGACGCCGTTCTACCAGAGACTTTGGGGCAATGCCGGGATTGAACCTGGCGACATAAAAGGGCTTGAGACATTGCCTCAGCTGCCAATGTTCGACAAATCAGACATCATGGAGAGCATAGCGATGCACCCTCCGTTGGGTGATTTTGCGGGCTTCGAGGGATATACTGACGGACGTCCGCCCGTCATAATGCATACAACGTCAGGGACGACGGGTACTCCCCAAGTGCTCCTCTTCGGGGCGAAGAGTCGCGAAGCTCAAAATCTACTGCTGGGACGCCTTTATCGGTTCCAAGGATTGCGTCCTGATGATGTGGTTCATTCCGTCTATGGGCATGGCATGATCAATGGCGGGCACTATGTCCGTGAAAGCGTCATCCATTGGACAAGCTCAATCTTCATGTCCGCAGGCACAGGCGTCGAAACCAGGTCTATTCGACAAGTGGAACTGATGAGAGATTTTGGCGCCACCGTAATTGTCGGCTTTGCGGATTACATCAAAAAGCTCGCTCGCGTCGCGGTGGAACAAGGCATCGACCCGGTCGAGGATCTGAAGATCCGTATGATTTCTGGCCATCTCGGCCGTGAGGACAAACAAAGCCTATCCGAGAGTTGGGGCGGCGTAGAGTGTTATGACTGGTACGGCGTCGGCGATACGGGTTGCATTGCAGGCGAAGGTCCTGATCGAGACGGCTTATATGTCATGGAGGACGCCCAATTCCTGGAAGTCTGCGACATCGACTCAAGTCAACCCGTCGCGGATGGCGCGCAAGGGGATATGGTTTGCACCTGCCTCTACAAGGACGACATTTATCCCATTATTCGCTTCAACACCCATGATGTGACCAAAGTGAAAACGGGGTCGTCCTCGCTGGGTGTCAACTTTAAACGGATCGAAGGATTCTTGGGGCGTTCGGACAATATGGTGAAGATCCGTGGGATTAATATCTTCCCGCAAGCCATGGGTCCTCTGCTAGAAGAAGTTAGCAGCTTTGCCGGCGAATTTATCTGTAAAGCTGAACGCGACGCCGCGGGACGTGATGAGTTCATCGTTTGCGCCGAAGTGAATGGTCCGCGCTCCGAAGATGAAGTCGGCAAGTATAAGGCGTTGCTCAAACAGAAAATCGGCATCGATTGTGGTGTCGAGTTATCGGAGCCTGGCGCGCTCGCTGGACTAACCCAGACGGAGGTTCGGCAGAAACCGATCCGTTTGATAGACGAACGGTTTAAGTAATGCGTCCCGACTATCAATCACGCATCGCTAAGTTCAATCTGACTTTGAACGCCTTTGTTGATCTAAGCGGGGAGGCGCAAGGCGAGGGACTAAACTGGGCTGCGAAGTCAAACATCGCGGTGAAGGGCTTGCCCTGGACGGCAGGATGCGAAGCCTATCGAGACCGCATCGCTGACCGAGATGCCAGCGTCATTGCGTCCATTCTTGAGAGCGGCGGGACGGTGCTTGGTACAGTGAATATGCATGAAGGGGCCCTTGGCGCCACGACAGACAATCAAGCTTACGGGCGCACGCAAAACCCCTGGCAAACCGGCATAACGCCCGGCGGGTCGTCAGGCGGGTCTGGCGCAGCGGTCGCTGCAGGGCTGTGCGATGTTGCTCTTGGTACTGATACAATGGGGAGTGTCCGCATACCGGCCGCCTATTGCGGGGTGCAGGGACACAAGCCGACAACGGGCCTCGTCTCGGATGATGGGGTGATACCGCTCTCGACAAGCTTGGACCATGTTGGACCTTTAGCCCGCAATGTCGAAACGCTTTGGACGGCTATGCACATACTCGCAGGCTGGTCGCAAGACACCGTTCTAGAACCTCGCGCTCTGGATGGTTTGAAAATTGGTGTTTGGACAGGAGGCCAGGCGGTCACCCTCACGCCGGGCGTTGAATTGGGTGTGGCTGCGGCCGTAGACACTATCAAGGCGGCGGGTGCGCTGACATCCGACTTTGTGCCACCGGTCTATGATTACAGCCGCTCGCGGCGGTCTGGTTTATTGGTGTCTGAAATTGAGGGGGCGAAAGAACATGGCGTCACACAAGACGGACCACGCCCCGAAGGCTTAAGCGATATGTTCTACCAACTTCTGCACTGGGGCGTCCGTCAGTCAGCCGAGAAAGTTGAGGCGGCCTATGATCATATCCAGCACGTGCATAGAGCCGCAGCCAAGGTTTGGCAGGACGTAGACTTCATCATCGCACCCACCGCCCCGCAAGAGGCGTTCGCGTTCGACATGGATGCGCCGGCGAACCAAGCAGATTTTACCGCCTGGGCAGATTTTGCACGCTTGCCCGCAACCGCTCTATTTTGCGGGCTGAGTGAAGCCGGATTACCGCTATCACTTCAGGTGATCGGACCTGAAGGCAAAGACCGCGATACGTTGCGCGTGGCCGCGGCGCTTGAGGCTCTATTCGGTCAGCCACCCATGCCGCCCGGCTATGAGTGGTGACTATTTATATTTGAAATTTGGCGGGCGCTTTTCCAAGAAAGCTTTGTAGCCGTCTTGGAAATCTTCGTTCGAAAACCCTTGCAAGAATAGCTCGGCCGCCTCGGGGTGCGTATCATCCCATCCGCTTTGCAGCCCCTTAATCATCCGCTTGGTCGCGCGGGTCGACCATTGTGAAATCGCGGCGATATCGCTGGCAAAGCGTCTTGCTTCAGACAAAGCCGCGCCGTCTTCGGTCAAGCGATCGATCAGCTTCATCTCTTTTGCTTCCGGCGCTGCGAAGATCCGTCCGGTGAATAAAATATCTTTGGTCGCGCCAGGTCCGATCGCTTCGAGAAGGCGACGCGTATCTCCGGCGGGATAGACCAAGCCGAGTTTGCCAGGGGTAACTCCAAATTTGGAACGCGCACTGGCAACACGGAGATCACAGGCCATAGCAAGACTAACCCCGCCACCGACACACGCGCCTTCAATCGCTGCCAGTGTTGGCTTGGTGCAATTCTCAACGGCGTTCAGAGCCGCTGCAATCGTGTCGCCGGAGGCTTTCGCCGAGTCTTTCGTGGCGTAAATCTCTTCGAACTCAGAAATATCCGCGCCCGCAGCGCAGGCACCGGATTCCCCGCCATGTATCAGCAAAACTTTCACGTCGGGATGTGAAACGGCCTCAGCCACCATGTCTGGAATGGCGGCCCACATATCGACCGAAAGGGCATTACGCTTCGCGGGTTTGTTGAGCACGATTTCGGCAAAGGGTGGGGTGATGTCTAAGCGAATAGCTTGGGTCAATTTGCGTCCTCGGCGAACGCTCCAATAGGAGCCGGTGCGCCTGTATTGGCAATTAAGGCTTTGCGACGCAAGAAGCGTTGAAAACCTGCCGATCCCATTCGACTGCCTCCCATGCCGGAAAGCTTGAAGCTGTGCTTCTCTGCTTCATGGAAAAGGGCCGTGAGCGCGGCATCATTCAGTGACACGCCGCCAGCTTCGATCTGACGGCCAACGCGCTCAGCCTCTTCCAGCGACCCCGCAAAGACAGCGGCAGAAAGTCCAAACTCGGTATCATTGGCTAATGCAATGGCTTCTTCCTCAGAGTCAAAACTCATAATCGGTAGAATCGGTCCGAAGGTTTCCTCGCGCATAACCAGCATTTCGTGCGTCGCTTCTGCGAGAATGGTTGGGAGCAACCATTTCCCTCCGCCATGTGTTTCGACTTTGCCGCCGGTTAAGACCTGCGCCCCCTTGGCGACCGCGTCATCAATATGTGCTTGCAGTATTTTTGCCTGCTGGTCGAAGATTATCGGGCCAAGATGGCCGCGGCCAATGTCAGGCCAATTGAGTGTGACGGCCTTCGCTTTCTCTACAAGGCGCGCCACAAACGCGTCATGGATGCTGTTGGCGACATAGATTCGCTCAATCGATTGGCAGGCTTGCCCGGTCGACAGGACAGACCCTCGTAAGGCGGCGTCTGTAGCCTTCTCGATATCAGCGCTGGCCAGCACGACGAGCGGGTCTTTTCCGCCCAGCTCGAGGAAGGCAGGGATCATATTTCCAGCTGCTGCCGCCGCCACTTTCCGTCCAGTGGCAACCGATCCTGTAAAGCAGATTGCATCGACATGATCGATCAATGCCGCACCTGTGGCCCCATCGCCTTGGACGAAAGTGAGAACGTCGGCGAGGCCAGCCTCCGCGATTGCGGTCATCATCGGATCGACAAAGCGCGGGGTGACTTCCGACGGTTTGATCATAACGGTGCAGCCCGCCAATAAGGCAGCGATCGTGTCGATCATCGACAGAGTCAGCGGAAAATTCCAAGGACTGATAACGCCTATAAGGGAATAGGGGACGAATTGCGGCGCATGACGGATGGCTGGATTGTTGCGTCCGTCCGTCCAGCCTTCGGGTAAGAGGTGCGGCGCTTGCGCGAGCCAGCCAAAAATGGCGCCGATCACACCATCAACTTCGCGAGCGGCGATAGCGCGGCGGCCGGTATCAATACTCAATCGCTCCGCTATGGCGGCGTGGTGGCGCGTCAAAGCATCCGACAGCTCGCCCAGTTTCGCCATCCGGCCATCGAGGCCAAGGTTTTGCCAGTCTTGGCCCGCGGCGCGTAGGCGATTACTCGCCCGTTCAATGTCTTCTCGGTTATTGGCTTCAAACTCGAAATCCAATTGGCCCGTACGCGGGTTGCGCGCGTGAAGTTGCGTCATGATTATCCAAGCCCCAGAGCGCCAGGATTGACGATCCCTTTTTCGTCGACGGCGTTTTTGATCGCCTCAACCAGTTTCCATGTCGCCTCATCGCGACCTTCCTTGTAAGGGTAAGTGCGTCCGATCTGAAAATGCGCGGCGCCATGATTGTTGAACACGTCCAGCACGACTTCACGCGCTTTTTGAACAACCGCCGTCGCTTCGGGATTGGCGTCATAGCGTTTCACTTTTTTCATCCAATCCGCGCCGACGGGGTGCTCGACGACCGCGTAAACCTCGCGGAGCGTGGTCACGCCGATGAGTCCGAGCACACCCAGGCCCGCGAGGATGAAGCCGGCGTCGCGGAGGCCCGCGTACTCGGAGACGAGCGAGAAGCACCAGGCGGTGGCGTAGAGCGGGGTCCAGATGGCGGCGTAGCGGTAGAGCTTCTCCGCGGCGGTGCGGTTGCGCTTGACCTTTCGCAGCTTGACGATGCTGAAGATCACGAACAGCGCGGCGAGGGCGAGCGGGCCGATGAACGTCGTGGCCGGGAGCCACTCGGGGAGCAGCGTGCCGTGCG
>JABSQA010000133.1 GCA_013213825.1 Henriciella sp.
ATGCCAATTCCGATTGGACGATTGATCAGGGCTGGTCCGATTACACAGCAGAAGAGCATGCCGTATGGGACACGCTCTATGAAAGGCTGATGCAGGTCCTGCCCAACCGTGCCGCACCTGAATTTCTCAAAGGCTTGGAAGCCTTGGATTTGCATCGTGGGGGTATCCCCAATTTTGAATCCATGTCGGATGAACTTGAAGCCCTCACCGGGTGGCGGGTTGTCGCCGTGCCGGGACTGGTGCCGGATGATGTGTTCTTTGACCACCTCGCCAATCGCCGTTTCCCAGCTGGCAATTTCATCCGCAAACCGGATCAGCTCGAATACATCCAAGAACCGGACGTGTTTCACGATGTCTTCGGACATGTGCCAATGCTGACAGACCCGGTATTCGCCGACTATATGGAAGCTTATGGCAAAGGCGGGCTGCGCAGCTTGCGTCATTCGTCACTTAAGAATCTCGCGGCACTTTATTGGTACACTGTCGAGTTTGGTTTGATTCAAACCGACCAAGGCCTCCGCATCTATGGCGCTGGCATTGTTTCATCGCCTGCGGAAAGCGTGTTCAGTCTCGAAGACCCCTCGCCGAACCGGATCGGCTTCGATCTGACCCGTCTGATGCGTACCGATTATCGCATTGACGATTTTCAGCAGACCTATTTCGTCATCGATAGTTATGAACAGCTGTTCCGCGCCACCGTCGATACCGATTTCGCCCCCCTCTATGCTGACTTACAGGGTAAATTCGATCTTCGGCCCGAAGATGTAATAGACGCTGACACCGTGCACACGCATGGCACGCAAGCCTATGCGAAACGCGGCGGACGGTTTGCTGCTTAAGCCCTAAGGCAAGAGCAAACAGGCATCTCCGTAGGAATAGAATCGATAGTCCTGTGCAATGGCATGGGCATATGCTTTTTGCATAAGTTCAGCGCTCATCAGAGCGCAGACCAGCATAAATAGGCTCGATTGCGGCAAGTGAAAATTGGTGACAAGCGCGTCGGTGGCGCGAAAATCATAGCCTGGCTGCAAGAAAATATCCGTCGGGCCTGTCGCAGGTTCAATCACACCATCAGGGCGGGCGCAGCTTTCTAAAGTCCTCAGCGCCGTCGTCCCGACGGCGACGCATTTCGCGCCAGTGGCGCGCGCTTGATTCAACCGATTGGCCACGTCGGGCGTGATCTGACGCCATTCGTCATGCAGTTTACCGCTGGCAATCTGCTCCTCTTTGAGCGGAGCAAATGTCCCGAGACCGACATGCAAGCGGACCTGTTCGCGGATCAAACCCGCGGCATCAATCTCTCCGAGCAATCGCGGCGTGAAATGAAGCCCCGCCGTGGGCGCTGCTACAGATTGAGCATCCTCACCGGCGAACTCGGTTTGATAGGTCTCTCGATCCTTCGCATCGGCCGGACGTCGACGCGCAATATAGGGCGGCAATGGCATCGAACCGGCTGCATCGATCGCGGCGTCGAGGGCGTCGCCGGACTGCGAAAACCGTAGCACCAACTCGCCATCTATCTGTTTTTCCACGATTTCGACGTGGAGCCCATCCTCAATGCAGATCTTGTCGCCGGGCTTTAAGCGTTTTCCAGGCCGAGCGAGCGCGAACCAGTCGGACTCCGATAGACGACGAACAAGATTGATATCGACCTGCACATCAGACCCATTGGCATCGCGCGCTGGACGCACCCCAAATAGCGCCGCTGCGATGACTCGAGTGTCGTTGAACACCATGACATCACCCGCACTAAGATACCGCGGCAAGTCGCGGATATAAGCATCCTCTAAACGACCATCTCCGTGCACGACAAGCAATCGCGCAGCATCCTGTGGTTCAATGGGACGCAGCGCAATATGCGAGTCTGGAAGGTCGAAATCGAAGGCTGACAGGTCGGACAGAAGACGCCCCTACTCCACCACCGCCGGTGCCGGTGGAATGTCACATAAAGCAATCCGTCGAGAATCCGCATTACCCAAAATGATCTGCCATTCCTCTGAGTCCGTGCGCTGAACAAAGGCTTTCGGCCGTTCGCCTTCAGGCAAATCTGCCGCCAATTTAACGGTGGTTACGACATCTGGATTGGCGATTGGAAACCCATTCGGCTCTGGCCCGAGCTTAATCGATTTGATTACGTCAAGGCCGACAATAGCCCGTCCCTTCGCCGTATACTTGAAGTCTAGATGTTGGCCCTCATCGCTGATCAGGAAGAATTGCGCATTGGCGGAATTTACGTCGTCAGTGCGCGCGGTGGACAAAACGCCGGGACAATGCGGTATCCAACTGTCGACCACTCCATCTTTCGACATTTCGGCGAGGAATCCCGGCTGTGTGGCCATTGGGAAACCATGATAAAAACCGCCATGAGCAGAATCCGCTGGCCCAATCGTATCCATTGGCACCTCGGCTGGATTGCGCCGGAAGATGAACTCCGCTTCCATAGGCTCGAGCAGTTTATCTGCGCCATGCGTCTTCTCGACATCTCCGCCTTGCGCCATGAAGCCTCGGATCACACGGTGAAACTCGGTCGAGTCATAGAGGCCCGCGCGGACATAGGTCTTAAATCGCTCTACATGCACGGGCGCAACGACAGGGAGCAATTCAATGATGATTTGACCCTTGCTGGTGTCCATAATGACCAGATTCTCAGGATTGACTTCGCGCCATTTTTCCGGCGCTGCTTCAACATCCGCCATTGTGTAAGTGACAGGCTCTTGTTCGACTGTCTGCGCCCCCGCACATGCTACAAATCCCATCACGGCAATGCCCGCCAGCAGGGTTCTCAGTGTCATTTCTTATACTTCTCCAACAATCGCTGTTTTACACCCGGCGTGACAAAAGGCGTGATATCGCCTCCAAACTGCGCGATTTCTTTGACGAGTCGCGAGGCCACGGCCTGATGTTTTACATCGGCCATTAGGAAGACAGTTTCAATCTCGCGATTCAGTTGCTCATTCATCGCGGTCATTTGAAACTCATATTCAAAATCCGAAACGGCGCGGAGACCACGAACGATGACATTGACCTTTTGGTCTTCAGCAAAATGCATCAGCAGAGTATCGAATGGCTTTACTTCGATCTTGGCCCGTCCAGGCCCTTCGAGCTTTTTGCATTCTTCATTCATCATCTCGATCCGCTCATCCAACGGAAAGAGTGGCCGTTTCGCTTCGCCGACGGCAACGCCGATGACCAAACGGTCGACCAATTTCATTCCACGACCGATAATGTCCAAATGCCCCATGGTGACCGGATCAAAGGTCCCAGGATACAGCCCTACGCGCTCCATGCTCTTCCTCCGCACGCTCGGCTGGCCAATCTAAGTGTTTTCCGAGCGTTCTTAAGACTCTTCTGTATCGTCTTCGCCATTGTCTGCAAGGCGTGCCACAGAGACAACTCGTTCATCTTCTTTAGTGCGCAGCCCCCAGACACCTGAAGTCGCGCGACCGGCAATTCGGATTTGATCGACAGGTGTGCGGATCAATTGCCCCGCATCCGTGACCAACATCACCTCATCATCTTCGTCGATGGTGAAGGAGGATGCGATCTGTTTGATATGACCGGTCTTTTTGTTGCTGCCCCAAATATTGTGCGCAACCAGACCCTTACCGCCGCGACCGGTCACCCGGTAATCATATGCCGACGAGCGTTTGCCCATACCGTCATCTGAAATGGTCAGGATGAATTGTTCGGCAGCGCCCAAAGCGGCGATCCGTTCCGCCGAGAGCGCGGCTTCTTCTTCACCATCATCACCATCATCATCGGCGATCGCATCGACAACGTCTTCATCTTCTCCACTGGCTGCGCGACGCATAGCTGTGGCGTGCTTCAGATAAGCGCGCGCTTCCGCGCTGGTGACATCGATATGACGCAAAATACCCATTGCGATCACATGATCCCCATCAGCGAGTCGAATGCCTCGAACACCGGTCGAATTGCGACCCGCAAACACGCGCACATCCGTCACTTTAAAACGAATACACTGGCCAAGCGCCGTGGTGAGCATCACATCCTGATCTTCAGAACAGAGCCGCACGCGGACAATACCGTCGCCTTCATCCAATTTCATCGCGATCTTGCCGTTGC
Organism: Henriciella sp.; assembly: GCA_013213825.1. Taxonomy (GTDB): domain Bacteria; phylum Pseudomonadota; class Alphaproteobacteria; order Caulobacterales; family Hyphomonadaceae; genus Henriciella. The sequence continues at coordinate 4,084 of JABSQA010000133.1, forward strand.
GATTGACGCGGACAAAATCCGACAATTTGTTGCGCCGCACCGTACCGGAGCGGGTCGCGAACATGATGTCCAACTGGGCCCGGCTTTCATCATCATCCGGCAGCGGCATGACGCTTTCTATTCGCTCGTCCTTTGACAATGGGAAGATATTGACCAGAGCCTTGCCGCGCGATTGCGGCCCACCAATCGGTAAGCGCCAGACCTTCTCCTTATAGACCATGCCTTCCGAGCTGAAGAACAGAATTTCAGTGTGCGTGTTCGCCATAAAGACGCGCGTGACGAAATCCTCATCCTTCATCGAGATGCCGGATCGGCCTTTGCCGCCACGATGCTGGGTTCGATAGGTCGAGAGCGGTGTGCGCTTGACGTAACCACCATGGGTCACCGTCACGACCATGTCTTCGCGTTCGATCAGATCCTCATCATCCATATCGGCGCCGCCAAAGGTGAATTCAGAGCGCCGTGGCACGGCAAACTTTTCTTTCACCTCATTCAGCTCGCCGCGAATAATATCGAGCACCCGCGGACGCGACCGCAAAATGTCGAGATAGTCGGCGATTTTCTCAGCTAATCCCTTGGCTTCATTGCCGATTTCATCACGACCAAGACCCGTCAAACGAGACAATTGAAGCGCCAGAATCGCGCGGGCCTGTTCGTCGGATAGGAAGATTGAGTCTTCGCCTTCCCACCGGGTTCGGCGGTCCGCGACCAGGTCCAGCAGCGGCCCCATATCCGTGATCGGCCAGGCCTTTGCCAGCAAACGATCACGCGCGGTGTTCGGATCCGGCGCATGACGAATGATCGCGATAATTTCGTCAATATTGGCCACAGCCAGTGCCAAACCGACCAAGACGTGGGCCCGATCGCGGGCTTTGTTCAGCTCAAACTTGGTCCGGCGCGCGACAACTTCCTCGCGGAAGCGAATAAAGGCTTGCAGGATTTGACGCAGATTAAGTTGCTCTGGCCGGCCACCATTCAGAGCGAGAATATTGGCCGGGAAACTGGTGCGTAGCTGCGAATAGCGATGCAATTGGTTGAGCACGACATCTGCGCTGGCATCTTTTTTCACTTCTATAACAACGCGGATGCCATGGCGGTCAGATTCATCGCGTAGGTCAGCAATGCCCTCAATGCGCTTGTCGCGCACCATGCCCGCAATCTTCTCGACCAAGGAGGCTTTGTTGACCTGGAATGGGATCTCCGTGACGATGATCGCGTCTCGTCCATTGCGCATCTGTTCGATCTCTGACCGAGCTTGCATGATGATCGATCCGCGCCCTTCGAGAAGCGCTTTGCGCGAGCCTGTATGACCCAAAATCAAGCCACCGGTCGGGAAATCGGGCCCAGGGATGATTTCGAGCAATTCTTCATCTTCAATGACCGGATTGTCGATCATGACCAAAGTCGCATCGACAACTTCACCGAGATTGTGCGGCGGGATATTCGTCGCCATGCCGACCGCGATGCCACCCGCTCCGTTCACCAATAGGTTCGGATATTGCGCAGGCAGAACCATCGGTTCTTGTTGCGATCCATCATAATTGTCCTGGAAGTCGACCGTATCCTTATCAATATCCGCAAGCAGATATTGAGCCGCCTTCTCCATACGTGACTCGGTATAGCGCATGGCCGCGGGCGGATCATTGTCGATTGAACCGAAATTGCCCTGACCATCGACAAGCGGCAGACTCATCGAAAATGGCTGCGCCATACGTACCAAGGCGTCATAAATCGCGCTGTCGCCATGTGGGTGGTAATTACCCATCACCGCGCCGACAATATTGGCCGATTTCTTATACGGCTTACTTGGCGTGTTCCCGTTCACCTGCATCGCATAGAGGATGCGACGGTGCACCGGTTTCAGGCCGTCACGGACATCTGGAAGCGCCCGACTGACGATGACACTCATCGCATAATCGAGATAAGATCGCTTCAATTCCGTCTCGATGCTGACCGGATCGATGCCATCATCGTCTGGAGACAAATTTGGGTCTTCTGGCGGTGTCGTTTCGTCGCTCACAGGGCTTCGCCTCTTATTGCCAGAACAGGCGCCGAATCGCCCGTCTTTGTTCGAGAAAACACTAGCAGGATGAGGCGGCGGTTACAAATAATCTGGCCCGAGAATAGCAGTCCCAAAAATCCGCTTTGAGTTGACAGAAAAAGGCGTCGAATATTGTCTGCAGCAAAGGGAGAAACAGTCATGAGAACAAAGATCATTTCCGCTGCTTTAGTGGCCGCGTTGGCAGGTCCAATCGCCACCGCGCAAGAAGCTCGACAAGAACAGATTATCGTGACGGCCACACGCATCGACGCTGATTTTGAGCGGAGTATGCCGCATATACGTTTACGCGTGCCGGCGGACTTCGTGCTGTTTGAAGCCAGTTTCATCAATGGCGATCTTGATATTGAGAAACGAAAGGCGGACCTTTCCGCCACTTACGGGCGCGTCATTGCTGCGGACAATCAGCGTGATGATATCGAAATCGTGATCGGAGATGCCGATCAATCCTACCCTGTCCAGACAACGACATTCGATGAAGCGTATCAAACCTATGGCCAACGCGGCGTGTTCGAGCTGGCCTTGCGGGTTGACGCCCACGAGGGCGAAACTTACGAAATGGTTCGCGCGAGAGCCGAGACCTTTTTGGAGGGTATTCGTAAGTCTGGCCTGGTCCAATATTACGTAGACGATGAGCAATATATCGGCCTCCGCGATCCCGAACGCTTTCGCCCGAACCTGGTGGCAGCCATCAGCGAGGAAGTGAATAAGCTGGGAGGGGCATTTGGCGCGTCTGAAATCACGATATCGGGACTCGATCAACGCACCGTGACCCAACCGACAGGAGCCCTGTCCTTGGACGTCTACATCCCTTACACCCTAGTCATTGTGAAATAGCCAATACGAGCAGAGCGAGGGGCAAAATGGTGGACATTAATCGACGGATCATGCTGATGAGCGGCGCTGGTTTTCTCGTTGCCGGGTGCGCTGTGCAAACCGAGGCAGAAGAGACCGCTCCGCCAAACACAAGCCCATGGCGCGAGGGTCCAGCCCTGCCCTTCCGCGTACAGGAAATCTATCCAGCCCTACACCAAAATAAAATTCACTTGGCCGGCGGCTTCATTTCGAACGGAGATTCTATCTCAGGCGTGACCGATCAGCATGTCGCCTTGGATGTCGAGACGCAGGAATGGACCGAGTTACCGCCTCTTCCCATTCCCCGGCACCACCCCAATCTGGTGAGCTTCCAAGATCGCTTGCTGGCCATTGGTGGTTTCCAAGCGGAGTCGGAGGACGCGGTTTGGGTGATGCAATCTGGAGTGTGGGCGTTTGATGGAGATGTTTGGTCTGATACGCCCAGCCTTCCTCAACCAAATGGCGAGAGCGTCACGGGCGTTTTAGATGGCACATTGCATGTTTGTGGCGGGCGAAAACCGCAAGGATCTGACAATGCCAGCTGGAACCATCATACCGATATTGCTGACCACTTTGTCTTAACCCATCTAGGAGACGCGTGGACCCCGGCCGCACCCATGCCTACACCGCGCAATAGCGCCGCGGCCGCAACGATCGGATCGAATTGGCATGTCGTTGGCGGGCGAACCGTCGCAAATGGTAATACGCCCGCGCATGAAGTCTATGATGCTCAAGAAGATCGCTGGCGGCGCGCGGCCCCTATGCCACAAGGTCAAGGCGGTTTGGCGGCGGCCGCTTTGAACGGCAAGCTCTATGCCTTTGGCGGCGAATTCTTCAATGATGGCGGCGGGGTCTATCCCGAAGCATGGGCCTATGAGCCAGAAACGGATGCATGGACCGCCCTGCCCGACATGCCGCACCCGAGGCATGGCCTAGGTGCGGTTACGCTCGGTGAAAACATCTACGTGATTGGCGGGGCCTTACGTGTCGGCGGCAGCCAAACATCCGAACTGGTTGAGATATTCACACCCACTGGATGAGGACCTGAGTGTAGATGCGGCGGAGAAATCCTAGAATGGAATCTCGTCATCAAAATCCTGGCTGAAGTCTTGCGCAGGCCCATCCATTTGCCGCGGTCCGCCTTGGCCCTGATTGCCATAAGCGACAGAGTCTTGGGCATATCCGCCACCACCGCTATTGCGGCTGTCGAGCATGGTTAAGGTCGCACCAAAGCCGCGTAGGACAACTTCAGTTGAATAGCGGTCCTGGCCATTCTGATCCTGCCATTTGCGGGTCTCAAGTTGGCCCTCAATATACAGCTTGGAGCCCTTTTTTACGTAATTCTGGACGACCCGAATAAGACCTTCATTGAACACCGAGATCCGATGCCATTCGGTTTTTTCCCGACGCTCTCCGGTATTCTTGTCTTTCCAGTTTTCCGAGGTGGCGATGGAGAATGAGCAGACTTGACCGCCATTCTGAAACAGTCGCACTTCTGGGTCTTGGCCGACATTGCCGACGAGGATGACCTTGTTCACTGATCCTGCCATTTTCCGTTCTCCGTTCTTGGCTTCCGATACTGATCACGCGCTTTAATCGGGCGAATCGCCCCTTGTCGAGTGGTCTTTTCATCTATCCTCAAAGTATCACGTCGTCAATTATATGTTCTGCGTTTGTTCGTTGTGCGGTTTTAAGGTATCAGCGCAGTCCCGGCTAAGAATCTGTTGAGTCAGTCATCGCTTTTTGAGCTTCTGGCCGT
>JABSQA010000134.1 GCA_013213825.1 Henriciella sp.
ACGCTTTTAGCAGCAGGCGCCTATGCATCGAGCCGGGAATCCATGACGAGACGAATAGCCATTGCACCATCATCCAGATCGCTTCGACAATGGCGGGGCGCCCGCGGGAAAACTGCGTGGTATAGGTCGCTAAGTCTGGCGGCGTTTGTTGGTGCTTTGATGTGTCCTTGGTCATATCACGTCTCCTTTTGACCGCCCCGCTAGCGGCGTCGAGATCACGCGATTATAGGCCTCTAAAAATTGTTGCGCTACAGGCGCCCAGGCATAGGCTCGCAAAACCAGTTCACGTCCACGGAGCCCCATTTCTAAATGCTCCTGAGCGCTGGCGTTGAACGCTTGTTGCAGCCCCATATGGATACCTTCGACCGTCGGCGGCACCCACCATCCGCAACGCTCCGATTCAAGCTCACTCCAGGGGGCCCCTTTTGTCGTTAAGACCGGGAGACCATGCGCCAAGGCCTCTGTCACCACCATGCCGAAATTCTCGGAATGGGTCGGCAGAACAAACATGTCGGCTGCGCGGTAAGCATTGGACGTTTCGGTCTCATTCAATGCGCCGAGGAAGGAAACGTCGTCGCTCAAACCCAAGGTTTCAATGAGCGCCGCCACTTCCGCCTTATGCCCACCTTCGTCCGGACCGGCAATTTCAAGCACCCAGTTTTCGGGCTGCAACGCTGCCCAGGCTTCCAGCAACATGGGTAGGCCTTTTTTCGGGTGGATACGGCTTAAGAACAGCGCCTTGCGTTTTTCGCCCGACCTAGTGGGCTTATCCTGCAGGTCTAAATCGTCCGGAATATCTGTTCCATTCGGGATTGTGACAATCTCATTCGTCAATCCGGCCTGCGCCAATGAAACGGTTTCTGTTGGCGCAGTCGAATGCAACAGCAGCGCGTCTTGCAAATCTTTCTTTTGGTAGAGATGCCAGGCCAGCTTCTTTTTGAGGCGCCGGTGTTGGATGGCCCAGGGCTCAAGCATGCCATGAACACTCACAATCCTCGGAACGGACTGTTTCGCGCACAGTTTTGCAATACTGTGATTATGACTGAGCCATATACCATTATCGTGCATCACGTCGACGGGCCCGAACGCGCTCATTGCCGCTTCAAGCGAACCGTCTAAGCGTGCGATACGAGCGTCCGAATGATCCAAGACATCAGATCTTGTGGCGGATCCATCGGGGGCCCATAGGCCAATTTTAACCCCCGTTGAGGCCAGTTCAGTCGCCAGGCGTGCGACACAAATTGCAATGCCACCATAAGCACGATCAAAGCTCGCGCTTGTCAGTAAGACTTTGAGGGAGCGGCCCGTGTTCACGCTGAGATCCGGTTTTGATAGATTTCGAGCGTCCGCCTGGCCATGGACGTCTCACTAAAACCGTCAATCGCTTTTTGCTTCGCAGCTTTAGACATTCTGGCGCGGAGAAGATCATCATTGGCAAGCGCCTGTGCAGCTGCCTGCCAATCGGCATCGGCGGAACACAAAAATCCGGTGACGCGATTTTCAATCGCTTCAGGAATGCCATCCGTGTTTGGCGCAATGACCGGCACGCCGGCGTGCATCGCTTCCAGGATCGCCAAGGGTAAGCCTTCAAACTTTGAAGGCAGCAAGAAGACGTCAAACCCCGCAAGACGAGTCGATGCATCGCTGCGCCAACCGTCAACGATGAGCGACACTTTCTTTTCTTGGGCGTGCGCTTCTAGATCTTCTCGCAGGGACCCATCGCCAATCCAGACGACCTTTACGTCTCGGCTTAGCCCCGCGGCACAGACATGATCAATTAGTGCTAATGGGTTCTTCTGGGCCTCAATCCGCCCAACAGCACCGAATACGATTTCTTGATCACCAACACCCCAATCCGAACGTGCGGTCTTCCTCGCCGCACGCAGATCATCTGCATCGGGCCTGAGCACGCCATTATGAACCGTGTCGAAGCGTCCCGAGCCTTGTCCCAGACGGTCTATGAGTTGAGTTTTTGAAGCCGTCGACACTGTAATGAATTGACCCTCGCTTCCGCGCAGGACGCGGTGCGTTACAAAATCTCGAACGGGACCAAGGGACGCCTTCAACGCCGCGGCGGAGAGGCCGACATGAATGGTTGAGACCCACGGCAAGCCACTCATCTCGACAGCGCGCAACAGATCGAGACCATCCTCGGCAACTTGTTGATTGAGATGGATTATGTCCGGATTGAGCGCCTTGAAGCGCTGAGCCATGTCTTTCTGTTGCGCACCATCAAAAACGGCGCCAATGCCGCGGGATTTGCGCTCATATGTCGGTTTGAACGGAATGCGTTCGACTTGTACCTGTTTTGGAAAGTTTTGCGCGAGTTCGTCCATTATCGGACGATCCGGCACCATTGCGATGACTTCGTGACCGGCGTCGACCAGTCCTTTCGCCAAAAAATGCAAATAGATCTCGCCGCCGCCGCGCGATCCCGAACCAGAAGATACAAGCAGGATCTTCATTTTACCGCTCTAGCACTTCGCGCGCCGCCGCGCGCCAGCGAGACACGCCCTCTTCTATTCCCCACGAGCGTGCCGAAATCATCGCCGCTTTGGTCATTCTCTGACGTGTCTCATCATCGGAGATTTTACGTAGCGCGACGGCCAAGGCATCTGCATCACCCGCTGGCGTAATCAACCCGTTTTCTCCATTCGTCACAATATCGAGCGCGGCGCCCACGGCATCCGTTGAGATGACCGGCAAGCCTGCGCCAATGGCCTCGTTCACAACGACTCCCCAGCCATCATGCCGACTTGGCAAACAAAAGAGATCAGCATTTGCGAATAAGGCTGGAAGTTCGGAAGGCTCTTTGTGCCCAAGGAAATTCACCCGCTGCTTTAAATTCTCAGGGATTAGATCATTGAGCTTATTTCTGTCCGGGCCATTGCCCAGGATTTGTAATCGCAGGTTCGGCAAATCATGTGCGACCGACGTGAAGGCTTGAATCAAAGTGTCCACGCCTTTTCGTTCGATCAATTGGCCGGAATAGAGCAAATCAATCGTGTCACCGGTTTTACTTTTTCGGCCACACCGCGCCTTTTTATAAGGCGACAAATCGCAGAAATACGGGATGTTATAAGTCGGAATGGCTGGGAAGAGGTCGCGATAAGCCGCTTCGGCACGAGATCCGATTGCCGCAATCCCTTTGGCCTTTCTCAGAGGTGCCTGCAAGCGACCACGTATAAATGAACCCAGCGGACCACGCTGAGCAAAACCCGGCACTTCTCCCCAAAACATGAAGGGCCGATTGTTCATCGAGAGCCATCGCATCACAGCCTGTGCCGTAATTGCCGAATAATCGCTCACAATGACGAGGTCAGCATCAACCTCCTTGATGTCAGATATGACTGAAGGATTCCAATGAGCAGAAGGGCCGAGCGCAGAAATAACGCGCCCCGGCAAAGCTGTTTCAAATGGCTCAAAGTCGGGCGCTTGCCACTCTCGATCATGCGCGCCAACGGTATAATAACGCACTTCAAGATCGATATCTTCCGCAGCCGCAAGCCCGGAGAATAGCTGGCGCTGGTAAGGCGACGGCATGACCGTTAGAAAGAGAATTTTAGTGGTCATCTTTCGCTCACGACTAGTTTCCAGCACGATTTCTATTGATTGCAATTTTCATGCGATTCAGCGTCTTCGTTCGGCCGTTATAGGCAGTATTTGCTGTCTGGAGGCGGTCTAAGCGTTGGTCTAAATCCGGGAAGGCCTCGGCGAGCTCGCGTTCAAACCTGCGTTTCACGTGATCGTACAATGTCATATCATAGGCGTTTGATCGTCTGATCATCTCCTTTGTTTCGTCATCAAATGGCTGTCCAGCATTTGGTTTTGCAACATTTAGAGTGAGATATTTGGGGTCCGTATCCCCGAGTTTCTGGGCGAGAAGAAGGAACGATTCGTCAAACATCTCTTGAATTCCGCCGAAGAAAAAATACCGATCAAAATTTTCAATCGCCTTTTTGAGCATAGCGTCGTCGACGCTTCCCACAGGAACTCGATTGATAAAATATTCTCCAGGCTCCCCGCATAGGAACCGCACCATTCCATTATCCAATTCCATCAGTCCGGATTCAGTCACAAATCCCCGCAAATCCTGGTTTTTTGCGAATTCGTGATAATACGAGCCCTCATCATTTTTTGAGTGTTTGTACAATGAAATCACACGCGAAACGGGCTCCCGAAAGAACGCCATATAAGTCGCCGGTTTGGGCAAGTTTTCGTGCATGCCGAAAGCAAAATGCCCCGCGAAGAATCCGTCGCTCTTTCGGCGGGCCCGCGCAGCTGTTACGACATCACCATCAATACGCGGGTCTTTAGATATCTTCCACCAGATCCGGCGCACAAGTCCGGGGCCAAACTGCTTACGCAAATATCTCTGCAGAGTCATACCCGCGGTTTTTTGAATATGAAGGAAAATGACGAAGCTGTCATCGGAGTACTGGTTTTTCAGGTCCACATTATAATCCTTCATAGGCATTATCGAGCGATGTGCTTTGCGAGTTTTGGTTAAAGAGAAACGCTTCGGTCATTTGGCTTCAAGACGATACGCTTAAGCCCAGGTTTGGCAGGCCTCACACCCGTTTTGCAGGCACATGTCGAAATCTCTGCTCATTGCGTCTCCCTCGAGACCGTCGTTCAAACACAGTTACGATTACGGCAAGCGCAATTACCGGCAAAACTGGTGGCGCAGCAGACATAAAAGATCGCATCGCAATGCCCGCTGGAAAAAATGCCGATGCAAACAAAATCATCCGCATCGTTGTTGTGGCATATGCTCCTATGCGATTCCACCAAGCTGCTAGAGCGCCTAAAAAAAGCGCTCCAATCATGATCGCCAGATAGCCACCTGCCATCCAAAACTCTCCGACAAATGTGGCGGAGATTGTGATCGTGTCACTGGCACCCGTGACTTCTTCAATGCTCACCGAAATGCTTTCTGGCTTACCGGCCCAAAGCGCTCTTGGGATGGGTCGAATAACGGCAGTATATGGGATTTCCAGTCCCAAAAACTGATATCGCTCCGGAAAACCGTCCGAGATAAGAGCGATGTTGATCAAGTTCATATCTACTGAAACGGTTCGTTCAGTTTCCACCACCGGCGCCTCTTGGTTCATCGCCCCGATGAGTCCGAAAGTCCTGACGGTGAGCAAATACTGGATACTAAACGCTGCGACGACCAAAAGAGGCACCCAAACTTTCAGCGCGTTAAATATCGTCGGCTTGCGCATTAAGAGCGTATATGAAGCCCCAAAAGTCATCACATTACTGAGAAAGATATTTCGCGTTCCGCTCGCGAATCCTTCGAACAACACCAAAGCCAAAAGCAGGATCGCCACAAACAATTGTATGAAGTTGTAGCGTTTGGCTTGTGCCAACATGGCGCCAACTAAGGGAGCGATCAGAAATTTAAACAATCCAAGCTCACCCAGAAGCGTCGATAAGCCACCCAAGCGTCCACGCGACCACGATTGCGAAAATCGCGGTTGCATCATTTGATTGAACATCTCCGCAATATTGAAATTCACTGCCAGCAATATGTTTAAGTATCCGATGAATGTGCTGATCAAGAGCAATCCAAAAACATTATTTGGCGCGACGGAAAAGGACGCAAATTTGTTCGCTGCCACACGCGGCATGAAAAACAATCTTCCAATTGTTATGCCTGCGAAACCAACCAAAGCGGCGCTTGCCGATGTTTTAGCAGCGTCTAGCGTAATCCTGTAGCTGATATCGTCCTGGGGAAACAAAAATTCCAGGAAGGTCAACAAAAACAAGACCATCATCATAAAAATGTCTAAGCGAACGACATTCCTCAGTCCGCCACGCAATTCCACTAAGGTCGATACCAATAAGGCAGCCGCCAAAATCGGCGCCGGTCGAGAGAAGGATTGATTCACCGTTTCCGCTGACAGAGACGCAAAACCAGCAATCACCACACCAAAAATGATGATCATCGATGCCAAAATCGTCATTCCCTGCAAACGCTTTACAGAGACCGTATCCTTACCCGCGCGAGGTGAGCCAGGGCGGCGCATGGCAAAATTGGCTTGATGAGGTCTTTGCATTTTGTCTTCGAATATCCGCTCAGATTATCTGACCATATCTTCTAGTGCCGCGCCCAAAGCCTCAAGGCTAAATGTGGTTCCCAGTTGAGATTTGCTCTGCAAGTTAGAGACCAATTCGCGTTCATTGATGAGACGGGTTAGCACGGATGCAATCGAGTCTGCTGATACTTGCTCAATCAACAGTCCGTTCTCGCCATCCTGTACAACATTTCCGCAGTTTTTCGAGGCGATGATCGGTACGCCAGCGGCGAGCGACTCTAATTGTGTGAGCCCGAATCCATCCGATCGGGTTGGAAACAAAAAAATGTCGGCATTGTCATAATAGGCTTGCACATTTCCGCGCGGCACAGAGCCAAGTAATACAATGCGTGAATCCCGCGAAATGGCTTCGGGAATAGAGACTTGAACCGGCCCGACCACATCCAATTGGATCGGCGCATCCGGAAGGCTCAACACCGCCTCCATCAGTGCGTCTATACCCTTTCGTAGGTTTACTTGTCCCAAAAACAGCGCCCGTAGGGGGCGTTCATGTGTGTAGACGGCCGGCGTATTGTTCACATGTTGTCTTTGCTCAAGCTCCAGCGCGAGCGGTAATACCTGAATCTTATTTGCATCCACACCTTCTGCCACCAAGCCTTCACGCGACCATTCCGAATTGACGAGGATGATGTCTGCAATTTTGGTTTCCCGTTTCCACGCTTGCCAATACGATTCTGGTGGGATTTCAAAGGCTTCACCGGCTGATTCATATACGGCCGATATCTGTTTGGCTTCCGCCAATCCTGGATCGATTTGGCCAAGAACCGTCAGTGCGCCCTTGGCCTTCGCCGCCTCGAGGATACCCTCGGCAGCATAAGAATAGGCGAACACAGCAGAATCGCGCCCCACGCTCATTTGGTTCAATCGGTCTGCGATTGCGCGCTGAAACCACGCATTTCTTCGCATGATCTGATCCCAGCCTGATCGGCGGTTCACTTTTGCAAATATTTCATGCGCCACGGCATTCATAGACGGCGCATAGACTTGAGCGGCTTGCAATTCACTATGGTATCGCTCGCGAAAGCGTTGCGAGGTCTTTCCCAAAACGTCACCTGGCGCGGCCCATATGTCTGTGAGCAGCGTGTCTAAAGCACCACGACGATGCAAAGCTCGCGCGATCGCATAGTGTTCGCGTGCTCCAAGCTGAGCAACAATCCAGTTCTTCATGACTCTATCAAACGTAAATTGAACGTCCCCGAATTTATCTCTCGTAATACCAGTCTATCTTGGCGCGGCTCGCTCTTAGCCACTAACAATTTGCTCGGCCGCCTGAATCCGCATGGGGCCGCTCTTGCGCAATCTTCGGCTGAGGCGATAGACAGCTTTTCGACAGGCATGACGTTCTCTGAGGGCCCTGGGAATCCCCAACCAACCGTCCAAGAGTCCTTTTATCATAGGCCACCTCGGCCCAACCCGGGCGGCATATACAAGCCCATTGAATGTTGTCGCAAGCACGTGCACTGCGGCAACCGAAGCTGGCGCATTGTGCACCGCAAATAGAACATGATTGCGCCGCCCCCTATACCCCTGCTTGGACCAGTTTCGAATTGGCGACTCATAATGAATGATGTGCTCAGCATCTGCGATACCGATCAAAAAACCTCGATTCATCAATCGGATACAATAGTCTCGCTCTTCACCCTGACCGACTATGCTTTCTCTAAAGCCCCCCAACTCATTGAATATGTCCCGTCGAGCAGCATAGGCCGTGCCCATAAAGCTATCAATAACGTATGAGTGCTCTAAGTCTGGAGAAATCTGGAACAATCGATTTTCTTTAAGCGGTTCGATACACGGAATAGCGACTGCACCAATCCGTTCATTGCTAAATGCTTTTTGAACCTGAAGAGCGATATTCGGATCTGAGAGTTCAGCGTCATCATCAATCGACAAGATGAAGGAAGACCGCGCCAATCTGGCGCCCTCGTTGCGGCGCGCAACACACCCTGCGGACGTCTCATGCCGAATTACACGAACGGTTGGAAACTGTTTGAGAACCTCCTGCGTATCGTCATCCGACCCATCATCGATCACGATGATTTCAGGCTCGCCATTTTGTGAAATTGCGGAATTCAAAGCTCTTTGCAGGTCGCGGGAGCGATTCTTCGTGGCGATAACAATGCTGACATCTGCTTTCGACATAGTCTCCTCCTCTCTTTCTTCGACTGACTTTGCTATGATGTTCATGACGAGGTCGCCCGCTTCAATGCGCTTGATTTTACCGCTTTTGCAGGAATACCAACTACCCGTTCGTTCGCTGCGACAGAGCGCGTCACGACGCTGCCAGCGCCAATCACCGCGTTGTCACCGATGGTAACACCTTTTAAAATGGTTACGTCAGCACCAATCCAGACATTTCGTCCGATCTTTACGGGAGCTTCAACCAAAGGCTGTTCTCCCACCAAAAGTCCTTCCTCGGTCCCATGATCATGATCAGTAATGTAGCAGAATGGGCCGATCATGGTTGCATCGCCAACGATGATGGAGGCGGACGCATCGAACATTGTGTACCTATTCACATAGACATTTGAACCAAGAACAATTCGATGTTGTCCATTTGGGTCACCTGTCGTTAGCAATACAACGCCATTGTCCAACGCCACGCCGTTTTTAAGCATAATGTCCCACGGGTTTCGGGGT
>JABSQA010000135.1 GCA_013213825.1 Henriciella sp.
GCCCGTCGAGCACTACCGCTGCTGATGTGAACTTAAGGGACGCTTAGAGAGCCCTCCATCCTCACATTCTATGGGGTTTGGGTGCCTCGCCATAAGACACCTTCGCGAGCGGGAACTGGCGTCGAATCGGGGCTGCGGCAAGTCAATTGGCGTGGCTGGACTGTAAAAAAGTTTACACGTCGCAATTCTGTGGCATCGCTGCCACTGTCGCATGCAGAAAAGCGCGCCCGTTGGGGCGCGCTTTGCAATTTGTAATGCGTTTTGAGCTGCTTCTGATCAATCCCAAGGATTGAAGCGCGTTCGCGGTTTCAGCATATCGGAGTCAGCTTCCGCGGGTTCCTGAGACGGGCCTGCTTTTGCGGTTTCCAGTTTTGCGTTGCTCACCGCCGCAGAAGCAGTTTCAGCCAGCGCCGCGTTCAGGTTGCCTTCGAGTTTGGGCAAAACATCGTCTGTGGCATCAATGACAACTTTCTCTGCCGGTTGCGCGGGTGTCGATGAGGGACCAGGAATGCCGCTCGCTTCGGTTTTGGCTGACAACGCGCCAAGACCAAATCCGGCGCCGATGCCACTGAGACTATAGCTTTGCGACGGCTCGGGTTCTGATACGGGTTCGGGCGTCGTTGCGGCCGTGGCAAGTACCGGCTCAGGCTCCGTTGTTTCGACAGATTCAAGCGTTGGTTCAGAGACGATTTCGGGCTCCGCTGCCGGCTCAAATGAAGGCTCTGGCGAGGCGTCCACGGTTTCGACCGTCTCGACTGCGCTCGCGACCGCTTCGCTTTCAAACGACGTTACCGCGGCGGCCTCGACTTCCGGTTTGTCGATAACCGCTTCTATCGTCTCAGTCGTTTCTGTCGCGTCAGTCGTGTCGGGCTCATCACTTGCTGCCGCCGTCCAGGTTGGGGCAACCGTTTCCGGTGTTGACACGGTTTCTAATGGCGCAACCTCGGAGACTTCTGGCGCGACATCTGGTTCAGGCGTCATAGCAGCAAAGCCTGTGTTGGTATCTTCAATACCCGGGTCTGCCTCGGTTTCTTCACTTTGATCGCCGAGCCCAAAGGGCACGTAAGACGAAGCGCTGGTCGCTTCAGCGGAGTCCGCCGCTTGAATCTCCGCTTCTGGCTCGATTTCCATGGGCGCTTCCGCTTCAGCTTCTGCTTCCGGCGTCTCGTCGATCGTCAATCCCGCAGCCAAGGCAACGGCCCCGACGGCTGAGGCGGCAGCGGTTTCGAGGCCTGTATCTTCTTGCTTATTATTGACCTCTTCAGCGAGGCGTACGACGGCTTCGGTCACCTCTGTTTCGCTTTCAAGCTCAGCCGTGTCCGAGGTCACTTCAGCCGCTGTTTCGACGTCGACTACAATCTCGGCCTCTACCGGTTCGAGGGTCTCTTCCACAGCGGCTTCGTCCGTCGCGTCTGAACTATCTTGGGCCGTGCTGGCCAAGATAATTGTATCGGTATTGGTGTCGCTTGACTCTTCTTCTGATGCTTCAACGATCGTTTCAGGTGCATCATCAATCGAAGCTTCAAACTCTACAGGCGATTCAGCTTCGACCGTGGTTTCAGGCTCGGACGTCGCAGCCAATACGATGTCTTCATCTTCAACCGCCGCTTCTGTTTCGACGTCCGCTTCTATCTCAGTCTCAGCTTCAATTTCGGCCTCTGCCTGGACCTCAGCTTCTGCAACGGTTTCAGTCTCTTCGGCTGTCTCACTCCCAAAGGCGGCAGGGGCAATGTCGTCTTCAGTGTCGCTCGGCTCGTCGCTCTGAACAGATTCTTCCGTCTCGATTACAGCGTCTTCTGTCGCTTCTGATGAGACCAATACGGCGTCTTCGGCAGGCGTCTCAGCCTCTGTTTCTGCTGTGTCCTCGGTCTCGACACTGACCGTCTCATCCGCCAGGACGGCTGTGTCGTCGCCCAAGTCTTCTTGCAACGGCTCCGCGGTGTCTTCTTCGATAGAGTCCGCAACCTCGGCTGGCGCATCCTCCATTCCAGCGAGCAGACTTGAAATGGCGGCTTCCGTTCCTCGTGCCACGCGCGCCGCTTCTGCCGTCATGGCAGCAACCAAAGCGGTGTAAGATGTACCATCTTCGGTCTCTGTCGCGGCAATTTGTTCAGCGCTGGCGCGCTCGAGCTCTTTTCCGTCTTTGCTGGTAATCACCACCTCATTCGGAGATTCCGTGAGCGTGACGCTATAGCCTTCGGTCGAATAAGCGATGTTGCCATCGTCGCTTTCAATCCAGTCCAGCTTCCCCAATTCCGTCATTTCTGACAGGCGATCGATGAGTTTGCGCGTAGAGGTGTGCAGCATTTTTTCTTCCACCCATTTTTAAGTTGCTAACAGAGCGTTAATAGCAGCTCATATTGGTGCGGAGATAGGGGGGTAACGCGAAATTCTGATGAAATAACGGTTATATCAGCTTGTTTTCTTGTAATTTTCGGACGCCTGTACGAGCAGCGATATCGCGGTGTTTGGATTGCCTGATTTTTAGGCGGAAGGCGCCAACGATCGGAGGTTGAATCCCGTGTTTAGGGGGCGGTCCATTCGCGGCGCGTTTGATCGATGGCTTGTACGAAATCCTTCACCGCCATGTCTCCCGCATCGGCTAGACCGGTGCGAAAGCCCTGCACCGTCAAATCAGGCGCGACTAGAAGATAAGTCGGGGTCCATCGGATGCGAAGCGTCTCGCGGAGCGAAGCGTCACTGTCGACCACTGTTGGGAATGACCAACCTTTCTCGTCAAACCAAGCGGTGACAGAGTCGTATCCCCGTAGCGCTCTGTCGGCGCTGTTAGCGGTGTGCGGTGTGTGGATGGACATGAAATCGACATTCGGGTCCGCCGCTAACGCCCTTGAAAGCGCTGCAGCATAAGGCGCATCATTGCGGCTATCGTGACACCAAATGCCCCAGATTTCGATACCCGTCCAACGCCCTTCCAATACAGCCGTCGAGAAGGAGGTGCCGTCTGTCCGTTCGCCGGTGAATGCTGGGAGCGCCTCGCCTAAGCCTTCATAAGTGTAGGGGCGGCCATAATCATCGCGGGGAACGTCCCCGCGACTCATATCCGCCGTCGCTGGAATGGTGTGGCCAGGACGATAATAATCCGTCGCCGCCACGCCATCGCTATTTGCCGGTTCACCGGCTTGCGCGCACGCTGCAAACCCTAAGGTCAGAAGGACAATACTCAGAGTTCGCAACATGGGTGTTCGCCTTTGTAAAAAATTATGCGCCAGGAATGCGTAAGACTTGGCCAGGATAGATTTTGTCTGGATGCTTTAGCATCGGTGTGTTGGCATCGAAAATGTCTGGATAGCGCATCGCATCGCCATAATATTTCTTGGCAATTTTCGACAGCGAGTCGCCCGATTTGACGGTGTGAAACACAGAGTCTGCCACTTTCGCTTTGGATTTCACTTTCATCGAGTCATCGACTTCGCCGATGCCGCTGACATTGCCCGCCGCTAGGATGAGCTTTTCCTTCGTTTCCAAGTCGGGTACGCGGCCTTCCAGCTTCACTTGCTTGCCGTCGACGGAAACACTGAAATCATTGCCGAGCTCATCATCCAGCCCGAGATCTTCGACTTCTTTGCGGATGGCCTTTTCTGCCACCTTATTGCGGTCGGCAATGATCTCTTTGCCTTTGTTCATAGCGAATTTAAAAACGCCCATTTTGGTATTCTCCCCTTTGTGAACGGGGATAGGTAAGCAGGAATCGCACAATCGTGAAGGGGTTTCCGCGACGTCCTTCCACTTTACGTCAACGTTACCCCTAGTCGGCGCGCACTCGCTTGATTAGGGTGCGCCGCAACATAGACCACTTACGGGAGTTTATCATCATGCGCGAAGCTGTCATTGTTTCCACCGCCCGCACAGGTTTGGCGAAAGCCGGCCGGGGCTCTCTTAATAACACTCACGGCATTACTATGGCCGGACACGTGATTAAGCACGCTATGGAGCGGGCGGGTGTCGAGCCAGAAGCTGTGGAAGATGTGTTCCTCGGCTCCGCGCAGCCAGAGGGCGCCACGGGTCACAATATTGCCCGCAACGCGGCGCTTTGGGCAGGCTGCCCCAGCTCGACCTCAGGGGCGACCATTAACCGGTTCTGTTCCTCTGGCCTGCAAGCCATCGCCAATGCTGCGCATACGGTGATCAATGAAGGCGCACCGGTTGCCATTGGCGGCGGCGTAGAGAGCCTGTCTCTGGTTTCTCGTTCCGGCCACATGAACCTTCATCGTTACACGGAAGACGTGCTGATGGCGAAATGGCCAGCGATCTGGATGACCATGATCGAAACCGCTGAAATCGTTGCCGATCGCTACAATGTTAGCCGTGAAGCACAGGATGAATATTCTGCTGAGTCACAGCGTCGGACCGCTGAATTCCAGCAAAAAGGCTATATGGCTGAAGAGATTGTGCCGCTTGAGACCAAGATGATGCTCAAGAATAAAGAGACTGGCGAAATCACCGAGCAAGATGTCGTGTGTGACCGTGACGAGTGTAATCGTCCAGGCACCACAGCGGAAGCCCTCGCGGGTCTGCCACCGGTCTTCTCTGGCGGTCAGCAAGTCAAAGAAGGCAAATTTATCACTGCCGGTAACGCGTCTCAGCTGTCAGACGGCGCCGCTGCCGTGGTTGTCATGGAAGCCGAAGAAGCCGCGCGTCGGAACATTGAACCGCTGGGCCGGTTCATGGGCTTTAATGTCGGCGGTGTTGATCCAGACGAAATGGGCATCGGCCCGATCAAAGCTGTGCCACGCTTGCTCGAGCGCCATGGTCTGAAAGTCGACGATATCGATCTTTGGGAGCTGAACGAAGCTTTCGCTTCACAGTGCCTCTATAGCCGCGATTTCCTCGGCATTGATCCAGAGAAGTATAACGTCAATGGCGGATCTATCTCGATCGGTCACCCGTTCGGCATGACCGGCGCCCGTTGCACCGGCTCGATCCTACTGGAAGGTCAGCGCCGCAAAGCGAAATATGGTGTTGTCACCATGTGTATCGGTGGCGGCATGGGCGCAGCAGGCCTGTTCGAGTTCCTGCACTAAGCGTTTCGAGACGTGATATTTGGAAGAAGCCCGCGCTGCGAAGCGCGGGCTTTTTTACAGGAGAACGCGTGCCAATCCCCTGAGACCTCGACAAACATTACAGAACCGGCTATGCATTAACCATTGCCATGCGGCATTCGAGCGGGAAACTCGAAGCTGCGTGAATTGCTCCTCCCAGTCCGACTTGCTTTCGCGAGGCCGTTTTTTCGGTTTTGCGCGAGGGGAGAGAGAGTATGAAGAATCGCGTTCTTTGGATCGTCGTTTCAGGATTTGCCAGTTTCATGACGCTTGGCGCCACGGGAGCTGCGGCTGACAGTTATGTGTCCTATACGACGTCGACAAATACCCAGCAGGTGGAGACGCATCAGGTCGTCTGTAACACGAATATTGATGAGTCTGAGTATGCTTTGACCGGCGAGCCGAACTGTTCCGTGCATCGTGTTTATGCCACTTATGGACGGCAAAAAATGGCGAGCTCTATGGCACGTGATCACGCCTTCATGGAGTGATCCTAGCCACATAGGCGACGGTGAAAAAAGCTTGCTGACAATAAAAGCCCAGACCGCTTGGTCTGGGCTTTGTTGCTTTGGGGATGCTTAGCCAAGAGATTAGGTTTCGATCGAAACCGAATCCAATTCCTCGATCTGCGCGTCCAGTTTGCGCGCGGCATAGGCGTTCAGCGCCCAAACCCCGAAGAAGACCGCCCCGATAAAGCTCAGGCTCACCAGAGCAGAGAGCGCAACTGCCCAGGCCGGGAGAGTCGCACCTGTCTCAAGCGACGTGCCAACCGTAAACACGACCATGCCTGGCACGAACGGCATAAGATACCAGCGCCAGACCGAACGGAGCGCATCTCTCTGGCGCACCAATTCGCGACGATGCATGCCAGCAACAGTCTCCACAGGCGAATGGCCTGCATCGACAGAGGCAATCTTGTTGAGCTGCCAGCTAATATAAAAAGCTGCGAGTACGATCAAAGCCGCGCCGATCCGAATGGATAAGACGGGAATGGTGTACGCCATCCAACCGAAAATACAGACCACCAAAGCGGCGGCGATGTATTCTGTCAGGTTGCGGCGTTTGATCTTTGACCGAAAGTTGTTTGAGCGGGCAGTGAGTTCTGCGATGGACATGGTGAATTTGTCTCCTTGGTCCGTGGCCCAAAGGTCGCGAAGGGGATCTTTATCTGTCATCTCGAGGCCTCCTTGAAATCTTGGGCAAGTTTGGATTTTAGGCGCGATATGCGGGTGGCAATCGCGCCCGGTTTAAATCCTGTCACCTCCGACATTTCCGCCGCGCTCAAGTCTTCCAAATAAAGCGTCATGATTTGACGATCGGTCGAATTGAGCTTTCGGATCCAGGTATGAAGCTTGGTCAGCGCGTCATCGCGTTCGATCAGGCCACTCAGGTCCACAAGACTGGGGATCTGATCGAGCTCTGAACTGTCGACACCATCTATGGGCCGCCGCCGCTCACGATCGACATGGCTTGCTGCAACATTGTGAATCACCCGGTACACCCAAGTCTTTAGGCTGCACCGGCCATCAAATGCGGACAGGCTTTTCCAGAGCTGGAAATGCATATCCTGCAGCAAGTCGAGCCGTCGCTCTGCATTGGCCTCGGTCGCCCGCGCCAGTCTCTGCATGGCATGGGCGAACCGATCAGCGGCCTCGAAATAGAGTGTATTGGCAGTCTGACTTTGCTTCATACACGGGTTAGTCTGAGCCAGATCGGATTTCTTACAAAGAAAATTTTGAATTTTGGATTTTGGTCATCTGCAGGGCGTTCGTAGCGCCTCATAGAAGGGGGCGATTGACCATCAGCCAGACAATGGCAAGGACCGCGAAGAAGGCTGGAAATCCACACGCGAACCAAATTCGATACAGTCGGTGGTAGCGCTCTGGCAAAGCTGTACCGTCAATCGCAGCCTGTTTGGCTAAATCGTGTAATTGGGGCTGAATCCAAACCACGGGCAGCCAAAATAGCCCGACAAAGACATACAGGATGAGCGACCATAAAACCCAGCCTTGGGTGAGCGGCCAACCAATCTCTAATGCCAGCAAGGTGCCTGTGATCGGTTGTACCACGACGGCAGAGGCCGTGAAGATCCAATCGGCGATGACCACAATGCCGGCCGTATGCGCGATCAGTTTGGCGTCGCCCGTTCGATGCGCCATGACCATGAAGAAGGCGATGCCAGCGCCCGTACCCAGCAAGACCGTCGCACCGATCACATGCGCCCAGCGCAGAAATTCGATCCACATGTTTAGCGCTCCTGCGTTAAAGCGGCGACGGCAAGGGCGAGCCCGATCGCGGGGAAGACTTTAATCATCGGGCCCAGTGGGTCCGACCAAAGTTCCGGCGTGAAAATCGCTGCTCCGGTCAGATAGCCGATTGAGACGAGAATAGATGCGAAACATGCCAGCCTGGTCGTCGGTCGGAAAAGCATGGCTGCGCCCACCAAGATGTCGATAATGGAACCGCTGCGCACGAAGAGATGGGCGAGTGTATCGGGCATCTTTCCCTGAATGACAGAGACGGCTCGATCATGCTCGGTCAAGCCGATCACGCCCGACACGATCCAAAACAATGAGAGCAGGATCAGTAAAATCGGAAAGGCCAACATGATGCGGGCATAGACCCGTTCTTGAACCGTAGAGGGCATGTCCCGAAGGGTCTGCTCCAAGGATTTCGGTGGACGCCCAGATATGGCTTCCCAGTTAGACGCATCTCCGGTTACGCCGCGCTGCAGCACGGAGACTGAAGTTGATCGCAAGGCGGATCGCCAGCCAAGCCATCCCGCCAGATCGGCGCCTTTCGCCATAGCCATCCCGACAGATGACGGGAGCGCCAAGACCAAGCGCGGAGGGGCAAATCCGAGCCATGACCGGACCGCTAAGACGAGCGCTGAAAGCGTTTGCGGGTCTGCCTCGACAATGTCGATATCTTTGCGGATCAAATCGCCCGCTATGGCGCGCGAGACGGCCTGCGCGACCTCATCGACCGAAACCGTTTGCACGGGCGTCTCAGCCAGGGTGAGCGGCTGTACCCAAGGCACCGCCGCCAGAGTTCGTACGAGACTCGTCCCGCCATAGGCTTGAGGAGAGATGACCAATCCGGGGCGCAGGATTGTCCAATCCAACGCGCTTGAAGTCACCATCTGATCGGCTTTGGCCTTTGTACGATAGAAAACTGTCTCTGAGTCCTCGCTGACACCAGGCGCAGAGATTTGGATGAGTCGTTTAATGCCAAGACTTTCGCACGCTTCAACCAGCGCCTTAATAGCCGTGAATTGGATGGCTGTGACATTGTCCTTCAGGCCATCTTGTAGGGCTCCGGCGGCATTCACCACAGCATCGACTTGATCGAGGAGGGGCTGCCAGTCCGCCGCATTTCTCAGCTTGGATATATCCGCCTGTCGCCAGTCTGACTCTGGCAGCAGCGCACGCCCGCGAGCACTCGAGCGGCCGAGGCCGATCACCGTATGCCCGTCTGCGATCAGCC
>JABSQA010000136.1 GCA_013213825.1 Henriciella sp.
CGAGGCCGGGCTCCTATTCCAAACCAATGATGCCATAGCAAATGCTGACAATGCACCGACCTGGAACGATTTGTTCGCCCGCGCCATTGGCAATCACCTCATGGCCCGCGCGCACCCGGCGCCGCAGACCGTTGAAGGGGCTTTGGCACGCGAACGCTGGTTGAGTGACACTTCGCGCAGTGCGGGCGGATTTTTCTCCCGCATGGGCGCCTCTTTCTCATCCGGCAATTGGTTTGAGATGATCACGCATAATGGTCGTAAAGCGGCCGAGGCCCGGCAGGCGGCAGCTGAAGCAGCGAACCGGGAAGCTGAAAAAGTGACAGACTTTGAAAGCGCTTGGCTGTTAAAAGGCCTGAAAGCGGACGGATCGATTTCGCCCGCTGAAGCGGCTCTGATTGAGTTCTTGGAACAGGAAGCGCCGGGCTTTGCCAAAGGTTTGGCCGTCGCGGTTTAGCGGCCATAATCGCACCCGCTAGGTTTGCCCCGGCAATCAAGTAAAGAGAGATGACCAAGCGGCAACCTCGACAATCCCCTGCGCCCGATTTAAGTCCGGCATCGGAACACTCTCAAACATGCGCGGGGCCTGTAAATGTTCAAGAAAATCCTGATTGCCAATCGCGGCGAGATCGCTGTCCGGGTGATAAAAACCTGTCGGCGTCTGGGCGTGAAAACGGTGGTCGTTTATTCTGACGCTGATGCGGGCTCAATGGCCGTCGAAATGGCGGATGAAACTGTGCACATTGGCCCATCGCCAGCGGCCGAGTCTTATCTGGTCATGGACAAGATTGTCGATGCGGTAAAGCAAACTGGTGCGGAGGCGGTTCACCCTGGATTTGGCTTTCTGTCTGAAAACGCAGAATTCGCAAAGCGTCTCGAAAAAGAGAAAATCATCTTCATTGGCCCCAATCCGCACGCGATTGAGGCAATGGGTGACAAAATCAGCTCCAAAAAGCTGGCGGCGGATGCTGGCGTATCGACCGTGCCTGGCCATATGGGATTGATTGAAAGCACTGAAGAGGCTGTCAAAATTAGCCAAGAAATTGGCTATCCGGTGATGATTAAAGCCTCCGCGGGCGGCGGCGGTAAAGGCATTCGTATCGCCTATAATGATAAGGACGCTGAAGAAGGCTATCCAGCCGTAAAAGCTGAGGCGACCGCCTCGTTCGGCGACGACCGGATCTTCATTGAGAAATTTATCCTCGAACCGCGTCACGTCGAGATTCAAGTCATGGGCGATAAGCATGGCAATTGCGTTTACCTGTTCGAACGCGAATGCTCGATCCAGCGCCGGAATCAGAAGGTTCTAGAAGAAGCGCCATCCCCTTTGCTGGATGAAGCCACGCGCAAAAAAATGGGCGAGCAGGCCGTCGCGCTCGCGAAAGCGGTGAATTATGACAGTGCCGGCACCGTGGAATTTGTCGCGTCGGGCAAGGATAAAAGCTTCTATTTCCTAGAAATGAACACGCGTCTGCAGGTTGAGCATCCTGTCACCGAGATGATTACCGGCGTTGATCTGGTCGAGCAGATGCTTCGATCAGCGTATGGCGAAAAGCTGAACCTGAAACAAGACGAACTCAAAATTAATGGCTGGGCGATCGAAAGCCGCGTCTATGCCGAAGATCCATATCGCAATTTCTTGCCCTCTATCGGCCGTCTGAAACGCTTCATCCCACCGATGGAGGGGGCCTTAGCCGGCGGCACGGTGCGCATGGATAGCGGTGTGCGCGAAGGCGATGAGATTTCGATGTTTTACGATCCCATGATCGCCAAACTCGTCACTCATGGCAAAGACCGCGACCAAGCGCTGGACGTTCAAGCCGAGGCGTTGGACCGCTTCCACATTGAGGGCATCCAAGACAATATGCCGTTTTGTGCTGCGGTGATGGACGAAGCGCGTTTCCGGTCAGGCAATATCACCACGGCCTATATCAAAGACGAGTTCCCGGACGGGTTCCAAGGCACTGAGCCGACGGATGTGCAACGGGTCATGTTGTCCGTGGCCGCTGTCTATGCGCATGGCGTTCATACGCGTCGCGCTGGACAGACAACCGGTCGGATGTCACCGGTGCAAGCCTTGCGCAAAGATTGGGTCGTCGTTCTTGGCGGCGAGCAGGTCCCGGTTGAGCTCGAGCTTGGCGACGGCGAGGCGACGATCAAAATTGGTAAGAAATCGCACTCTTTCGTGACCGAATGGACGCCTGGTCAGCCTTTGATGGAAGGGGTATTGGACGGGCAGGCGATCGCTGTGAAAATCGCCGCTAGCGCTGAAGGCTATATTGTCCGTCATCGCGGCGTCCGGGTGCCCGCTTTGGTCTGCGCGCCGGCCGTCGCGGAGATGCATGCGCGACTACCGGAAAAAGAAAAGCCAGACCTGTCGAAACTGATTATCTCGCCAATGCCAGGCCTCGTGGTGTCGATTGATGTCGAGATCGGTCAAGACGTGCAGGAGGGTGAGGGCGTTTGCATTGTCGAAGCGATGAAAATGCAGAACATCATCCGCGCCGAAGCGAATGGCACGGTCAAAGCGATTAATGTCGGTGCAGGCGACAGTGTCGCGGCTGACGAGATCATGGTCGAGTTCGAATAATTCGACACGTAACAGCCTTGCCTGTATGACCAAAACGACTCACGTTTCGGTCTGAAAGGGACAAAGTATGGTTGATCTCGTTTTTAACCCAAATGGGCGCATTGGCCGGAACCGGTTCTGGCAGGGCATGGTCTTCTTGACGGTCGCCAGCGTTTTGGTGGTGGCCGGAAACACGATGGTTCATCCGGCTGTCGGACTGATCAATCTATTGCTGATTTATCCCTATATCTGTGTCTATGGAAAACGCTTGCATGATGTTGGAACCACCGCGTGGTGGGTGATCGCTATATGGCTCGCCAGCATGGTCGTGTCTTTCGTGTTTGGTCTCATCTTTGGGCCCATGTTCATGACCCCTGAAATGCTGGACATCCAAGAAGAAATGGCCGAGCGCATGGCTTCGGGCGATTTTGCTGGCTTTTTTGAAGGGGCGGAAATCCTCGCCGATAAGATGCTTCCCCTGAACATTCTTGCGACGATTGGAACGAATCTGGTGCTCGCCGCTGTCATCGGTCTGTTGCCGACCCAACCGCATGAGAACAAGCATGGACCAGTTCCTGGCTCGTCTGCAGGGGACACATTCGGATAATTCCTGTGTGTCGATAAATTTTTATCGTTTATTGATAAAATTTTTGAGGTGTGTATAAGCATCGATTTATAAGAAACCCATTCAAAGGATTCCTTCGCCATGAGCGATGCTATTGCCTCCCAGTCTGCATTAGACCCGGACCGTCCGTGGATCACTGATGCAGAACAATTGCCGTCGAAAATGAACTGGTTCGATACGTTTTTTAATCCGACCGGCAAAACCCCGACTTTGCACTTCACGCGCGCATGGACCGTCTTGTTCATGGCGCAATTGATATCGGTATTCTTCATCGGTTGGCTTCTCACCGGAATTATTTCCATTGCGGGGGCGGACACAGCAGCCTTGGAAGTGGGTGAGGGCTATTTCATTGCGCTGGTCTTTGTGATCACCACAGTGATGTCTTACATTATCCATGTGCGTCGACTGAACCATGCTGGGCGTAGTCCTTTATGGGCGATCATTGTGCTCATCCCTGTCTTGGTGGCGCTTGGCCAATTTACCGGGACACTCATCCAAAAATCGGCCGAGTATGATGAGCTCTACAGCGCCCGCGCTGAATTCCTCGAAGACCCGGCTGCCTGGCGCGCAAATCGGCTCGTCGAGCAACGCGAGGCGCAAGAGAAAGCCGCTGAGGAGCGGGCGAAAGCGCGCGAAGAAGCCCCGGAAGTTCCGGAAATGTGTAAAGCCGCCAATGCCAATTCTGGTGGAGGCAATGGTAATCGTGGCGGCGGTGGACGCGGTGATTTTGGCAATCGCGGCCCGAATGCCGAACAGCCTCTCGACACCAAGGAAAAGTTTATCCTTCGTCCCGCAGCGGCTGGCGTCGTGCAGCCGATCATGATGCTGAGTCTGCCGATCATGATCTGGACCTTGCTTTGGGTGGCGCGCGCGCCATTACAAGGCGCACAATATCCAAAACGCGGCATCGCGAAGATATTGACCACACCAACCGGTCGGATCAGCCGACTGCAATATATTGCGGGTCTGGTGACGATCCTGATCCTGGGGGGAGTCATCTTCATGATCCAGGGCATTGTCGCGAGTATCGC
The DNA here is from genome assembly GCA_013213825.1 of Henriciella sp. Classification (GTDB taxonomy): domain Bacteria; phylum Pseudomonadota; class Alphaproteobacteria; order Caulobacterales; family Hyphomonadaceae; genus Henriciella. The sequence goes on from JABSQA010000136.1 coordinate 4,223, forward strand.
GCCCCCGGCGGCCGCGCTCGTCCTGCTTGCCTTAGTGCCCTTGCTATGGTTCGGCTTCTCGATCACCGCCAAGCGGCTTCATGATCTCGGGAAATCTGCCTTCTTCATGGCTTGGCCTTGGATCTTCTCTGCGGGCGTTGCAGTTTTCACAGCCTTGATCGTGTTCCTGAATATGCAGGCCTTCATGTTCGCGCAGACCTGTGGCGGCGAAATGCCGATCGCGGTCTTGGCGGCCTTTATCTTGCTCGGCATCACCGTGGTGTGCGGTCATCTCGGCATGTTATTCATGCTCTGCACCGCCGGGCCTGACATGCGCGATAATAATCATGGTCCTGCACCCATTCCTGGGAAAACCGGCGCGCAATATCCTGAAGGCTATCAGCCAGAAAGCGCGGATGGCGGCATGTTCGCCAGCTAGATCGAGCCGGCCTATACCGGGGCGCTGACGGGAACGGTCGGCGCCTCAAAGACGGTCTCGAAGGCTTGTTTTAGAGCTTCATCCGCATCGGACATGGCCACGGGCAAGCCGAGATCGACCAAACTGGTCACGCCATAACGGGGATCATCAATCCCGCAGGGCGTGATCCCGGAAAAATGCTCGAGATCCGGCTCAACATTCAGACTGATGCCGTGAAAGCTGACCCAGCGTTTAAGGCGGATCCCGATGGCGGCGATTTTGTCTTCCCGCAAAGCGCCGCCGGGCTGCGTGCGATCGACCCAAACCCCGACGCGCCCGTCGCGCACATCTGCATCAATATTGAACGATTTGAGCGCGGTGATGATCCAGCGCTCCAAATTGGCGACAAAGGCGCGCACATCACGGCCGCGCTCGGCCACGTCGAGCATCACATAGGCCACGCGTTGACCGGGGCCGTGATAGGTATACTCGCCGCCGCGCCCGGCTTTGAAGACCGGAAAGCGTTCGGGCGCGCGTAAATCAACCGGCTTTGCACTGGTGCCCGCTGTGTAGAGCGGGGGGTGTTCCAACAACCAGATCAGCTCCGCTGCCCCGTCTTCGCGAATGGCGCGGGCGCGGGCCTCCATAAAGGCGTGCGCAGCCTCATAAGCGACGGGCTGAGGGCTGATCGCCCACTCGACTGTGGCATAGTCTGTCATGTCACTGCATATAGCGAAGACTTTTCGCTTCACAATCGTTCCGGTGCCGCGTATATGGCGCCCTCTACCCGGCGTGCGGCCGTGGCGGAACTGGTAGACGCGCAGCGTTGAGGTCGCTGTGGGGCAACCCGTGGAGGTTCGAGTCCTCTCGGCCGCACCAATAAAAAACGATAACATGTTGTTTTGTATATATATTTTTCGATATTGCGTCTGTGAGCCCCTCAGCTGGCCCCACACGTTGATTTGCAAGAACTAACTCCTGAACACTTTCCATCCAAAGCCCTGAATGGCTTGGTTTAATGTTTTGAGCGCGTTGGGAATCATCGTAACCGGTATTTTGGTCCCACCTTCCGTTCGTTGTGATTTGGCGCTTATGTGAGGAGCTCATTTATTGAAGTGAGTAACTCATATGGAGGCTACATGAGGCATGTTGATGAGTTTGATGTGATCGTGCCGACGACGGGGCGTCGCCAGTGGCCCGACGACGTGAAGGCTCAGATCGTTACCGAGACTCTTGTTCCCGGAGAGACGGTAAATGCGGTTGCCCGCCGTTATGATATGTGCCCAACGCACTTGTCGAACTGGCGACGGTTGGCGCGAGACGGCAAGCTGGTTTTACCGGCACTGGAGGCTGAAGCAGATGTAGATTTCGCACCGGTTGAGCTCACCCCCGTTTCTCCGGAAACTCAAGCGGGCTCCGGCGTGGTCGACATTATCAAAGGTGAGATTACGGTGCGCTTGTCGGGCTCGATACCGGCATCTCGCATTGGTGAAATTGTTTCTGCCTTATGATGGATGCAGGCGTTGCGATCTATATCGCCACCAAGCCGGTTGATTTCCGCAAGGGCCATAATGGGTTGGTCGCATTGGTGCAGTCGCATTTAAAGCGAGACCCATTTGGCGGGGCGGTGTACGTCTTCCGAGCCAAGCGCGCCGACCGATTGAAGCTGATCTATTGGGACGGAACCGGCCTGGTGATGACTTATAAAAGACTAGAAGATAGCAAGTTTGCCTGGCCGCGTGTGCGTGACGGCGTGATGCGTCTCTCCCGCGCGCAGTTTGAGGCTTTGTTTGAAGGGCTCGACTGGAAGCGTGTGCGCTCACTCGATACATCGCGGCCAGCTGCGGCAGAGTGAATCAGACACCACCTTCGGCGCTGCTTGTATGGTCGAAATATGCTAGATCACAGGCATGATCGACACCGCTGATTTGCCTGACGATATCGAAGCGCTCAAAGCGCAAGCGTTGGCGCTGATGGCAGAGAACTCAGAGCTGCAACAGCAGCTCGATGCGCGGGATGCCGAGATATTACGGCTTGAGAACTTAAGCGCGTCCCTGGATGCCCTCGTTGCCGCGATGCGCCAGGCCATGTTTGGGCGCAAGTCTGAAAAGATCTGCGATGACCAACTCCAGCTTGCGCTTGAAGATCTAGAGACCACTGAAGCGGTTGTGATCGCAGAGATCGAAGAGGATGTTTTAAACGATCGCCCTCGACCAAAGCGCAAGATCAACCGCGGCGCTTTACCCAAACACTTGCCGCGCATCGAGGTGGTGATCGAACCAGAAGATATCACCTGTCCATGCGGTGCCGAGCGCCATGTCATCGGCGAGGATGTAACCGAACGTTTGGATGTTATCCCGGCCAAGTTCCAGGTCATCGTCACTCGCCGGCTTAAATATGCTTGCCGGTCCTGCGAAGAGAGCATCCTCCAGGCTCCGGCCCCAGCACATATCATCACTGGCGGTTTGCCAACCGAGCGGACCATCGCCAGTGTGATCGTCTCCAAATATGCTGATCACATCCCGCTTTATCGCCAGGCGCAAATCTATGCGCGGGAAGGCATCAAGCTTGATCGCTCAACTCTGGCTGACTGGGTCGGGCGGGCGGCATTTGAACTGCGCCCTGTTTATGAAGCGATGCTTCAGGATCTGAAATCATCCAATAAGCTCTTCATGGATGAAACGACTGCGCCAGTCTTGGAGCCCGGCAAAGGCAAAACGCGCCAGGGCTATTTCTGGGCGCTTGCGCGAGATGACCGAGCTTGGCAGGGCACGGGCCCGCCGGGTGTGTGTTTTACTTATGCGCCGGGGCGTTCCGGTAAATATGCTGAAAACATACTGGACGGCTTTGAAGGCGTTCTGCAGGTCGATGGATATGCGGGCTATAACCGGCTCTTGAAACCCAATGCCCCCAATATCCAACTGGCATACTGTTGGGCTCATGCCAGACGAAAACTCTATGAACTGACGCTCAGCTCGACGCCTGCGCCCATTGCGCGAGAGGGGCTGCAACAAATCGCAGACCTTTACCGGATCGAGAAGACGATCCGCGGGCAAGCCGCCGAGCAACGCCTCGCTGCACGCCAGGAGAAAAGCGCGCCACTGATCGACGCGTTCAAAATCTGGCTCGACCAAGCGCGGGCGCAGGTCTCAGCTAAGTCACCCACTGGCGCCGCGCTGAAATACATCGCCCGCTACTGGGAGGGGCTTATCCTCTTCTTAGGCGATGGTCGCATCGAGATGGATAACAATCCCGTCGAACGGACCATCAGGCCCATCGCGCTCAACCGAAAGAACGCCCTCTTTGCAGGACACGAAACTGGCGCACAGAACTGGGCGATGCTCGCATCACTCATCGAGACTTGTAAACTGGGTCAGATCAATCCGCACGACTATCTCGATAGAACCCTCAAAGCCATCGCAAATGGCCACAAACAGACCGAGATCGACCAATTGCTACCGTGGAACTTCAAGCAAGACTGAAATTACGTGGGGCGGGAACACCGCTTACGATGAACCTCCTCACACAACCGACGTTCTGATCTGATGCCATAGCAATATCCAACAATCAGCATCCGGCACATCAGCTCAGGATCAACCGAGGGACGGCCGGTGTGGCTATAAAACGGCTTCAA
>JABSQA010000137.1 GCA_013213825.1 Henriciella sp.
GGCACATTCCCACGTTTGCAGCGCTACATTCCTGAAGGTTGGGTCAAGCAGATGGCCTATACGGGTGAACGGCTTGGCGCAGACAAAGCTAAGGAGATTGGCCTGGTCAATGAAGTGTTCGACACCCAAGAGGACATGCTCGAGCATGTTATGGGCGTTGCGCGAGAGATTGCTTCGAAAAACCCAATCGCCGTCACCGGATGCAAAGTCTTGATCAATTATGGCCGCGATCACAGCACCGCCGATACATTAGATTATATCGGCGTTTGGAATTCAGGCATGCTGCCCCCGTCGCACATGCAAGAAGCCTTTGCCGCAAAACGCGAAAAACGTGACGCGGAATTCCCAGATTTGCTCCCGCTGCGCACAACGCCGATGTAGGCGCTGTCAATCGAGACGAAACACGACCGTCGCTTTTAGCAAGTGGCGGTCGTTTTGATTGGCAACGCCACTGGCAAAGATGAGCGTACGCGTGAGGCGATCAATCCGACTTTGAAATTGAACCGCGTCGCCAGAATTCGCGTCCGCCGACACATCATAGGTGACTGAAACAAAATGCAGACTTTGGTCAGGCACGGCAGTACTTGCATGATGCTCAATCACAGTCTGCAATAGTACGCCAATCTGAGTCGTGTTCCATTCTGCCGCGACGGCGATCGCTGCCCCATCTTCTTGTAAATTTAGTGCGCTGAGTGGGATGGTGAGATCAGGTGTTTTAGACATAGACCTCCCCTAGTCTCAGGCTGCGCAAATGAAAAGGCTCACAGCGCGTCAACGCTGAGAGCCTTTCAAATGAACCCAGGATTGGTCGGCGATTAGGCCGCTGCTGCGGTGGCGCCTGCGTCAGCGCTTTTCAGCATATCCGCGACAACGAGATCGCCAAGATGACCGAATGATTCCATGCCATATGTGGTTTGCATATACCCACTGATCGACGGCAACAGCTGAGAGATTTCTTTGTGACCCAGGCCGGCTTTGTGCAAGCTCGTAAACATGCCCTCGCCGACATGCCGACGCCCACCAGGTGTTTGTTCAATCAGCCGTGCGATAATGCTTGTCGCGGCGCCCTGCTCTGCGCCAGTCGTCGCAGAAAGTGTCCGCGCGCCCGGCATCTTTCGGAAGATCGCTTCGGCCAGAGGCGAACCTTGGCGTTCCGCGGTATTGAGCACAATCCCCAATGCTTCTCGCGTTTTGACTTGGGTTAGGCCCGTGGCGTCTGCGCATGTTTTGACGAGATTTTTCAGCATTGAGTGGGTTCCTTCCATTGGGTCTAGAAGGATGATCCTAGGCCACGGCCATTGACCGAAGGTTACCAAAACAGCCAATTTCGTTCACTATCTAGGTGTCAGAAGTTAAAGCGCGTTAGGGCCGGGTAAACAAAACGAGCCATTTTGTTTACCTTTGGTGACTCTACATCCGATCCGGCGCCGTGATGCCTAGCAATCCAAGCCCGGTCTCCAATTGATGCAAGACCGCCTGGCAAAGAGCTAGACGCGACGCGCGCTTAGCAGCGCCGATATCATCTTTCAGAATTGGACACGCGGCATAGAAAGCGCTGAACGCTTGGGCCAACCCATAAACATGTTCGCAGATATAATGTGGCATCCGCTTTTCACGCGCGAGGCGGAGTGCCAGCGCAAAGCCATCCATCGCCAGCACCAATTTCCGCTCTTCAGCGGCTTCAATAACAATCTCGCCAGCTGAATAGCTTTGTTCTGCGGCCCGCCGCAAAATGGCTTTGATGCGTACAGCCGCGTAAAGTAGATACGGCCCCGTTTTCCCCTCAAAGCTGGTAAAGCGTTCAAGATCGAAAACGTAATTGGTTGTTCGCTGGTTTTGCAAATCTGCAAAACGTAACGATGCCCGTGCCACTAATTCTCCAATCTGCGCCTTCTCAACCTCGCCGATATCACCAGACAGACCCGTTTCGCCGATCCGCTTGGTGGCTTCCTCGAGCGCCATTACATTCAGATCAGCGAGCCGCAAAGTGCCCCCTTCGCGCGTTTTGAACGGCTTACCGTCTTTGCCATTTACCGTCCCAAAACCGAGATGCTCAAGTCGCTCGCGGGCAATGTAATTGGCCTTGTCGGCAGCCCGGAAGACTTGCTCAAAGTGCAAGGCTTGACGCTGATCAACGACATATAAAATACGCCCCGGATTGATGGTCTCCATACGGTCCTTAATCGTCGCCAAGTCTGTGGCGTGATAGCCAGTTGCTCCACGTGAATTGACCAGCATGAAAGGCGGCATAGGGTTTTTCAGACGCGGTTTTCCGTCTTTGCCGACGGCCTCAACATTTTCGCCCTCGCGGGCAATATCAATAATCCAGGCGCCATCATCCTCGACCGCGAGACCCGCTGTTTTAAGCGCATCGACCATAGGCGCGATCAGCGGGTCGACATTGCTCTCGCCTTTCCAAAGATCGAATGAAACATCGAGAAAGCCATAATCGACTTTCAGAGCCGCGACCGACACATCGATAAAGTGCTGCAACAAGGCACGATAACCAGGCCGCCCGGCTTGCATCTCAGCCACAGCGTCTTGCGCCCGTTTTGCATAGGCTTCGTCTTCTTTCGAGCGGCTAGACGCCATTGGATAGAGCGTCGAAAGATCGTCCATTGTTACTGGTGGGGCCTCTGGGAACGGCCCTTTCGCACTGGCATCAAAATAAGGCAGGTCAGGTTGCGCATCCATCACCGCGATGATGAGCAAACCCATTTGCAAGCCCCAATCACCCAGATGGACGTCGCCCGTGACATCATCCCCTAAGAAACGCAGCAAACGCACCAATGTGTCCCCAATGACGGCGGAGCGAAAATGGCCCACATGCATAGGCTTCGCGACATTGGGACCGCCAAAATCGATCACGAGTTTTTCAGGATCCTTGGCCGCGCCACCGCCGGCTTTTGGATCGGCCTCGATCAGAACCGCTTGCTTCGCCAAAGCGGCGTTGCTGACGGTAATGTTCAAAAAGCCTGGACCCGCGACATCCACGCGGTCGACCGCTTCACTTTCATTTATGCGTGGCGCGATCTTGGCGGCCAGCTCACGTGGGTTCATGCCCGCTTGCTTAGCCGCGCCCATACAGCCATTGCACTGAAAGTCAGCCAGCTCTGGCCGATCCGACTGTTTGACGTCGCCCCAACGCGCCTCGAGGCCTTCCGCCTCAAACGCAGCGCGGCACGCGTCCGCCAATTGCGTCGCGAGATCTGTCATGATTAACCCCAATCCCTGACTATTGCCCCGCATTCAAGCGAAAGCGACGTCCCTCTTTATTGTAAGTCAGCTGCGATTCGGTGAGATCAAAACCGATCAGCACTTCGAAATTGGCAGCTGAAACCGAATCATCCGCGCGCGGTATAATAATTTGCTGCAGCAGCTCGGTTTTGCCGGTCACAGGCCCATCGGAAAAATTCGCTGGAACCGTGAAATACTCCTTATTGAGCACTTTTCCACTACGGCGCGTAACCGCCACCCAGTAGCGATAGTCGCGTCGGTTGCTGTCGCCCGCAGGGCCTTTTCCGAAGGCAAAGTCAATTTCGACCTCCGCCCTCACTGGCGCCGTACCTGCGTACCGACAATACAGCCGCACATCGACGATCTCACCTGTATACTCAACATTCGGGAAGGTCTGCGTTTCACCGTCGAACACCACGATCCGCGAGGCATTATAGATCGATCCGGCCGGTGGACATGTCCCCGCATTTTGCCGCGTGTCGAACGCCGCACCGATACCAGAACCCGACTGACAGGCGCCAAGCGCCAATAGAATTGTCGAAAGGGCTAAAATCCGCATATGTGATGCCTTGTCACTCTTGGCCTCAGGCGTGAGGCTATCCATTTAGTGTCGAGAGTGTTACCGGGCCATGGCAGGCCAGGCAACGCCCTATCTGCGTCGCAATCATGAGGACACTGTAAGGTCATGAAGTCGCTGACAATCCTTCTCGCCGCGCCGCGCGGGTTCTGTGCTGGGGTCGACCGAGCGATTCAGATCGTTGAGGAAGCGCTCGATAAGTGGGGCGCACCTGTCTATGTTCGCCATGAAATCGTTCACAATCAACACGTTGTGTCACGCTTAGAGCAAATGGGCGCGGTCTTTGTGGAAAAATTAGATGAATGCCCAGATGACCGCCCCGTGGTGTTTTCCGCTCATGGTGTCCCGAAAGCGGTTCCGGCGGCAGCGGCGGCCAGAGACATGGTCTTCGTTGATGCCACCTGTCCGCTTGTCTCCAAAGTCCATGTCGAAGCTGAGCGCCATCATAAGGCTGGCCGTGAAATCGTCCTGATTGGCCATGCTGGGCACCCCGAAGTTATTGGTACGATGGGACAATTGCCAGACGGTGGCATGACTTTGATCGAGACCGTGGAAGACGTCGCCGCCTATCAGCCGAAAAATGCCGAAAATCTCGCATTTGTGACTCAAACCACACTCAGCGTTGATGACACTGCGGAAATCGTTGCGGCTTTGCAGGCGCGGTTTCCGAGCATCTCCGTACCGCACAAAGAAGATATTTGTTACGCCACAACCAATCGCCAAGAAGCAGTAAAAACCATGGCTGAACGTGCCGAGCTGTTTCTGGTGATAGGCGCTGAGACCTCGTCCAATTCAAAGCGCTTGGTCGATGTCGCTCTACGGGCAGGGTCGCAGGATGCACGGTTGATTGCCAGCGCTGAGAATATTGATTGGACTTGGTTTGACAGCGTCACGACACTCGGCCTCACCGCGGGTGCGAGCGCCCCCGAAGATCTGGTCCAGGGCGTCATCGCCGCGTGCCGCGCGCGGTTCGAGATTACCGTAGAAGAAGTCACCACCGCGACCGAGAGCGTGGTGTTCAAACTGCCTCGGGTCTTGGAACGCACTTAAGCACGCTTCGTCCAGCAAATTGCGCCACATTGCGACTCTCGCGCGGCAAGGCTATAGCCCGCCGCATCTGATTCATTCTTTGCCTTCCGGACACCTGATATGATCCCACGCTATGCCCGCCCTGCCATGACCGCAATCTGGGAACCAACCAGCAAATACGGCATCTGGTTGGAAATTGAGACGCTCGCCGCAGAAGCGATGGAAGAGCTTGGACAAATCCCAGCAGGGACCAGCGCCGTGGTCCGAGAGAAAGGGGCTTTTGAAGTCGCGCGGATCGACGAAATCGAAGCCGAGGTCAAACACGATGTGATCGCTTTCCTGACCAATGTTGCTGAACATGTCGGCGAACCTGCGCGATTCCTGCACAAAGGCATGACCAGTTCGGACGTCCTCGACACCTGTCTCAATGTGCAATTGGTGCGCGCCACGGACCTCATGATGGAGGGCCTGGACCGGGTCCTGACGGCGCTCGAAAAGCGCGCTTTTGAGCATAAGATGACCCCGACCATTGGCCGCAGCCACGGCATTCACGCTGAGCCGACAACGTTCGGGATCAAGCTCGCGACCTTTCACGCCGAGTTTCAGCGCGCCAAGCGCCGGCTTGAAACAGCCCGCGAAGAAATTGCCACGTGCGCTATATCGGGTGCGGTTGGGACCTTCGCCAATATTGATCCACGCATTGAGGAACATGTCGCGCAAAAGCTTGGCCTGACGCCAGAACCGGTTTCGACACAAGTCATTCCGCGCGACCGACATGCCGCTTATTTCGCTGCGCTCGGCGTCATCGCCTCATCGATTGAGCGTCTGGCGGTCGAAATTCGGCATTTGCAACGCACGGAGCTTTATGAAGCGGAGGAATTCTTCTCCAAAGGTCAAAAAGGCTCTTCAGCGATGCCGCATAAGCGCAATCCGGTTTTGACTGAGAACCTTACTGGTCTCGCGCGACTGGTTCGCATGGCGGTGGTCCCGGCCATGGAGAATGTTGCGCTTTGGCATGAGCGAGACATTTCGCACTCCTCTGTCGAACGCGGGATTGGTCCAGACACGACTATTCACCTCGATTTTGCCCTCCACCGCTTGGCGGGCGTGATTGAAAACCTGCTCGTCTATCCTGAGAATATGCAAGCCGTGATGGATAAAATGGGCGGATTGCACAATTCGCAGCGCGTGTTGTTGGCGCTGGTTGAAGCAGGTAATAGCCGCGAAGATAGCTACCGCATGGTCCAACGCAATGCGATGAAAACCTGGGCAGGCGAAGGCGATTTCCTCGGCCATTTGAAAGCCGACGCAGACGTCACCGCGAAGCTCTCGGACGAAAAGCTCGAGAGTCTGTTTGACGATGGCTATCACTTCAAACGCGTCGACTATATTTTCGAGCGGGTATTCGGCCGGTCGTCATAACGCCTCTGTGATTCCGAACCGCGTCCGGCTGTGATACAGCAAGACGGAACGGAGACACGATCATGCGCGCCATATTCGCGATACTGGCCCTGACTTTACTCGCACCAGTGACGGCGATCGCGGAGCCTCTGGTGAAAGTGATCAATTTCACCGCCGACTGGTGCCCGAATTGCAGAATGCTAAATCCACGCCTGGACGAAGCCATTGAGGCATTTGACGACGGCACGATTGAACGTGTGGACTTGGATGTGACGCGCGTGCGTCGGAACACGTCAATCATTGAGCGCGGTCAAATCGAAGCCGAGCTATTGGAAAAAGCAGGCGCGCATCAAGTGGCCTATCTGTGGGATTGGTATGGCGGGATTACCGGCATCGCCGTCGCCGTTTCCGCCGATAATGGCGAGGCGCTGACCTGTTTCATGCGCCCGATGACGGCCAAAGCCATTGAAAAACAACTGAATTTGGCAAAAATCCTGGCTGAGAATGGCAAGCCGGGGCGACGCCAACCCGATGGTGTGAACTGCCCTGTGTTGAAATAGGCACAGCTGCTCGTCAGTATCATTTGGTTAATCTTCTCGCCTTCACCCTGCCTCAATCTCTCATCATTACACACGCTTGAAGTCTAACGCGAAAGGCGAGCAGGCGTGAAAGCTTCGAACGGAAAACCCGGCCTTAAAAAACCTGCCCGCAAACCGGCTGCGCCAAAAAAGGCGCAGGGAGCATCAATGGGACTGTTTCGTGGACGCCCGATCCTGAAATGGGGCTTGATCTCAAGCTTCGTGCTGACGCTTGTCAGCCTATTGGCAGGATGGCTGTATTGGCAAAGCCTTTATCGCGGCATGCCCGATTTGCCCGAGACTGCCGCGCTTTGGGATGCCAATCGAGAACCGGCCATCGAATATGTCGATCGCAATGGCAAGACCATTGCCATTCGCGGCCCGCGTTACGGTCGCGCAATTAAGATCGATGAATTGCCGCCGCACGTCCCGCGCGCCTTTATCGCCGCCGAAGACAAACGATTCTATGAGCATGACGGTGCAGACACGCAAGCTATGGCCCGCGCCGCTTGGTCTAACGTTATCTCCGGCCGAACCGTTTCGGGGGCTTCGACCATTACCCAACAATTGGTCAAGAATCTTGTCCTTTCGCCGGAACAGACCCTGAAGCGTAAAGTCCAAGAAGTCCGCCTGGCGAGAGAATTAGAAGAGAAGCTCTCAAAGAACGAAATTCTCGAATTGTATCTCAATCGCGTCTATTTTGGCTCTGGCTTTTATGGCCTCGGCGCGGCCTCTCGCTTCTATTTCGACAAAGACCCGCAAGACTTGACCTTGGCTGAAGCCAGCTTGCTCGCGACCTTGCCGAAAGCGCCATCGCGCTTAGCGCTCGACGACAATATGGAGGGCGCCCGCCAACGCCAGGCCTATGTCTTGTCCGAAATGTTGCAAGCTGGGTTCATAACCTCTGAAAGCGCACAAATCGCGCTAGCTGCCGATGTCACCATCGCGCCTGAACCAGAACAAGACCCCCAATTTGGGTTTATCGTCGACGCGGCAACCGAGCGTGCCAAAGAGCTCCTACCAGAATTGCCGGATGATCTGGTGATCCGCCTGACCCTCGATTCCGAGCTGCAAACTGAGATTTCTGAGGCCTTGGAAACGCGCATGACGGCTGAGTCGGAAGAGGCCAAAGCTGGCCAGACCGCGGCGATCCTGATGAATCGGCAGGGCCATGTTTTGGCGATGTATGGCGGCCGCGATTATACTGAGAACCAATTCAATCGCGCCACTCAAGCGCGACGCCAACCCGGATCAGCCTTCAAGCCCTTCGTCTATGCCGCAACTTTAGAGATCGGCATCAGTCCTTATGATGTCCGCATCGACCAACCGGTCACGATTGAAGATTGGTCACCAAAGCACTTCACCCGCGCCTATATGGGCCCC
>JABSQA010000138.1 GCA_013213825.1 Henriciella sp.
CTTCCACTCTTGAACAGCAATCGCCGCTTCAGCTTCCAATTGCTGCAAGTCCGAGCTGGCGGCAGCAATCTCTGATTCTGCGCGCTGAACGGCAAGGACATAATCGGCACGATCAATTTCGAATAAAAGGTCGCCCTTCTGCACGTCAGCACCTGCACGAAAGGCAGGACTTACGAACTTGATTTCACCAGAGACTTGCGGGCTCACAGACACCTCAGCGGCCGCTTGCACGGTCCCATTCACTCGAATTGTGGGGGTAAAGCGCAAAGTTTCAGTCTCTGCCACGCGAACCGTGATCTCAGAGGCCCCACGAAGGTCTGCGATTTGTGGCGCCCGGTCGTTCACTTGTCCTTTTAGGACTTGGGTTAAACCGATCGCGATGCCAATCACGCCAATAACGAAAACGAGTTGGATGAGTCCGATCACCCATCCGCTCGATGTTTTAGCAGCATGTTCTTGTTCCGGACCACTCATTCGGGACTCCAAAATAAAATGACTGACCAGTCAGTTATTATCATTGTTGGGATATTCAAGACAAAAAAGCGTGAACTTTTTGTCGCAATTGCTTGGCGTTGCTTACCAAACGTTATACGCGCGCAATCAGCACTTGGATTGGAGATGCGAATTGTCAGACGCGCCCCTTACGCCGCCCTATAATTTTGACGACCTTCTCGACATCATGAAACGGTTGAGAACCCCCGAAACCGGATGTGCTTGGGATCTCGAGCAGAGTTTTGAGACCATTGCCCCCTATACGATCGAAGAGGCGTATGAAGTCAATGACGCGATCAATCGCGGGGATATGCGCGATTTGAGCGACGAATTGGGCGATCTGCTCTTGCAAGTGGTCTTTCATGCACAGATTGCATCGGATGAAGGCCATTTCTCGATTGGTGATGTCACGCAAGCTATCTGCGATAAGATGATCCGACGCCACCCACACGTCTTCGGCGAAGAGACCCAGCGGACATCCGGAGAGCAAGTCTCCGCGTGGGAAGACATAAAGGCATCCGAACGCGCTGATAAAGAGGAAACAGATGCTAGCGCGCTGGCTGGAATCGCAACCGCCCTTCCCGCCTTAATGCGCTCAGAGAAGCTCCAGAAACGCGCGGCGCGTACAGGATTCGACTGGACCGATCCGAAAGACATTTTCGACAAGCTCGAAGAAGAGATGGACGAAGTTCGTGAGGCGATCGATGAACAAGACCAGCCCCACATCGAAGAAGAGATCGGCGATTTCATCTTTGTTGCGGTGAATCTTGCCCGCCGCTTGAAGGTCGATCCGGAAGTGGCACTTCGCAAAGCTAATGAAAAATTTGAGCGACGCTTTCGCGCCATGGAGCAGACCGCTGACGGTGGTGAAAAAGGGTTGGCCAAATTGTCGCTCGATGCGCAAGAAGCGCTCTGGCAATCGGTGAAGAAAGCAGAGCGCTGACGCGACACTATGTGTCGTATTTTTCGCTATATCGCGTCACCAATTCGACGATGACGACCGGCACCGCGTGCGACACCACTCCGACCGTCCACCATAAGAGCGGCCAGATCATCTGGCTATTCTGATTTCCGATATTGATCGCCATAAAGACCACAGCACCAAGAATATAACTGGCAAAGTGGATCCAGAATGAGAGCCGCAACGCCGCACGGGTTTTCGCATTCTGGGTCGCGACAGCTTTCGCAGCGACTTCATCTTGATCAATCGACAGCGCCATGACGTCGACATTGTATGCTGCCGCCAGGGCTTTCAGGCTTTCATCTGAGGCGGGCTCGCCATTCTCAATTCGCTGGATGGTGCGCAATCCTAGACCGGCCAAATCGGCCAAATGTTCCTGCGACCAACGCCGCTCTTCTCGCCACCGTTTGATTTTCGTTGCGTCTGTTATGAATGACATATGGGTCTCCTGTGTTCGTGTGTACATCACTCTCAGAAGACCGAAAAGCACTTTGGCAGCCACGCCAATTGCCCGCCAGGACTATGCCAGCAGCACGCCAGTCACCCGCCAGGCTTTGTTTTCATTGAAGAAAAGTAAAAGCACCGGAGCTATAGGAGCTCCGGTGCTTTTCTTGCGTCCGTTCCACCCAGACGAAAGGTTTGACTAGACCTTGTAGTACATGTCGAATTCAACAGGGTGTGGGTGTAGCTGAAGACGCTCCACTTCTTCCTGCTTCAGTTCGATATAGGCGTCGATCTGATCGTCATCGAACACGCCGCCTTTCTTGAGGAAGTCACGGTCGGCATCGAGGGCCGCCAGGGCTTCACCAAGAGATCCACAAACTTGTGGGATCGCCGCCGCTTCTGCAGGTGGCAGATCGTAAAGGTCCTTATCCATTGCATCACCCGGATGAATTTTGTTCTCAATTCCATCAAGGCCGGCCATCAGCAATGCCGCAAAGGCGAGGTATGGGTTCGCAGTAGGATCCGGGAAGCGCGTTTCAATCCGCTTGGCTTTCTCGCCGGTTCCGAATGGAATGCGGATAGAAGCTGAGCGGTTGCGCGCGGAGTAAGCCAGCATCACTGGCGCTTCGAAGCCAGGGACCAGACGCTTATAAGAATTGGTCGAGGCATTGGTTAGCGCGTTCAGGGCGCGTGCGTGCTTGATGATACCGCCAATATAATAAAGGCATGTTTCAGACAGACCCGCATACTGATCGCCCGCAAAGGTCGGCTTGCCACCGCTCCAGATTGACTGGTGCACGTGCATACCAGAGCCATTATCGTTGAAATATGGCTTCGGCATAAAGGTCGCGGTTTTGCCATAGCTGGCCGCAACATTGTGGATCACATATTTATAAAGCTGAAGATTATCCGCCATGGTGACCAGCGTGTTAAACTTCATGCCAAGCTCATGCTGTGCGGGCGCCACTTCGTGGTGGTGCTTTTCCGGCTCGAGGCCGAGCTCGCCCATGACAGACAGCATTTCAGAGCGCATGTCTTGCTCAGAGTCGACAGGTGGCACAGGGAAGTAGCCGCCCTTTGGGCCTGGGCGGTGACCCATATTGCCCATTTCGTAAGACTTGCCTGTATTCGCCGGAAGTTCCGTCGAGTCGAAGCTATAGCCGGTCATGTGGGGCTCAGTGTTCCAACGCACGTCGTCGAAGACGAAGAATTCAGCTTCCGGCCCGAAATAGGCTGTATCGCCGACGCCAGTCGATTTGAGATAGGCTTCTGCCTTCTTGGCCGTCATCCGTGGGTCGCGATTATAGGCCTGACCTGTAATTGGATCGAGAATGTCACACATAATTGCCAGCGTGGTTTGCTGGAAGAATGGGTCAATTTTCGCTGTATCTAAATCTGGTGCGAGGTTCATGTCGGATTCGTTGATGGCTTTCCAGCCGGCAACGGAAGATCCGTCAAACATCTGACCGTTTTCGAAAAAGTCGGCATCGACCATGCCTTTATCAAATGTCACGTGCTGCAATTTACCACGTGGGTCGGTGAAACGAAGGTCGACGAATTCAACGTCATTGTCCTTCATCATTTTCAATACACTATCGGCCATTGTGCCCTCCAGTTACTTCCTGTCTTACTGTTTGCCAGCGCTAAAGGGCGCCGTCACCTGTCTCACCTGTCCGGATACGTACGGCTTCACCTACATCCGAAACGAAGATCTTTCCATCGCCGATTTTACCGGTTTGAGCCGCCTTCGTGATCGCCTCAATGGCGCTTTGCAGACCCGAATCTGCCACGACCGCTTCAACCTTCAACTTAGGTAGAAAATCTACGACATATTCGGCGCCGCGATATAATTCCGTATGGCCCCTTTGTCGTCCAAAGCCTTTTGCTTCAACAACCGTCATTCCTTGCACGCCGACTTCATGCAGCGCTTCTTTTACATCATCCAATTTGAACGGTTTGATGATGGCTTCAATCTTTTTCATACCCTCAACCCTTCGATAGCTAACAATATGGATCGCATAGGATGTGTGTTCGCGCAGGGCGATAGTAGATGCGCCGGGATGCCCGCCCGTGATCAGTCATGCTCAAAGCTAATGCAGCGCTGCATTAATCTTATGCAGGGCCATTCCGAGAAAACATGACGCATGCGTCATTGTTTATTCACGCCTCCTCTGCTACAGTCACATCAACAGAAGAGAAGCTAAGCATGCCCAATCCAACAGCGTTCATCGACCCGAACCGCCCAATCCCAAAACGCCGGCCGCTCAAAGCTTGGCGACATATGCAGAAACTGATCGCTGATAAGGAAGACACGGCGCAGGTCTTTCACATTATCGAAGCACTCAACGGTAGCTCCACGCGCCGCGATTTTCAGCGCTTTCTAGATTCAGAAACCGGCGCTGAATTGCTCGGCAGGCGCTCATTCCTCCCAGACGTCCTTGACGATCACGCCCCCTTGAAAGCGCTACCGCTTGGGACGGTTGGGCGCACCTATGTAGATTTTATGGAGCGCGAAGGTCTGACCGCCAATGGCCTTGTTGAGGAAAGTCTTCAACAACGCGCTCATCATCAACAATTTGATGATGATCTGCATTGGTACATCAATCGACTGCGCGATACGCATGACATGTACCATATCCTCACCGGCTATGGTCGCGATGCGCTCGGTGAAGCGTCTCTGCTCGGTTACACGCACAGCCAGCATGGTGGAATGGGCATCAGCTTCATCGCCTTTATGGGCATCCGCCAAATCGCCAAAGAGGCCCCGAAAGAAGCGCGTGTGAAAGACGTGTTGGCCGAAGGCAGACGCAATGGCAAACACGCCAAGCGGATTGTTGAAGTCGATATTGAATCGATTTTGGACCAGCCGTTACACGAAGTTCGCGAACGGCTGAACATTGCGGAACCTGTCTTGTATAAGCGTGCATTAAAAGTGTTCGAACAATACGAGCAGACGCCTCAACTCGCAGCCGCATGATTTATCTCATCCGGCACGGTGAAGCCGCAGCAAGTTGGGGATCACATCCAGATCCGGGTCTTTCAGAAAACGGCAAGGCGCAAGCCGAAGCCGTGGCGAAGACCTTATCCAGCGCCAGTATAGAGCGAATATATTCAAGCCCGATGCAACGCTGCCAAGAGACGGGCCAGGCCTTCGCGCGCGCATCCGGATTAGATCTCGCTATCGAGCCAAGAGTCACCGAAATTCCAACGCCAGCAGACGTTGAAGATCGGGTATCGTGGCTAAGAAGCCTAATGTCCGGGTCTTGGAGCGCTGCCCCCGATCTGGTGCAGGCTTGGCGCAATGATTTGATCGCGGCGGTGTCCGCCCTGCCCGCGAACACCGCCGTGTTCACTCATTTTGTCGCCATCAATGCGATTGTCGGACATCTCGAACAGACCGACTTGGTGACAGTCTTTCGACCGAATTATTGTAGCTTGACCATTTTAGAGCAATGCGAAGGCCCGTTGCGGCTTCAGGCACGTGGGGAAAGCCTCGAAACCAAGGTGCTTTAATTACAATCGATTTGCTGACCCGAGAGCTGAGAACGGTATTGCGCGGGAAAACTCGACTCATCATAGTCGGCGCGCGTTTGCGAGGGCGTCATTCTCACACAATACGGCACAGTCCTGCTCTGATTTTCAGGAAGCGAAATCATCGAAGGAAAATGGTGGGCGGTAACGGGCTCGAACCGCTGACCCTCTCGGTGTAAACGAGATGCTCTACCAACTGAGCTAACCGCCCTTCCGGGACGCATCCTTTGCCTTATCTTGGCCCGACATGCAAGTCGGCCCCTGACAGAAAAGTCAGGGGCCGCTGCGGTTTTATGCGATTGGCCTTAATGGCGTACGGACGCACCGCCATCATTCGAGCTGCTCCGCCCCGCCAATGTCGCGGCGAGCGCCTGCTCATCCTCTTCCGACCATTCAATCGGCAACAGCGGTCGCACCAGCGCGCGAGACAAGACTTCGTCAATATCGCTGACCGGGATGATGCTCAGACTTTCCTTCACATTGTCCGGAATGTCGGCCAAATCCTTCTCATTCTCTTCCGGAATGAGCACGGTTTTGATCCCACCGCGCAGGGCTGCGAGGAGCTTCTCTTTAAGACCACCAATCGGCAGCACACGCCCGCGAAGTGATATCTCCCCCGTCATCGCAACATCGCGGTGAACCGGATTTCCAGTCAACAGAGACACCATTGCGGTGGTCATCGCGATACCCGCGCTTGGCCCGTCTTTTGGCGTTGCGCCATCCGGCACGTGGACGTGGATGTCCGTCGTGTTGAATGTGCTCGGCTTGATCCCGAGCGTCACCGCTCGCGATTTGACCAGCGATTGCGCCGCCGAGATGGATTCTTTCATCACATCGCGAAGGTTGCCGGTGACTTTGGTATTGCCGCGACCCGGCATAGACACCGCTTCAACAGTCAGCAAATCACCACCCACTTCCGTCCAAGCGAGTCCGGTCACCGCACCGATCTGGTCTTCTTCGTCCGCCAATCCAAAGCGGAATTTCCGGACACCAGAATAGTCGGCGAGATTTTCAGCCGAGATCACCACTTTAACAATACCATTATTGCCCAGCTCGCGGACCCCTTTACGGGCCAGCTTGGCCAGCTCGCGCTCAAGAGACCGCACACCGGCTTCACGGGTATAATAGCGAAGCAAGTCACGGATCGCGTCAGATTCGACGACCCATTCCTCTTCATTCAAGCCGTGATCCGCTCGGATTTTCGGCAGGAGATGGCGTTCCGCGATTTCCAGTTTCTCATCCTCAGTATAGCCAGCGATGCGGATAATCTCCATCCGGTCGAGCAAGGGCTGAGGCATATTCAAGCTGTTCGCCGTGGTCACGAACATCACGTCTGACAGATCGTAATCAACTTCCAAATAATGGTCATTGAAGGTCGAGTTCTGGGCCGGATCCAAGACTTCGAGCAGCGCCGCAGATGGGTCGCCGCGATGATCCATCCCCATCTTGTCGATCTCATCGAGCAAGAAGAGCGGATTGCCAGTCTTGGCTTTCTTCAAGCTTTGGATGATACGGCCAGGCATGGACCCGATATAGGTCCGACGGTGACCGCGGATCTCACTTTCGTCTCGCACGCCACCCAGTGACACGCGAACAAAATCACGCCCCGTGGCATCAGCAATCGACTTCCCGAGCGAGGTCTTACCGACGCCTGGAGGGCCAACAAGACACAAGATTGGTCCACGCAGCTTATTCGTCCGCTTTTGCACGGCGAGATATTCAAGAATGCGTTCCTTGACCTTCTCAAGACCATAATGATCGTCATTCAACTGCGTTTCAGCCGCATCTAGATCGGTCGAGATATCCTTGCGCTCGTCCCATGGCAGCGAGAGCAACCAATCGAGATAATTGCGGACAACCGTAGATTCAGCCGACATTGGGCTCATTTGGCGGAGCTTTTTGACTTCTTGCTCAGCTTTCGCGCGCGCCTCTTCTGAAAGACCCATCTCTTTGATCTTGTCTTCAATTTCAGCGACTTCATCGCGTTCGCCATCGCCTTGATCGCCCAGCTCGCGCTGAATGGCTTTCATTTGCTCATTCAGGTAATATTCGCGCTGTGACTTCTCCATCTGACGCTTGACGCGGTTTTTGATCTTCCGCTCCATTTGCATCATGCCCATCTCGCCTTCCATCAGCGACAGGACTTTCTCCAAACGGTCTTTGACATCAGAGAGTTCAAGCAGGCTTTGCTTTTCTGACAATTTGACCTGGAGCTGAGAGGCCACCGCGTCGGCGAGCTTGCCAGGTTCAGCAATGTCAGAAATCGTAGACACCGACTCAGGTGGAATTTTACGATTGAGTTTGGCGTAATTCTCGAACTGTTCCGTCACGGCGCGCATCAGCGCTTCAAGCTCGCTGGTGCTGGCATCAACCGGCTCAATAATGCCGACTTCAGCGACATAATAATCGCCGCGATCTTCCAACTGGTTCAAACGCGCGCGATTGCCGCCTTCGACCAACACTTTCACAGTGCCGTCTGGAAGCTTCAACAGCTGCAATATTGTAGCGGTCGTTCCAACCGCGTGCAGGTCGTCTGCATTAGGATCATCGGTGGATGGATCCTTCTGCGCGACCAGCATGATTTCATTCTGGTTTTCATCGACCATTTCCAGAGCGCGTACAGACTTATCTCGGCCCACAAAAAGCGGCGCCACCATGTCTGGAAACACAACAATGTCTCTCAGTGGAAGAACTGGGAGGTTTTTCGTCGTCATAGCTGACTCCTTTGTCTCTGGCCCCGCTCAGCGGCGACCATCACCTTC
>JABSQA010000139.1 GCA_013213825.1 Henriciella sp.
CAGCGGCTGACGGGTCGAGGCATCAATCCTCGCACCCCCCTCTTCGCGCATCAGTTTAACCAATTGGGTTTGCGCCTCTTGGGAGAGATCGCCCACCTCATCAAGATAGATCGTGGCTTCACGATCGTACGCAATGCCAGGTTTTGTCTCCGTGCCAAACAACTCACCGCTGACATCTTGCGCTGCACTGGTTGCGAGGTCGAGCTAATAGAATGCCCCAGACCGCGTTTGCCCAAGATCGTGAATGGCGCGCGCCGCTAACTCTTTACCCGTCCCCGACTCGCCCTCAATCAACACAGTCAGGTCAGTGTTCATCACCCGAGAAATGGTCCGATACACATCCTGCATCACAGCCGAGCGGCCCACCAAGGGCAAACCGCTATTCGACGCGTCGGAATCGACTCGTTTCGCCGCAGAAGTTGCGGCCGGTTTGGTGTCCGTCAAAGCGCGATCAACCAGGTCGGTGAGCTGATCAATATCAAACGGCTTTGGCAGATAGTCATAAGCACCATGTTGCGCAGCTGAAGCTGCGGTCAGGATGGTGTTCTGGCCACTCATTACGATGACCGGAAGGTCTGGCCGGACCAGCTTGAATGACGGCAATAGTTCAAAAATCGGCGTGTCAGTCAGATAGACATCTGTGACGACAATATCCCCTTCGCCATTGCGCACCCAGCGCTCGAGCGCTTCCGGTGAGCTGGTGGCGCGCACGGTATAGCCGGCGGTCACCAAAGTTTGATTTACGATCAATCGGATGCTGGCATCGTCTTCTGCGAGGAGAACAGTTTTTTGAGTCATTTTTTACATTCTTGGGAGGGGCAGAAAAATTGAAAAGCGGGTCAGGCCTGGTTTGCTGTCGACTTTGATACGGCCTTGATGCGCCGAAATGATTTCATTGACGACGCTCAGACCTAGCCCGCGGCCGCCGGATTTGGAGGACATAAACATATCGAACATGCGCGCCTTCTTCTCAGCCGGCACACCAGGTCCATTATCCTCAACCGTAACACGGATTGCGCGGCCGAGCCGCTGCGTGCCGTCTTTGCGAGCAATTGCGAAACTGGTTTCAAACGCGGTCTCGATTTGAATTTGTGGGCTTTGCGTATGCGCGATTGTCGCTTCGACCGCATTGCGCAAAATGTTCTGTATCGCCTCGTGCAAATGGTCTTGATCCGCCATGAGCGGTGGCAAAGACGGGTCGTAAAGGCGCACAATCGAGACGCGCCCTTGATGCGCGGCTTCCTCCGCTGCGATCACCCGGTCGAGAAGCTCGTGGATATTGAGCTCTTCTTTCGCTGGCGCGGAAAACAGTTCAAAGGCCGACAAACGCGAAACCAAGCGTTCAATTCGACGACTTTCACTTTGAATGATCTCAATCATCGCGGTTTGGTCATCGCGCGCGGTGCGAGAGAGCAATTGTGCCGCACCCGAAATTCCTGCCAGCGGGTTTTTGACTTCATGCCCTAAAATACGGCCAAAGGCTGCAACGCCCGCGGGATTATTGTTTACGACCTGCGTCTGCGCCGCTTCGATCATGCCAATGATCAGCCCGCCATCTTCAACTGGGCGTAGTCGGAGATCCAAAACCCGCTGCCGCCCAAGAGATGGACCATTAATCGGAATCGCATGGGCGGTGACATCACCGCGCAATTCCAGCGCTTTATCGATCAATCCAAAGACTGGTGAGTCGTGGAACAAAATTTCGCTCAGCGGCTTACGATACATCGCGCGCTCAGAATGGCCTAGAAAAGCCTGCGCTTCAGGGTTTGCGGCACTGATCCGTCGTCGGTCATCCAGGCCGAGCAGCGCGAAAGGCGCAAGTCCCACCAAATCCAGAGAAGTCATCATGCCGCCACCCGTAATGTCTCGCCCGCGTATAGAGCTTGAATGGAATTCAGAAGCTTTTTTGGATCGCTGATCCGGCAAAGATCTCCGCGCTGCACTCTTCGATCGGTTTCGCTGAGCGGTAAATCAACTTTGTCGACATGGGCCGCGATATGTTTGCGGACAATTCGAACGCCAAGCGATGCCCCATAGAGGCTTAAACTATCTTCGACCTGCTCGCACAGGCCATCCGCCTGCTGATCGAGAGTCGGCGTATTGAACGACACGCCTTCAAAATGCGATGCGATTTCACCCAGCAACCAAGGCTGCCCCATCGCCGCGCGGCCGATCATAACGCCATAAGCCGTCGAATCTGATTGCGCTCGGAGGGCGCTGTTCACATCCTGGATATCTCCATTTGCGATGACCGGCACATTCAAAGCCTCGACCGTATTGCGAATGGCGGGCCAATCCGCCTCGCCTTTATAGAATTGGCATCGGGTCCGGCCCTGCACTGTGATCAATAGCACGCCTAGGTCCACTGCGGCACGCGCGAGCTCCGGCGCGTTCAGCCAATTATGGTCCCAGCCGAGACGCATTTTCAGCGTCACCGGCGTCGACCCGGCGCCCGCCAGCGTCGCTTCGACGATTTGCAAAGCCAATTCGGGTTCGCGCATCAAGGCTGACCCTGAATTGCCGCCCGTCACTTGGCGCGATGGGCAACCCATATTGATATCGATGACATCAACGCCTGCATCGACCAGGATTTCGGCACCATTGCGCATGTCTTCGGGTCGACGCCCTGCGAGTTGCACAACCCACAGACCTTTTCCCTCATGACGGCAGGTTTTACGCACCACATCGGGCCGCGCGGCGGCCAACGCCTCCCCCGCGACCATTTCAGACACTACAATGGGCGCGCCATAGCGGACCGCTTGGCGTCGAAATGCAGCATCGGTTGAGCCGGACATCGGCGCCAGCCATACCTTTTGTGCCTGAAATGCGGGCATTTTCATCATCGGAAGTGTCAAATCACATTTTTGCACTGCACAAAAGCTTGGCACTGACTTTCAGCAATGCAAACGCGCAACGCCTGTGGCTTTTTTATCGCAAACAGTTATGCAGACAACATGTCTAATGCAGCCATTATTGTTGCCGCCGGACGCGGCGAACGGGCCGGTGCTGGCGTGCCGAAACAATTGCGACAGCTCGGCGATAGGCTCGTATTCCAATGGTCGCTGAAGGCGTTCGCAGCGCATGACGACATTGATCAAACCGTTCTCGTTGTCCCGTCTGGCGAGGCTGAAACTTATATCCCACTCTGCCCCCCGACGACGATCATTGTTGAAGGGGGCGCAACCCGAACAGAATCAGTCAAAGCGGGGCTCTCTGCATGCGACCCAATCCGCACACAGGCTGTGCTCATCCACGATGCTGCCCGCCCAGGTTTGACGCGCAATATGATCAGCGCATTGATATCCGCGTTGCAAGACGCTGACGCTGCTGCGCCGGCATTGAAGGTGTCAGACGCGCTCAAACGGCAAGATCACGGGCGCGTCGCAGACGTTGATCGATCAAACCTCTACCGTGTGCAGACACCGCAGGCCTTTGGTTTTGAAATGATCTCAGCTGCGCTCGCAAAGGCGGAAGACTTGGTCGACGATTTGGCCGCGATCGAGGCCATGGGTGGAACCGTACGCCTTATTGACGGTGATGAAAGACTGGGAAAAATCACCTATTCGGATGATCTGAAAACGCTAGAAAGACTCTTAATGCCACGCAATGATCCACCGCGCTTAGGGACAGGATTTGACGTTCATGCCTTTGAGCCGGGGGATGGTGTCATACTTTGCGGGGTGAAGATCCCATATGACAAAAAACTCGCCGGCCATTCTGATGCAGATGTGGCCTGGCACGCCCTCACCGATGCGATTCTCGGGGCCGCGGCGCTCGGCGATATTGGCGACCATTT
Organism: Henriciella sp.; assembly: GCA_013213825.1. GTDB lineage: Bacteria > Pseudomonadota > Alphaproteobacteria > Caulobacterales > Hyphomonadaceae > Henriciella. The sequence continues at coordinate 3,797 of JABSQA010000139.1, forward strand.
CCCGCCCTCCGATCCGCAATGGCGCGGCGTCGACTCGTCGGTATTCTTACGTCACGCCGTCGACATCGCGCGAACATCCGGTTGGGTGCTCAGCAGTTGTGATATTACGGTGATATGTGAAGCCCCGAAAGTGAAACCCCACCGCGAAGCGATGCGTCAGGCCACCGCCGACGTGACGGGGCTGGCGCTCGATGCGATCAGCGTCAAAGCCACCACCACAGAAGGGCTTGGCTTCACAGGACGCAAAGAAGGTATTGCCGCTCAAGCCAGCGCTGTTTTATCACCGGTCCGGTTAGAAGAATAAGAAGGTCCTATGTTTCCAGATCGTATCCGAAATCTCGCCCTACTCACCATGGATCAAGCGATGGAGCGCCGGGTAAAAATCGCCACGGCAGAAAGTTGCACGGGGGGACTCATCGCGGGATTGTTCACAGAATTTGCGGGGTCTTCAAAAGTTCTAGAGCGTGGATTTGTGACCTATTCCAACGCGGCAAAGGCGGAAGTTCTCGGCGTCGCTGGCGACGTGATCGCTGATTACGGGGCCGTCTCCGAGCCGGTCGCGCGCCTTATGGCGGAAGGCGCCATGGAGCAAAGTCGGGCCAATCTCGCCATTGCTGTGACGGGGATTGCAGGACCAGGCGGCGGAACACCGATGAAACCCGTGGGCACCGTGCATCTCGCCTGCGCACGCGAAAATAAGGCCATGATCCACGAAATGCTGACGCTCGGGGATATTGGACGTCACGAGATTCGAATGGCCACGGTTGAGGCGGCCTTAAACTTGATCCAGGTCCAAATTTAAAACAGGTCTAGGGCTCAGCCGCCCTCTATGTTACGCTCCCGAAAAAGAACAATATGGGAGGTAACATGGCTTACGACGCCAATACAGAATTCACCAAGTTTGAGCCGAGACTGCTCTCGCCCGCAATTGGTGCCGAACTGATTGGGGCAGACCTCGCCAATTTTGACGACACTCTAAGCGAAGAAGTGCGCGCGGCTTTGTTAAAGTATCAAGTCGTTTTCTTCCGCGACCAGCACGACCTGACACGTGAGCGCCATATTGAATTTGCCAGCTGTTTTGGCGATCTCGAAATCCATCCGGCGACCCCGAAAGACCAACCCAATCCGGAAGTGCTTCGGATCGCACATGGAGCGAATTCGAAAGGCCAAGAGAATAATTGGCATTCCGATGTCACTTGGCGCGCAGAACCGTCACTGGGGTCCATCTTGCGCGCCATAGAGCTGCCTGAAATCGGCGGTGACACGCTGTTCTCCAACATGGTCATGGCCTACAATGATCTCGAAGATGATCTCAAAGAGCGCTTGTGCGACATGACGGCGGTGCACGACATTGCGCGCGTATTCTCCCGCCGATTGAACAAGGAAGCCTCTGCCCTCCACGACAAGTTCCCACCGCAAGAGCATCCTGTCATCCGCACCCATCCAGAAACCGGCGAGCGGCTTCTATACGTCAATATTGCCTTCACTGACCATATTGTCGGCATGGACCGGGCCGAGAGCGATGAGTTGCTGAACTATCTCTATCGCCGTGCATGGCTGCCTGAATATCAGTGTCGCTTCAGATGGGCGCCGGGCTCTCTTGCCTTCTGGGACAATCGCGCTTGCCAGCATTATGCTGCGAGCGACTATTTTCCGAACATTCGGATCATGGAGCGCGTTACTATTGCCGGCGATCGGCCCTTCTTCACGGCTTAGTTCTCTGAACTTTCCTCAGCAAGCGCCGCGCAAGCGGTTTTGGCTTCATCGGTCATAGCGGCGTCGTTCAATGTCAGCGTTTGCGCGATCATTTGGTCCACCCCCGCCCCCGCTTTCGGTAGCGACAGCTGAATACCGCCATCGTCTGATGCGACCACTTTATAAAGCACACGCGTCTCGCCAGCAGTGTCGTCGAGACGCGTGATCGAACATAGCTTTCCTAATTCACCCCAATAGGCGCCGGGCTCGCCATCAATTTTGTACCAGCCGCCAAAATAGACATCGGTGAGCAGAACGCCGCCCTCCTCAATCGAATATTGACCATATGAGAAAAAATGGAGCATGGTTTCATCTTCCATCAGATAATCGTTTTCGCGTAGCCATTGCTTTTGGCTTTCGGAAACCTGATCTGGCCCTACGACTTCAGAAGAAATGCCATTCATGGCGGCAATCTCTTGCCAGTCGATGGGGCGACCTTCATCGCAAAATTTTTGGACTTCAGGGGTCATCAAGCGATTATTGATCGACTTCATGCGCGAGATAAAATGCGTGTGCACATTCTCCTCCACGGACAACCAAAGCTCAACCCAAGACTCTTCCCCCGGACCATGGACGCGATAAACAGCGTCCTCCCACCAGCTGCCTTCAATTGTCTGTTCGACCTTGCAGATTTCTCCCAGTTTCACCCAGCTGGATTGGAGCTGGTTATTCTCTTGCCACCATCCGCCGACATATTGATCGGTCAATAATGACCCGCCCTCATCAATCGAAAACACACCATCCATATAGAAATAGAGCGGCTTTTCATTCTCGAAGAGAAACTCTTTCTCCGACAGCCATTGCAAATGCTGCTCTGATATTTCGCTGCCTTTAAGCACCTTAATCGTGGTGCCATTTGCCAAGGCTGCGACACCTAATCCAAAAAAGGCGACAATGCTGGCATTCACGGATTTTCCGATCCAGCGCACAACAGCGCTGCCCCCTATGTCGCGATCTAAGCCGTCACTTAAACTGACATAACGAAACGCGCTGACCGTCATGAAGAGCGATAGCGCGACATATAAAAGTGAGCGCGAATACTCCGCCGCGTTCAATTGCTCTGCGCCAATCAGCCCAAGTAAAGGTGAGACAGATTGCACAAGCACTACACTGACCGCCCCCACACGCGAACTGTGCCATGCTGCGATTGCGCCAAAAAAGCATCCGACCACGAGGGCTAGGCGCGAGTACAGATCCGCATCCGTGTAGACCGCGTTATCCGACGCTAATAGGACAATAATCCCGAGTATGGCGATGACCGAAACAATGATAAAGAAGGTCGCAATGCCGCGCATCCTCCGACGCTGCTTCACAAGTTGAGTTTCAGTATTGTTAGACTCTGCATCCATGAAACACCCTTACGCTTTTGCGTTTGGTGATAAAAGCCTGGGCTCCAATCATTTTTCTTTTGGCTCAAATTTGCGCAGTGATGACGCATTACTTTGAGCCGAACGGCATGCAGTGATTACCCCCTGGCGATAATGCGATCACCCGCCTATATACGCGCCAAACCCATCTGCTGCGGGCCTTGAACCCGTTTGGAGACTGATATGATTGATTTAACTGCGCTCGCGGATCGCGAGCCTGATCCTGCGCCCGGCGCCCTAAACGCACTTGGCTTCGCAAAACCGCCCTCTGAAACGCGTGTAGTTGCAGCCATGTCTGGCGGCGTCGACTCTTCTGTGGTTGCAGCCCTGCTGGCGGCACGCGGTTATGAAGTGATTGGCATCACTTTACAGCTCTATGATCACGGCGCAGCGATCGAGAAAAAGGGCGCCTGCTGTGCGGGACAAGATATTCATGATGCCCGCAACGTCGCCGACCAAATCGGCATCCCGCATTATGTGCTCGATTATGAAAGCCGCTTCAAAGAGCAAGTGATGGATGATTTCGCCGACACATACCTGTCTGGGGCGACACCGATCCCTTGCATTCGCTGCAATCAAACCGTGAAGTTTTCCGACCTCTTGCGCACCGCGAAAGAACTTGGCGCCGATTGTTTGGCGACGGGGCATTACATTCGCCGTGAAGACGGTACTTCGGGTCCGGAGCTTCACCGCGCCGCAGATGCCAGCCGCGATCAATCCTACTTCTTGTTCGCGACAACGTCCGAGCAACTCGACTATGTGCGCTTCCCGCTCGGCGACTTGCCGAAGACCGAGGTGCGCGCCCTGGCGGATCATTTTGCCCTGCCCGTAGCCAGCAAGCCGGACAGTCAGGATATCTGTTTCGTTCCAGAAGGCTCTTACGCAAAAGTCGTTGAGAAACTGCGCCCGGGATCGGGACGCAGCGGCGAGATCGTGCATCTCGATGGCCGCGTCCTTGGCTTACATGAGGGCGTCATTCACTATACGATTGGGCAACGCCGGGGTCTCGGGGTTGCCACGGGAGATCCCCTCTTCGTGGTCAAAATCGATGCGCC
>JABSQA010000014.1:0-6620 GCA_013213825.1 Henriciella sp.
GGCGGCATGTGCGACCGCACCACCTGTGCCGGACCGCCCGGCCATGCCCGCTCTTGAAGACGCATTCGCATCTGCAGATGCGGCTGTTCTCAACGCTGAGCCCGTGAAAATGACCTGGTGGCAAGGGTTCGGAGACGATGTCCTGACCCGATTGGTTGCGATCGCACTGGAGCAGAATAAGGATCTCGCGGTTGCTGCTGCCAATGTAGATACGGCGCGCGCAAGTCTCTCCCGGCAGGATCTCAATCAGTCTCTCTCGACCTCATCTTCGATAGGTGCCGAATTTGGCCGGGCCGCTCGAGATGGCGCGGATACCGAATTCAACGCATCTGGAACTCTGGGGGCAAGCTGGGAGCTGGACGCGTTTGACGGAATTTCCGCAGCGATCGAAGGCGCTGCGTTTCAAGTAGAGCAACTTGAAGAGGTCCAGCGCGACGTCGCTGTTACTGTGGCTTCGGAAACGGCGCTGGCCTATGTCGATTATCGCGGCAATCAGATCCGATTGGATGTGGCGCGGTCGAATGCGCAACTACAAGGTGACAGTGTCGAATTGCTTAAAGTCCTGTTCGAAAATGGCCGTGCCACGCGGCTCGATGTTGAACGGGCTGAAGCCCAATACCGCACCACTTTGGCGTCCCTGCCTTTGCTCGAGCTAAATATTCGCGCCGCGCTGATTCAATTGTCTATTTTGACCGGACGAACAGATGTCGACATATCCGACCTGTTGGGCAAGCAAGGCGAGGCGCGCGGTGATATTCCAACCCCGCCCAGCGCGCTTGGCATCGGTACTCCGGATCAATTATTGAGACGCCGGCCAGATATCCGTGCGGCTGAAGCAGAGATTGGGCGTCGTTTGGCCTTAGGGCAGGTTGAACGCGCCAGATTGTTCCCGACGATTACGTTCAATGCCAATCTGCTCTCTCTGTTCACGGAAGATAATACGAGTGCAGAGAGTTTCGGCTTCGCGATCGGACCCGCCATACGCTGGGAGGGACCGGATTTGCGGCGTGTTGATGCCGATATTGAGATCGCTGATGCTGAAACACGCGCGGCCTATGCGGCCTATGAAAGAACAGTCGTAAACGCATTGGGCGAAGTGGAACTCGCTCTGACCGCATACACACAAGAACAAGCCCGACGAGAAGATTTGGAGGCGGCCGCCGCCTCAGCCGCCCGAGCGCTCGAGCTCGCGCAATTGCGATTTGACGAAGGCCTAGATGATTTTCTAGATGTCATTGACGCACAGCGCACACTTTTAGATGCGCAAGATCGTCTGGAAAGCAATCGGTTGTCGACAACCAGGCAGGCGATTGCTGCGTATAGAACACTCGGGGGCATTTGGCAGACTGAAGAGATCGTGCAGGCGGTCTCAGAAAGCGAATGAATAAATGATGGTACGCTCTTTCCTAAGTCTCATCGTCCTGGGCTCGATGCTCGCGATGCCCGCTTTCGCACAACGCGGTGGGCCGGCCAGTGTTTTCGCGGAACCGGTCGCAGAACGGACATTTTCTCGAGACATTGAGGCGCTGGGGACGCTCGAGCCGAATGAACAAGTTGATCTGTCATTGAACGCCTCGGACAGAATTACAGCTCTGTATTTCGATGATGGAGAACGCGTGCGCGAAGGCAAAACGCTTTTATCCTTGGCCCAACGCGAGCAATTGGCATTGGTCGAATCGGCTGAGGCAGATGTTGAAGAAGCCGCACGCCAATTGGATCGAGTCTCACGCTTGGCGGTTGCTGAAGCGGTGTCTCAGTCGGAATTGGACAGCGCCCAACGCGATCTTGATAGTGCGGAAGCCAATCTTCGTGCCTTACAGTCGCGCCAAAAAGACCGCGTCCTTGTAGCACCGTTTGACGGAATATTGGGGTTTCGACGCGTGAGCGTGGGATCCTTCGTTCGGCCCGGAGATGTGGTTGCGACTCTGATCGATGATAGTGAGATGAATCTCGATTTCGATGTTCCGTCTATTTTTACCCGTTCAATCCAACCGGGTACGTCGATCATCGCGGAAACGGATGACCTGCCAGGTGAGACTTTCACCGGCGAGATCGAAACCCTCGACAATCGCATTGATCCGATCACTCGGTCTATCCGCGCGCGCGCCAGTATTCCGAACCTAGAACGTTTGCTGCGGTCTGGAATGTTTATGCGGGTGACCGTGACGGCGGACCCTCGAACCAGCCTGGCAATCCCAGAATCGGCTGTGCAGCCGGTTGGACCACGCACCTTTGTCTGGCGCGCGACCCCGGAAAACGGGTCCATCAAAGCCCGCCGCGTCGAAGTTGAGCTCGGACAACGTTCCGATGGCTATATCGAAGTTCGGTCGGGCTTAGCGGCGGGGGATCAAGTCATCACGGAAGGCATCATTCGCGTTCGAGAAGGATCAGAGATCCGTCTGGAAGATCCGAGTCTGCTGGATCCGAGTGGCCCAATGGCTGATGGCGGTGGTCGTGCTGGTTCTTCCGCCAGCAGCGCAGCTAATTAAGGATCAGGCGCTATGCTGCTTTCCGATACCGCTGTTAAGCGACCGGTCTTTGCTTCCGTCATCGCATTGATATTGGTGATCTTGGGGGTGGTCTCTTTCGATCGGCTATCTCTTCGCGAGTATCCAGACATTGACGCGCCCATCGTCACCATCGACACGCGGTATTCTGGGGCGTCGGCGAGTGTTGTTGAAACACGCATCACGCAAATCATCGAAGACCGGATTGCCGGCGTTGAAGGCATTCGGTTCATCAATTCAAACTCGAGCGATGGACGTTCGCGCATTTCCATCGAATTTGGCGTCAATCAGAACATTGATGTCGCTGCCAATGATATCCGTGATCGAATATCAGGCGTATTGGATAATCTGCCCGAAGAAGCCGACCCGCCAGAGGTCGAGAAAGCTGACTCCAATGATGATGTCATTATTTGGCTGAATCTGGCCGCTGAAAATCTGACCACGCCTGAAATTTCAGATTATGCCGAGCGTAATCTTGTGGACCGTTTCTCGGCGCTGGATGGCGTGGCGCGTGTTCGCGTGGGCGGGTCGAGAAACTACGCGTTGCGAGTATGGATTGATCGGCGGGCTTTGGCCGCTCGGAATCTGACGGTGAATGACCTCGAACAAGCGCTCTGCCGGGAGAATATCGAGGCGCCTGCAGGAAGCATTGAATCAGACACGCGGTCTTACACGGTTCGTATCGACCGGGCGTTTCAAACGCCTCAGCAATTTGCTCAATTGGTTGTTGCCGAAGGGGATGATGGATACCTTGTCCGGCTTGGCGACGTCGCGCGTGTGGAGCGCGGGACGGTTGAAGATCGGAATATGTTCCGAGGCAATGGTGTGCCTATGGTCGGGCTCGGCATAATCAAACAATCGACGGCCAAAACGGTAGAAGTCGCGAATGCCGCGAAAGCACTAGCAGAGCAGCTCAACGAGACACTGCCAGACGGCATGGTGATTGCTCGCAGCTTTGACAGCTCGGTCTTCATTTCCGCATCCATTCGGGAGGTTTACACCACACTCGCCATTGCGGTCGGATTGGTCACCTTGGTGATCTTCTTATTCTTGGGGAGCGCGCGCGCGACGATTATCCCAGCTATCACGGTCCCAATCTCCATTATCGCCACTTTTATTGTTCTCTATGCGCTCGGCTTTTCGATCAATTTGCTGACGCTATTGGCCATGGTTCTTGCCATTGGCCTGGTCGTTGATGATGCAATTGTGGTGCTCGAAAACATTTCTCGCCGCATGAAGGAATATGGCGAGACACCGCTGGTCGCAGCCTTCAAGGGAACACGACAAGTCGGGTTTGCGGTGATTGCGACGACGATGGTTTTGGTTGCCGTGTTCGTACCGATCACCTTCTTACAAGGTGATATTGGACGATTGTTTACCGAGTTCGCGCTAGCCATTTCAGCGGCTGTGGTGTTTTCCAGCCTGTTGGCCTTAACGCTAACACCAATGATGGCGTCTAAGCTCTTAAGCAGGCCGCAGAGTAAGTGGACCATAACCAATGCGCTGCCGAAAATCGTAGATGGCGCGTTCGGATTGATCCGACGCGGCTATGGATGGTTGCTCAATATATTGATCCCCCGGCCATTAATGATGGCGATCCTGCTCGCGGGTCTGTTTGGAGCGACATATCATCTGTCTGAGAAGGTCACTCAAGAATATGTTCCCAAAGAGGATCGCGGTGCATTCTTCGTCGTGGTGCGCGGTCCGGAAGGGGCGTCCTATAGTTATATGGAGCGCTATATTGATGAAATTGAGCGCCGTCTTTTGCCATATACGGAAAGCCAGGAGGGCAAGCCGCCCGAGGTGAACCGATTGCTCTTTCGCGCACCGGGATTCGGATCGTCTTCATTCAATCAGGCATTTATAATTGTCGTTCTCAATGATTGGAGCCAAAGACGCCCGGCCGATACAATTGTCGCTGAGGTCGATCGAAAACTTGCTGATCTGCCAGGCGTGAGGGGCTTTGCGCGCATGAGGCAAGGTCTGGGAGGCGGTACCGGAAAACCGGTTCAATTCGTGATTGGCGGACCGACCTATGAAGCGCTGACAGAGTGGCGAGATACATTTGTTGCGGCGCTAGAGGATAGCGATCTTGGCCTGGTCGACATTGATTGGGACTATAAGGAAACGCAGCCTCAATATCGGATCCAAGTCGATTATGATCGCGCCGCCGATCTTGGTGTGACCGTGGCTGATATCGGAATCACATTGCAGACCATGCTCGGTTCAAGACGGGTTACGACCTATATCGAAAACGGCGAAGAATATGATATCATTCTTGAAGGTCTTCGGTCAGATCAAAATAACCCCAATGATATTGAGAATATTTATGTCCGATCCTCGCGATCCGGAAACCTAATTCCATTGTCCAGTTTGATCAGTGTGGGTGCGATCGCTGATAGTCCGACACTCAATCGGTATAATCGCGTTCGCGCGATCACCATCGAAGCTGGACTTGCGCCCGGGGCGTCGCTCGGCGAGATCTTGACCGGGATGCAGGTGATTGCACGAGATGTGCTGCCGGTTGAAGCGACGATAGACTTTAAAGGTCAGTCATTGGATTTCAAAACCTCCGGGTCGTCGATTCTATTCGTTTTCGCCATTGGCCTCGCGATTGTCTTCCTCGTTCTGGCGGCGCAGTTCGAGAGTTACCGACATCCAATTATTATCATGATGTGCGTCCCCGCCACATTGGCGGGCGGATTGCTCGGCCTTTGGCTGACCGGAAATAGTATCAACATCTATACTCAGATCGGATTGATCATGTTGGTTGGCTTGGCGGCTAAGAATGGCATTCTCATCGTCGAATTCGCCAACCAGCTTCGCGATGAGGGCATGGAGTTCCGTGAGGCCCTTAAAGAAGCCTCCATGGCGCGCTTGCGGCCGATCGTTATGACCGGATTGACCACAGCTGCTGGAACCGTTCCGCTCATTCTTTCTAGTGGCGCAGGCGCGGAAACACGGGCGGCGATCGGTGTGGTCATTCTGTTTGGCGTGATCGCAGCGGTTCTGGTCACGATCTTGTTTGTTCCCACGGCATATGCCTTGATCGCTCGGGGATCAGGATCACCCAGCGATGTGGCGCGCCGTTTGGAACTTGAAAGCCATCAACAAACCGTCCCCGCCGAATAATCTGAAAAAAACGATATCCGCTTTCAAGACTTCAAACCGCCGACTTGTCTCGCTGACAATCGCCGATCAAGGGACTAAGGTCACTGCGAAGCCGGAGCATTGGGAGGAAGAAGGCCATGAACGCTTTTGAAGACGTCGTAATCTGTGAGCCGTTACGTACGCCCGTTGGCGCGTTTGGAGGGGCGTTCAAGACTGTGCCTGTTCATCAGCTTGCGACGCAAGTTGTTACAGAGCTGCTCAATCGTACGGGATTGCCAGGTGAGGCGGTTGATGATGTGGTGTTTGCCAATTGTTATCCGACCATGGATGCGCCGGCTTTGGGGCGCGTCGTGGCGTTGGACGCAGGATTACCGGTCACAGCCGGTGGCTTGCAGTTGGACCGACGCTGTGGGTCTGGCTTACAGGCGGTCATTTACGCGGCCATGACCGTGGCAACGGGTGGGGCGGATGTCATCATTGCCGGCGGAGCCGAGAGCATGAGCCGTGCACCATTTTATTCCACCGAAATCAGATGGGGGGTGAAATCACCCAATATCCAACTCGAAGATGGGCTAACACGAGGACGCGTCACAGCGGGCGGCCAGCACCATCCGGTGGCAGGGGGGATGATCGAAACTGCAGAAAATTTGCGCAAGGAATATTCGATCTCCAGAGAGGTTCAAGACCAACTCGCCGCGCGATCACAAGCCCGCGCCGGCGCGGCGATTGAAAGCGGTGTTTTTGCTCAAGAAATTGTGCCCGTCACTGTCAAAGGCCGTAAAGGCGATACCGTGGTGGATGCCGATGAACATCCTCGCCCAGGAACAACAGTGGAGAAACTCTCAACCTTACGTCCGATTATGGGACGGACCGATCCAGACGCAACGGTGACAGCTGGCAACGCGTCAGGACAGAATGACGGAGCCGCGGCTTGTATCGTCGCGTCTCGCGATGCGGTGGAGAAATACGGTCTGAAACCGATCGGACGTATGGTCAGCTGGG
>JABSQA010000014.1:6630-23752 GCA_013213825.1 Henriciella sp.
GCATACCCAAACAAAAATAATGGCTTAAAAAACCTTGCTCAGTGGCATAATGAAAACCATTGCCACTATGACGCCCTTCAAGCGCTCTAAAATCAGTATGCGGATCGAGATTGATTGCTGCAAACGTGGAGTGACGGCCTTGGCTCATCCCTTTGAGAATTGGATAGGCATTATTGTGACCGCCGCCAATAACAATGGGGATTGGACCCGTGCCCGCAACGGAAAAGGCGCTGGCGAAAGCGGGGCTCAGCCTATCCGATATGGATCTTATTGAGCTCAATGAAGCCTTTGCGGCGCAAGTGCTGGCCTGTACGCAAGCACTCGGCCTCACCGAAGAGGATCATCAGCGCATTAACGTACATGGGTCTGGAATCTCACTGGGGCATCCTGTGGGCGCAACAGGCGTTCGTATTCTGACGACATTGCTCAGAGAAATGTCGCGGCGCGAAGCGCGGTTCGGTCTCGAAACCATGTGCATTGGCGGTGGGCAAGGCCTAGCCGCCGTTTTTGAGCGCTTGTAACTGTTCTCGAAGACGCGCGTTTCAGCGTTTTGAGCCAGACTCTGCATCTGTCATCAGCAAGACCGAAATCCAATGGCCGCTCGAAACGGGCGGCCGTTATTGCGTTTGTCGGCGCGAATTTCGCACGAATGTCGCGCATTGGTGGCTGCTTGTTGTTCAAAAACCGGCCCGCGGGTCCGTCAAACCTCTCGAGTGCTTGAAATCACGCAACGAAAATTCGTGAAATCACGATTGGGGATTCGATTTAGATTTGCTGCTGCGGCTTAGCATTCCATTTTGAGGGCTCTGTATTGAACATTCTTCTGGCGACATCCGACGAGTTTGCATTCGCGCGTTTGCAGCGTGTGATGGACAGCACCTGTGTGATTCAGCAATCCGTAGAACCCATTGCCCATATTTCCTCTACGCTTGAGCGTGATGCTTATGATATTTTGCTTGTCCTCAGCGATACGATCGATCTTGTCTCAATTGAACAATTGAAAGAGGCAAGTCACCGAGTCTCGATCCCAATCGTGGTCTTTGTCAGCCGGGACCCGGAAAACCTGGCGCCGGTCGCCATTCGACTTGGGATTACGTCTTTCGTCGTGGATGGATTTGAAGTGCACCGTGTACCGACCCTTATAGAGGTCACGCTCGAGCGGTTTAAACTCAATGAAGCGCTCCGCGGAGAATTGATGAAATCGCAAGAGGAACTTGCGGCGCGCAAAGTTATTGAGCGCGCAAAAGGGATTCTCATGCAGCAAAAGCAATCCAGCGAACAAGAAGCCTATCGAACGCTCAGAGAGCTCGCCATGCGCCAATCAAAGCCCATCAAAGAAGTCGCGGAAACGCTGATTCTATACTCGGATGCTTTGTTCTAATGGCTGCCACGCAACGATTAGTTTTGTTACCCTTAGGGTAGGGTAGGCAGATTTAGGCAAAGCTTGTCCGGTCAAAGGTCACTGATGCTCAAACTGTGAGCACCCGCAGCAAAAATAACAATTCACAGAAGTCCAGACTTTTCCATGGCGTAGTCTCCGAGAATAGTAACTTTAAGTTTAACGACGAACTTAATCCCTGTCTGCGCAACGACGCGCAAATATCTCGGCCCCGCGCCGCATACGAGACTCAAAGACGAGCCTCGCAATTACCCTGGAGTATGAATCTCGAACGCGTGTCGCAGAAGCGTCACCGCAGCCCGTTTGAGCCATTCTCTTTCAAAAAAACGAATTTTGATCCGGCGCTAGAGCCGGTCATTAGAAGGAATATTTCTATGCGGATTTCCCTGCGAAAACGTCTGCTTACCTGCGCGGCGGTCTCGGCAAGTTTAGCATTTACACCAAGTGTATAGGCTCAAGAGGCAGATACCGAAGATGAAGTTGCTGTTCAAGAAACCATTATTGTAACGGGTGCGCTTGGCGCACCGCGATCGGTAACCGACTCACCGGTGCCAATTGACGTATTTGGAGCGGACGATATCGAGGCCGTTTCATTCACGGATACGAACGATATCTTACGGACCCTGGTCCCATCTTACAGTCTATCGCGTCAGCCAATTTCCGACGGCGCGAGTTTTATTCGCCCAGCTACACTTCGTGGCCTGCCAACCGATAAGACGCTGGTATTGGTCAACTCCAAGAGACGCCATCGCGCAGCCCTAGTTTCTATTGGGGGATCGGGGACGCAAGGCCCTGATATCGCCACCATTCCTTCCACAGCGATTGGCACCGTGGAAGTGCTGCGTGATGGCGCCGCCGCGCAATACGGATCGGATGCTATTGCGGGGGTGATCAACTTCATTTTGAAAGACAATGCGGAAGGGATCACTCTAACAGCGCAGACGGGTCAATATTATGAGGGCGACGGAACCGAATATATGATCGCTGGTAATATTGGATTGCCATTAGGGGATTCTGGCTTTCTGAGCATCTCTGGTGAGTACTATGATGCAGAAGCGACCGTACGCGCAAATCAATATTGTGAAGGGTTTGCTTGTGCAGATGTGAACGATCCGCGCTTTGCAGGGGCCCTGGGAGGGAGTTTTGACACTTCAATTGCCGGTTATACTGAAGCCTCTTACATTGCGGGGCTCCCTGATGCCAATATTGGAGATGGCGATGTCGTGCAGCCTTGGGGTGCGCCGAATGTCGAGCGCCTAGGTCTTTTCTACAACGCAGGAATTGATCTAAGCGACAGCGTTTCTCTATATAGCTTTGGTAACTACACCACGTCTGAAAGCGATGGCAGTTTCTTCTATCGCTTCCCGGGCAATGGCACGATTGAAAATCTAAGACTCGAAGATGGTTCGGTCTATTCACCACTTTTCCTTTTCCCAGGCGGTTTCACACCACGCTTCTTTGGGGAAATTGAAGATCTGTCTTTCTTAGCCGGAATTAAAGGTGAGATGGAAAACGGGTTCACTTGGGACTTGTCTGGCCGTTATGGCTCCAACGAGATCCAGTACACCCTGATGAACACGATCAACCCGTCTCTGGGGCCAGATACGCCAACGAGTTTCCGACCTGGCGATTTGATCAACGAAGAAACCCAGCTTCAAGCCGACTTTTCTTATGGGTTCGAAGCTGGAACAGCATCTCCTGTGGTCGTCGCTTTTGGTGCGAGCTACTTGGATGAGTCTTATGAAATCGTCGGAGGCGACGCTGCCTCGTTTGCTAATGGTCCATTCTCGTCGCAAGATCCGTTTGGGTTCTGTACGGATGAAGACGATGTGGCTTTGCGAACAGCAACGGCTGCGGGGGCCGCTGTAATTGCGGGTGGGTCAACACTGGATTGTACAGATAGCGGCGATCCTGTTTATCGAACGGTCGGCGTGGGCTCGAATGGTTTCCCTGGTTACGGACCCGACTCTGTCGGAACGCTGACCCGGGATTCCTATGGCGTCTACGTCGACGTCAGCACTGACATCACGGACCAATTGTTTGTCCAAGGTGCCGTGCGCTTTGAAGACTATTCTGACTTTGGCGAAGAAACCGTTTGGAAATTAGCCGCGCAGTATGACTTCAACGAAATGTTCTCTGTCCGTGGCTCAGTTGGAACCGGCTTCCGAGCCCCAACACCGGGTCAGCTGGGTACGACCAAGGTATCAACCCGGCATCCCAACGGTGTACCTGTTGCGACGGGCTTGTTCCCGACAAGCAACCCAGCGGCGATCGCACTGGGCGCAGAACCACTCGGACCCGAGAAGTCTGACAATATCGCGTTTGGTTTCTTAGGTAATGTGGGCGACTTCACCTATACGGTCGATTTTTATCAAATTGACCTAGAAGATCGCGTGAATGCGGTTTCTACGATTACCATTATCAATGACATTGACTTCCCTGCTTTGAATGATGGCAGCCCAGCTCCGTCTGGCAATGAGTACGCATCAGTTCTCGCCGCTGCGGGGGTTCCAAACGCAAATACAATTGGCGGCGTGAATTTCTTCCAAAATGCATTCGACACTACAACACGCGGTGTCGATGTCGTCCTGACTTATAAACAGGATTGGGGTGCAAACGGGACTACTGACTTTTCCGGTGCATTCAATTGGAATGAAACTGAGTTCGATGGTGACGTAACCAGCTTATTCAATGCTGAAAGCCGTTATGACTTCGAAAACTTCCCACTACAGTGGCGGGCGAACCTTTCGGCCACGCACAATCTCGGGAAATTCTCGTTCTTTGGGCGGGCCAGCATTTTTGGACCATATGAAAACTCAGATAGCGGTGGTGCCACGGGCAACATTCAAGATTTTGGCGAGGAAATTTATGTCGATGTCGAAGGGTCATATGATGTGACAGACGCAATTACGCTGTCTGTTGGTGCCCGTAACTTGTTCGATGAGTATCCAGACGAAGCTGACCCAGCGATTGGCGACAGTTGCTGCGGCCGGATTTATCTCTCCGCGAGCGAAGTCGATTGGCAGGGCGGTTTCTACTATGTCCGCGCCGTCGCCAAGTTCTAGCGTCTGACGAGCTTATTCACACGCAAATCACTATCGGAGGGCAGAGGCGTCTGCCCTCCGAGCTTCTAAAAAAAACACAGACTCTTAGCTCAAGTAGAACGGACTATTTTATGCCAGTATTAGAAGGTGAAAGCCTGCAATTGCTGCAACTCATTGGCGTGTTGATGGCAGCTGGACTCGTGGCCGGATTTGTCGCCGGCCTTTTTGGTATTGGCGGCGGGTTTGTCGTCGTGCCAGCTTTGTTGCTGGTTTTTACCGTGTTTGGTGTCGACGCAGAAGTTTTGACCCATGTCGCGATCGGAACCTCATTAGCGACAATTATCGTGACATCCTCGCGCTCGGTGCATGCGCATAATCAAAAAGGTGCCGTAGATTTTACCATTATCAAAGATTGGGCGCCGTGGTTGGTGCTTGGAGTTGCCGGCGGATTATACCTTGCCCAGTTTATGGATGGCCGGTCCTTGAAATGGATCTTTTCAATCGGTGTTTTCCTGATGGGCTTACACTTCATATCTCCTGTCTTACGAGACGTGAAACTTGCAGATGAAATGCCGAAAGGCCTGACGCGGGTCGGACTGGCCTCTTTCTTGGGCGGGTTTTCCGCCTTGCTCGGCATTGGTGGCGGCACCATTGCGGTGCTGACCATGACCATGTGTGGACGCCCCATTCACCAAGCAGTTGCTACCGCGGCGGGGTTCGGCGTCATTATCGCTGTGCCGGGCGCTATCGGCTTTGCGGCTTTGGTGGTTGGCAAAGATGCGCTGCCAATGGGGTCGTTTGGTTATGTCAATATTTTTGCGGTCATGGCGATCACAGCCATGTCTTTCATCACAGCGCCTTTGGGCGCGAAGGCCGCCCATGCGCTAAACGGACCGGCGCTCAAGCGCGTATTCGGCGTGTATCTCCTCACCACGTCGGCCATCGTGCTTTGGAATTCTTTCTCATGAGGCAGCTCAGAATTTTTTACTCACTACTGACCAACACAGTTCACAAAAAGGACCGACACTATGACTCTTAATCTCACCCGCCGTTTGATGCTCACCGGTGCAATGGGGACTTCTATCGCGGGCGCGTCCGCTTGTGTCAGTTCGGTTGGATCAACAACACAAGCAGCAGCGGAAGGCGCCTTTCCGCCAGCGCCAGCGATCGACCCCTACCTTTTGGGACCAAAAGAGGGGGTCGCGCTATTGTCGCGAAATGAAAACCCATATGGGCCGGCCAAATCCGCCCGTGACATGATTGAATACGCAGCTTCGAAAGGCGCTTATTATACCTCGTTTGAAGCGCAAGTGATGCTGACTGAAATGATTGCGGAGAAGAACAATGTATCTCCAGAGCAAGTGGTCGTGACCACAGGCTCCGGCGAAGTTCTAAGCGCAATTGCGCTCATATACGGACCAAAAGGGCCGATCGTCGCGCCGCGATTGTTCTGGGACACGACCGCGCTCTATGCAGTCAATTTGCGCATGGCCAATATTGAGCGCGTGCCACTCGCCGCCGATATGAGTGTAGATCTGAGCACCATTGAAGCGAAAGTGACGCCAGAAACTGGTTTGGTCCAATTGTGCAATCCAAACAATCCAACGGGGATGGTGTCCGACGCCGCGACTCTCAAAGCTGCGGTAAAACGTATGGCGAGCAAGACCACAGTTCTTGTTGATGAAGCCTATATTGAATTGTCAGATGACCCTGAGGGGAATTCATGTGTTCCGCTCATCAATGCGGGGCATGACGTTATCGTCACGCGGACATTCTCTAAAATTTACGGCATGGCCGGAGTTCGCGTTGGCTACTCAATTTCGTCCGCTGAAACGGCAGAGAAAATCCGCGCGACGGCGATGTCCTGGTCGCCAAGTCTTTCTATAGCCGCGGCCATCGGCTGCTACAATGATGAGAAATTCCTGGCGATGTCACGTTCGAAAATTCAAGAGGCCCGGGACATGGTCAATACCACTATCGATACGCTCGGGCTCACGCGCTTGCCGTCGCAGACAAATTTCGTCTACTTCAAGTCGGGCAAAGAAGCGAATGCCGTCCAGGAAGCCATGATGAAAAAGAAGATCTCCGTAAGGGGGCAATATATGGACTATAATGAATGGACCCGTGTCTCCATGGGGACGATTGCCGACGTAGAGCGTTTTTGCAAAGCGCTACCAGAAGTGCTGGGCGCATAAATCGCAAGGATGTTCAGACATTGTAGAAAGGCGGATTAGCCGCAACGAGGCTGCAACCTCATACCGCAATTGGGGCGGCGCTATGCGTCGCCTCACTTTGATACCAGCGATGACGTCCAAAGTGATGCAGCTCTGACAAATAGAGACGTGCGGACGGCGACTTGTAGGCACTTTCCAACACTCAGTTAAACCTAGCTTAGGCGTTCGGACGGATGGTTCGTCCGCGCATGTCAGTCCGGATCCGCCGGTTTGCCAAGCGTTCGATAACGAAGTTCGAAAGTGAAAAGCGGGTATAAAGAGAACCGGAATGCTAAGAGTCTTATTATTTGGGGGTCTCTTGATTTGCGCGTCCTGCGGTGGTGCAGGGGAGGGGAGCAGTCCTCCCGCTTCGCCCGATCCCACTCCAGATCCAATGCCGTCCGCGAATAGCGCGCCGATCGTCGCTTCAGAGAATGCGGATCAAGCGGGCCAAGTCGGCACTTCATTCGATTATGATGCAAGCCAGCGTGGCGCGACGTTCAGTGATCCCGATGGTGATGCGCTAATGTACTCGGTTGAATTATCTACGCCCCCTCGCGGCTTGAGCGTTAGCGGAACAAACATCACGGGCACGCCGACGACAGATGGCAACATAACCGTCAGCATTACCGCATCCGACCCGGATGGCTTGACGGCGACGGACACATTCGAGATTTCGGTTTCGGTGCCCGCATTGCAATCGCCAAATATACTTCTGATCATCGCAGACGATTATGGTCAGGACTCGTCAGCTCAGTATGCGCTCGGGTCAGATCTACCCGACACACCGACACTTGATCAATTGGCGGCGACGGGACTTGTCTTTGAGAACCTTTGGGTCAGTGCGGTTTGCTCGCCGACGCGCGCAGCTTTGATCACCGGAAAGCATGGACGGCGCACAAGTGTATTTGAGCCTGGCGATTCACTGCCATCTGATGAGGTCACGCTTCACGCGCATTTGCGAGATGTGCCGGAAAGCGCCGACTATGCGACAGCATTGATTGGCAAATGGCATTTGGGGACCGGCGTATCAGAACCCAATCGTATGGGCATAGATCATTTCGCTGGACTTCTGCGAGGCGGGGTCGGTGACTATTTCGATTGGACCCTTACGATCAATGGGACCGATCGCGATGTGACCTCCTATGCGACCACCGAAATCACCGACCAAGCGATTGATTGGCTGAGCCAGCAATCAGGGCCTTGGTTTGCTTGGGTGGCCTATAACGCCCCGCATTCGCCCTTTCATTTGCCGCCCAGCACATTGCACGACCGCACGCTCTCTGGGAGCGCCACAGATATCGATAATAATCCAAGACCCTATTATCTCGCCGCTATAGAGGCGATGGATAGCGAGATTGGTCGCCTCTTGGATTCGCTTGATCCGGATGTACGGAACAATACGATCATCCTCTTCATCGGAGACAATGGAACACCGCGTGCTGTCTCAGATCCAGACGCGGTTCTAAGAGGATCCAAGGGCAACGTGTTTGAAGGCGGTGTGCGCGTGCCCATGATTGTTTCCGGGGCAGGCGTCACGCGTATCGGAGAACGCGAAGACGCCATCATCCAGGCACCAGACTTTTTCGCGACCATATCCGAACTGGCCGGACAAGACCTCCCGATGATCCATGATGCACGATCCTTCGCGGGTCTGTTTCAGACACGTTCGGCGGGTCCAAATGCGTACATCTATTCTGAATATGCGGGCGACCGGACGGTTCGTGACGCTCGCTATAAGCTGATTGAACGCGAAAATGGCGAGCAGGAATTCTATGATCTCGATTCCGATATTGATGAGTCGAACGATCTGATCGGTGGAGCGGTCCCAATCCAGGCTGAATTGCAGGAATTGGAGGATGCGCTGGCAGCGATCACCGCCGGGCAGTGAATTGCCCCGCTTGCCAAGCGGGCGAAGCCACAGCACCCTAGAGATCTGCGAATATAGGGAAGCCGATGATTGATCATATGATCACCGCGATATTTTTGGTGAATGCGATTTGGTACGGCATGGGGTTTGTCGCCTTCTATCTGCGACGAAACGTATTTGCCAAAGTGATGGTGCCCCGCAAAGAAGATCGAGAGAATTCGGCCTATGCCGCCGTGGTCGAGTCTGGTCGGTTCATGGGCGGGTTTAATTTTGCCCTTTCCGTTTTGAACGTCTTACTCGTCTTCAATGTCGCTGGGTTTGAAACGCCGGCCCAATTGGCCGTTTTATTGGGATTCAACGCTTTGTCGCACGGCTCGCAATTTGCGGGAAATGTTCCCATGGCCTTGCAGAACCTCAAGGGCGAAGGTTTGTGGCGCGTGTTTAAAGGCGTGATGTTGCAAATCTTCATCATCGACTTTGTACTGATGATCATGAATGCAACGCTGGCGCTTATTCTGCTCAGCTAATTTGAACGCTGTCGCGTTTGAAAATTGGACCCTATAATTGCGAGACTTTCGTTTCTTGCCGAAGCAAGATGCGGCCCGTGAGCTCCAAGCTCGATTCGTTGACCATCATGTGCTGGGTCGCCACATGAACGTCTCGGAAGTGACGTTGCAGCGGGCTTTTACTGTAGACGGAACTGCCGCCTGCGAGCGTATAGAGGTCCGTCACAATTTCTGCGCAAGCGTGGACGGCGTGAGTCAGTGACAAACGAAGATCGACGCGGCTCTCGACGGAAGGTTCGGACTCGTCCTGCGCGTCGCGCCAACAATTATCGATCGCATCAAAAACAAAGAGGCGTGCGGCTCTCAATCTCGCTTGTGCCCGCGCAATTTTGATTTGCACGGCCGGGCGTTGCGCCAGTGATTTGGAACTGCCTTGAGGTTTTTTGGCGGAGGCCAGTTCGATCACATGGTCCAAGCTTGCCTTTGCAATCCCAAGCGCAACCGCCGCGATGCCGATGGCCAAAAAACCGAAATAGGGAAACCGAAAAATCGCTTGATCGGTGCGCCGCGCTTCCGTGGCAATCATACGATCTGCTGGCAAGAAAAGGTCCTCGACCTGAAAGTCTGTCGATCCGGTGCCTTTTAGTCCTGAGACTTGCCACGTATCGAGAAGTTCCAATTCGTCGCGTCGGATGAGAAAGCTGCAATGGCGAGGGGCGCCGTTTGGGAGTGTCTCGAGTGAACCGTCATCGGTTTTGATAAATGCACCCGCGGTGAGGTATTTGCAGTTTGGGCTTCCTGAGCCCCATTGCCAGCGTCCATTCAAAACAAATCCTTCAACCCCGTTTTGGGTGGTCCGGGTTGCCCGTCCCATTGGGGCGAACACGCCAGCGACATACGCGCTGCGATCATCCGAAAGAGCTTTACCCAAATCGCCGCTCAAATCGGCGATGCTGAAGGCCGCGGAGTTGCCAATAAACATGACCCAGGCGCTGGAAGCGTCAGCGCTCGCGACATATTCTACGACTTCTGCGAATTCCCCGGGCGTGGCGGCGAGGCCGCCATACTCAACCGGATTGCAGATACGGTATAAGCCAGTATCCGCGATGCGGTCGACCAAGTCCTGTGAGACATGTCCTTGCGATTCAAACTCGGTCGCGCGGTCAGCGATTTCTTCGAAAAAGGGGCGGGCCAGTTCTAATGGGTGCGTGCTCAATCTCGTCTCGCTCTTTTGTTCAGGGGATACCATAATCGAATAGGCGGCGCGTCTCCAGCGCGACCTTTGCAAAGGATGGCATAACAGATCGCAGTTTTTGCTCCAAGACCGCACCTAGCGGCAGGTAGAACCGCGGCTGCGGAGGGCGCTTTGAGCCGCCATTCGACCTAATTCCTCTCTAATTCCAACCGCCCAAATTTTAAGCAACCATACGACTCGGCACACGTATCGCGTGCGCTCTATTGTCGTGCACGCGTGAGCGTGCCTGATACGGGTATGGCTGGGAATGATCGTTTCTTTGATGAGATGCACGGATATGGCGAGGGTATTCGCGCGCCATATGAAACTTATCATCGACTCTTGTCGGAGATTGAGCCTGCTCGGCTCAATCGGCAAGCTCAGAAAGCTGAAGAATTTTTTCGGCGCACAGGTATCACCTTCAATGTCTATGGCGAAGCAGACGCGGAAGAGCGATTAATCCCGTTCGATCTATTGCCAAGAATCATAAGCGCCAAAGAATGGCGCACGCTGACACGAGGCATCGAGCAACGCATCAAAGCGCTGAACGCATTTCTGCACGATATTTATCACCGCCAAGAAATCTTGCGGGCGGGCCGGATTCCGGCGCCTCTGATTTTGGAGAACGAGGCTTTCTTATCGCAAATGGTCGGCGTTAATCCGCCGGGTGGCATTTACACGCATATTGTTGGGACGGATTTGGTCCGTACGGGGCCGGACGAGTTTTTCGTGTTGGAGGATAATGCCCGCACACCCTCAGGGGTTTCCTACATGTTGGAAAACCGGGAAACCATGTTGAAAATGTTTCCGGAATTGTTTTCCAATCTGGGGGTCGAGTCGATCAGCGATTATCCCTCCATGCTGCGTAAAACTTTGGCCGCGTCTGCGCCGACCGCGTGTGAAGGCAAGCCGACGATCGCCGTGCTCACGCCAGGCATTCACAACTCAGCCTATTATGAGCACGCATTCTTAGCCGATCAGATGGGGGTCGACCTTGTCGAAGGGCATGATCTGAAGATTGTCGATGGTCGAATTTGTATGCGGACAACCTGCGGATACGAACCCATCGATGTCATCTATCGCCGCGTGGATGATGAGTATCTTGATCCCCTAAATTTTAATCCGGATTCGCTATTGGGGGTTCCCGGGATATTCGACATTTATCGCGCAGGCGGTGTCACGATTACGAACGCGCCCGGCACAGGCATCTCTGATGATAAGGCATTATATTCCTACATGCCCGACATCGTCGAATTCTATACGGGCCAAAAACCGCTTCTGAAAAATGTACAGACGTGGCGCTGCTCTGAACCGTCCTCTCTACAATACGTATTGGAGAATCTGTCCGAGCTTGTCGTCAAAGAGGTGCATGGCTCCGGTGGGTATGGAATGTTGGTGGGGCCAGCGGCGAGCAAGAAAGAGATCGAAGCGTTCCGCAAAAAGCTTGAAGCGAAACCGTCTAACTATATCGCGCAACCCACTTTGGCATTGTCCACGGTCCCGATCCTCACTGAGGCCGGATTGGCCCCACGCCATGTCGATTTGCGGCCCTTCGTTTTGGTGTCGCCCAACTCGATTGAAGTTGTCCCAGGAGGGCTCACGCGGGTGGCAATGACAGAAGGATCCTTGGTGGTGAATTCGAGCCAAGGGGGCGGTACGAAAGACACGTGGGTGCTAAGCGATGAGTAAGATGCTGGGGCGAACCGCATCGGGCTTGTTCTGGATGATGCGTTACTTAGAGCGCTTTGAGAACACAGCCCGTTTGATTGATGCGGGATTTCGGATGTCACTCACCCGCGCGCGAACGGCTGAGAGCGAGTGGGAATCCGTGCTCACCACCGCGGGCACACGGGATCTGTACGTAGACGCCTATGACCGATTCAGCACGCGGAGTACGGTCGATTTCTTGGTGGCAGAGAAAAACAATCCAAGCAGCTTGTATCGCTCGATCGAGGCCGCGAGGGAAAACGCCCGGATGACTCGTACCGCGCTAACCCGTGATGTCTGGGAGGCGATCAACGAAACCTGGTTACAGTTCAAGCGCGATCATACCGCGCAGCGACATCAATCGGATTTGCAGGATCTGCTGTCTTCCGTTCGGCAACAGGTGGCGCTGGTGCGCGGCAGCATTAATGGCACCATGTTGCGCAATGACATTTTCCGCTTTGTTTCACTTGGCGCTTTGATCGAACGGGCGGACAATACGGCGCGTATCTTGGACACGAAATATTATGTGCTTTTGCCCTCCAGCGCATCTGTCGGCTCGTCGCTTGATCGCGTTCAATGGGAGATGATACTGCGTTCTGCTTCAGCTGAACGGTCATTCCATTGGCTGTATGGGGGTGAGATAAGTCCCGCCGCGATTGTTGAGTTTTTGATCCATGATGTGCGTCTGCCGCGCTCAATCGCATATTGTTATGATGAGATCATTGCGACGCTCGACGCTTTGGAACACGAATATGGACACCGTACACATGCGCATGAGCTCGCGGCCAATCATGAAGCGCTGATTACCAGTTCGAGCAGCGACGCGATTATCGGCTCCGGCCTGCACGAATTCTTGATAGATTTCATCGCGCGCAATGCCGCTCTGTCGAAGCAAATTGAGCAAGACTATAGGTTTACCAAGTGACATGCGGCTGACCATCAATCACACCACGCAATTTCATTATGATGAGCCTCCATCCTATGGCCTTCTACAGTTGCGTGCGGCGCCGCAATCTTGCGCCGCCCAAACCGTCATTAATTGGGAGGTTTCACTCGAAGGTGCACGGCAACAAGCCCGTTTCTTTGATCAACATGGCAATTGCGTTGATTTGATTGAAGTCCTACCCGATGCGCAAATGCTGGAAATCGGCGTATCTGGTGAAGTCTCGACGCTTTCAAGCGATGGTATTTTGGGGCTCCATCAGCATGCAATGCCGCTTTGGTTCTATCGCCGACAAACGGCGCTCACAGCATTGAACGAAAACCTGATCGCCTTGGCTGAGTCGATCGTCCTCCCATCCGAAAACACAATTGCAGACTTGCACACGCTTAGTCAGCTCATTCGGGATCAAGTTGCGTACACGCCAGGTGAAACGGGCGTTGCAACAACGGCGGGAGAAGCGTTGCAGAATGGCAAAGGTGTCTGCCAAGATCATAGTCATATCTTTCTGAGCATCCTGCGCCACAAAGGTTTCCCGGCACGATATGTCAGCGGATATCTCCTAATGGATGATCGCACGCAGCAAGAGGCCAGTCATGCTTGGACGGAGGTCTATCTCGATGGTCTAGGCTGGGTTGGGTTTGATATTTCGAACGGAATCAGCCCCGATGAGCGTTATGTCCGCATTGCTCAAGGCTTAGACTATGCTGATGCAGCGCCGACCAGAGGCCTCACACTGGGCGCGGGACGGGAAAATTTGATTGTCTCGATTCAAGTTCAGCAATAAATCCGGACGATCGAATTGAGAAAGGCCCAGCATGACCTATTGCGCTGCGTTAAAAATGGACAAGCATTTGATCTTCATGTCCGACACGCGCACCAATGCTGGCGTTGATAATATTTCTAAATTCCGCAAGATGTTCACCTGGTCCACGCCAGGGGAACGGGTCATTACGCTAATGACCGCCGGCAATCTCGCGACGACTCAAGCAGTGGTTAGCCTGCTCGACGAACGCTCAAAAGCCCCGGAAGAACGTGACCCGACCTTGTTGCAAGTGCCGACCCTGTTCCAAGCCGCGCGGTTGATTGCGGACACATTGAACGAGGTGGTGCATGCGCATGCGGATGAAGGGCAGGATGCTGAGGCGGCGTTCCGGGCGACTCTGATCATGGGGGGGCAAATTGCGGGCCAGGAGCCGCGCCTATTTTTGATCTATCCAGAGGGCAATTTTATTGAAGCCAGTGCAGAGACGCCATTCTTCCAAATTGGTGAGACCAAGTATGGCCGCCCGATCATTTTGCGGGCCTTTGATCCGGCTATGACCGTCGAGCAGGCACTTCGGCTTTTATGTGTGTCCTTCGATTCCACCTTACGCGCGAACCTGTCTGTTGGCATGCCGCTCGATGTTCATGTCTATGACGCGGACGCGCTTAAGACCGGGGCACAGTTTCGGATCGAAGAGAATGATCCTTCCTTCTCCGCCATCTCTCAGGGATGGGGCGCGGCCTTGCAGTCGGCACTGGAAGGTTTGCCGGAGTTTGCGCCGCCAGATTTAAACAGCTGACACGAAAAAACTAAAAACGCTCGAGCATCTCATTACGTTTCGCAATTGCCCGCTCAAGCCGCGCTTCGGAGGCTTCCAAATTCTTTTTCGGATCGCGATAGAAAGCGGTCATCTTCATCGCGGCGAGCAGCAGAGCATTGAGCAAGCGCCCGCCAAACTTCATCGGTCGGTCAAAGTCGAAGAGCAGAATAACGCGCTCTTGGTCCGTCTCGTTCCAAACTTCATGCTCGTAAGTGTCATCGAACACGAACAATTCTCCCGGCTTCCAGGCGACGATTTCATCGTGGATGCGGATCCGACACTTATCTGATTCATCAGGCACAATCAGACCAATATGCGCCCGCAAAATGCCTTTCGTTACGCCCTTATGCGCCGGGATGTGATAGCCGGGAGAAAGAATGGAAAACATCGCGGTTTGCAGGTTCGGAATGGTCTCCAAAAGCTCTGCCGTGCGCGGTGTGAGTTGGGTATTGGTCTCGAGGCGTTTGCCAAATCCATAAAGAATGAAGGTTCGCCAATTGCGCCCCTTAGCGAGGCGATACTGATCGGGTGAGATGTCCTGGAACCCGGGAATCACATCTCGATAAGCCATGCCCTCTTGCGCTTCTTTCAAAATGGTTGGCCATTCTTCTCGGATCGCTTCGAGATGCTGAAAATGCGTGTTCGGGATGACAGGTGTGTCAGGAACTTTCGATTGGCGAGATTGAAATCCGGCCACCCAGCGCATCAGCTTCTTGCCATTCTTCTTGATGAAGGCGCGGCGAGGCTTGGTCAGTGTTGCTGGTTTTTCGATTGTGTCTGTGGGCGCCATTCTCAGCTCACCAAAGTCCGTTCTGTTTCCAACATATAGTCGCGTGCCAAGGGTAATGCGTCCACCGTCTTCGTCAGCTGGATCTGGAAATTCATGTGTTTCCTATGCCGGAACGTGAATTCGCTGACGATCAGATAGAATTCCCACATACGACAAAAGGCTTCGTCGAACATCTCGGCGACTTTTTCACGATTGGCCTGAAACCGATTGTCCCATTCCCGCAGCGTATGGGCGTAATGGAGACGCAAAATCTCGCAATCTGTGACCCATAGACCTGCTTTTTCAATCTCTGCGAAAGTTTCAGAAAGCGCTGGGGAATAGCCACCTGGGAAGATATATTTTCGGATCCAAGCACCTGTCGTGCCGGGACCGCCTTTGCGTCCGATAGAGTGAACGAGGGCGCATCCTTCATCGGTCAATCGCTCACGAATGCTGGCGAAATACTCTTTGTAATGGGCCACGCCAACATGCTCGAACATGCCGACGGATACGATCGCATCGAATGTTTCCTGCACGTGACGATAATCTTGCAGCCGAAGCGAGACTTTATCTTCCAATCCCGCCGCTTTTACGCGTTCTTGGCCCAAGGCCAGCTGCTCGTCGGACAGGGTAACGCCAACGACTTCGCAATCAAAGTTCTGCGCGATGTAAATCGAAAGACCGCCCCAACCGCACCCGATATCGAGCACGCGCATCCCTGGTTTTAGGTTCAACTTGGCGGCGATATGCGCCATTTTTAGCGTCTGGGCCTGTTCCAGAGTAATGTCCTCTGTGGGCCAGTATCCGCAGGAATATTGCATATTTTCATCGAGGAAGAGTTTGTAGAACTCATTCGATAAATCGTAATGGTGCTGCACATTTTTGCGAGACGTTGCTGCGGGATTCCGCTGATGCCAGCGACGAATGCGTTTGAGCCAAGATTTCAAAACCTTTTGCACGGGATGGCTGCGCAAGCCGGTTCGATTCAATGCGAACACTTTGAGAAGATCACGTATGCTGCCATCTTCGATCACCAATGTGCCGTCCATATAGGCTTCGCCCGCATATAATTCAGGGTTCAAAAAAAGCTTTCTATACAGGGTCTTGTCGGTGATTCTGACCGTTGCTGCAGGCGCTTCACCTGAGCCATGTTGGTGGGACTGACCATCCGCATCAATAATGGTCAATGTGCCCGTTTTGATCCCCCGAGCCATCATCGTATTGAGTAATTTCACCAACGTCCCTCCGTTCACAGAAGAAGTTTCTGTCAAAAAAAGTGATGAATCCCAACAAAAAAGCGCAAAGAATCGCTTCACATTTGTTCACGGCACTGACGAAAAAGTTGTTTTTTGCGAAAAATATGTGACATGAAGATGAACAGACGTACATCTGAGTAGAGCAATCAGTCTGTGGGACGGCTGCTGGCGACAAGGGCTGATCATGCGAGTAAAAACCCCGAGTGCGAATAGTGTAGAGTTTAATTGCGGCGGCTTTGAAACTCTCAGCGAGGCATTGGATTATGCAGCCCAGGGTGTGACCGGGCTAAATTTCTACTCCGTCCGTGGGGAGCTTCAAGATGTGCTTCCGTATTCGGAGCTTCGAGATCGTGCCGTCGAAATGGCGGCGCGACTAACGACCGAGACTGAACCTGGTGAATTGGTCGGCCTGATCGCGGAGACCAGTTCTGATTTTGCCGTGATGTTTTTTGCCTGCCAATATGCGGGGGTTCTGCCGGTACCGATTTCTGTTCCGGTGACCCTAGGCAGCAATGAATTTTACAAAGATCAGCTCAAGCGCATTTGTGAGACAGCGAATTTACATTGCCTGCTGGCGCCGAATTCAAGTTTGAGCCTG
>JABSQA010000014.1:23764-41522 GCA_013213825.1 Henriciella sp.
CGCGGATCCAGGTTGGGAATTTAGATGGGTCTGATTTGTCGGATGAGATCTCTGATCTACGCCCATTCGCGCCCGAAGACATGTGCTACATCCAATTCTCGTCCGGCAGCACAAGCTCTCCAAAAGGCATTGTGGGCAGCCAGAAGAGCGTGACGACGAATTGCCGCGCCATCCAATTGGGACTAGAGGCCGGCGCAGGAGACCGGATCTCATCTTGGCTGCCACTCTATCATGATATGGGACTGATCGGTCAGTTCCTGGCGCCAATGATGGCGCAATTGTCGGTGGACTATATCGACTCTCATTCATTCGCGCGCAGACCATCAACATGGTTGAAGCTGATCAGCGAAAACAAAGCCACGCATTCCTACAGCCCAAGCTTTGGTTATGAGATCAGCGCGAAACGCTGGCGCGGTGGGGACCTAGATCTTTCAAGCTGGCGTGTCGCCGGTATCGGCGGAGATATGGTGCGCGCAGAAGCGCTGAAAAAGTTCTCGGAGGTCTTTGCCGAGCATGGATTCCGCGAAACGGCATTCGTGCCGAGCTATGGGCTCGCAGAAGCCACAGTTGCCGTCTCATTCAGCCCGCTACACACCGGCTTCCAAGTAGACGTGATCAATTCCGATATTATGCGCTCGCAGCAGCGGGCCGTGCCAGCGACCGCGGCGACGGAGGATCAGAACAAACGCGCTTTGATCGCGTGCGGGCAAGCGATCCCAGGCCATGAGATGAAAATCTGCGACGATGCTGGGAACGAAGTCTCAGAACGTGTCGTCGGCCGTATCATGTTCCGAGGGGACAGCGTCTCGCCTGGCATTTTGGATCGAGACACGGGTATTCTTCCCCTCACGGATGAGGATGGCTGGTTAGACACAGGCGATCTTGGCTATTGGCTCGACGGTCAGCTCATCATTACCGGACGCCATAAAGATCTGATCCTTTGGAATGGCCGGAACATTTGGCCACAAGACATTGAATGGACGGCTGAAAAAGCAGGCGGGCGCCATATCCCGAAATCTGCCGCGTTCAAATTGTCTGACGATGATGGCAACGGACACATCTATCTTCTCGCAGAGTGCCGTGCACGCGAACCTGAACAACGCGAAGCGCTTCTTTCCGAAGTGACCGCAAATGTTCGGCAAACGGTTGGCGCACCCATTGAAGTGATCCTAGTCCCAACGCGCAGTCTGATTATGACCTCTTCCGGCAAACTCAGCCGCATGCGGACGCGGCAGAAATTTATTTCGGGCGAGTTTGCGGTCGAACCCGCTATGCCTGCTCTAATGGAATGATGGACCGCACCGCTGAAGCGGGCAGGGACCTTATCGCCGTCACTGGCGCGACAGGCTTTATCGGCGCTCACTTACTCTCGCGTCTAGATAAACAGCAAAGACCGACACGCGCGCTAATTCGAACCAAGAAAAACCGAGCTATAAACGCCCCAAGCACCACGGAGGTCATGGCTGGGTCGCTGCAAGATCACGCGGCTATTCTGGCGCTGCTAGACGGTGCCAAAACATGTGTGCACCTTGCCGGGGCAACGACAGCGGTGGATGCAAATGGCTTCCACGCTGCTAACGTGATCGGCACATACAATATGGCAGCGTGCGCGGTAAAGGCTGGCATTGAGCACTTCATCTGCGTCTCCTCGCAGGCGGCGCGAGCCCCATTGATTTCCGACTATGCTGCGTCCAAAGCGATGAGTGAGAATGCGCTAAACGCCTTCGCTGCTGAGATGCGGATTACGATTATTCGCCCGCCAGCCGTGATCGGGGCGGGGGATCCTATGTTACAGCCAATGTTTGATCTTATTCGGTCCGGTTGGCTGCCCGCGCCGGCCGAACCAAAAGGCGCCCCGCGGGCGTTCGCGGTGATCTCGGTCGAAGATTTGGTGACAGAAATCATCGAGACGATTGATCGCCCCCAATCAGATCAGGTTCTTTTGGAACCATGCTCCATTCCATCGACCAATTGGGCCGAAGTCGCTTCCGCCGTGAGCCAAGTTTACGATCGGAGGGTCCGCGTCATTCGAATTTGGCCCGCGCTCATGACGAGTTTAGGCCTATGTGCTGACGCTTTCAGCAAACTGACGCGACGCCCCTTGTCGGTGTCTCGAAATAAGGTTCGCGAGCTACTAGCTGTAGATTGGACCTATGATCAGCCCGTGCGAGATGCCATGACCTTAGGCGAAGTGTTTGCGGCAAGTCTGGGCGAAGACCACCCAAAATAGACCGTCCGTTCGGGGAAGTAGATTGAGTAAGAAAACAAAGATTTTTGAAACCATCTGCAAAGTGCTTGCAGAATATATCCCGGAAGGGACAAAAATCACCGACGATACGAAGATCGTTGCGGATTTGGAGATCGACTCCGTCGATGTTTTCGACCTAATAATGGAGGTTGAAGACGCTTATGATATTAGCATTTCAATGGAATTGATCTCGACCACGCATACGGTTGGAGAGTTGGTAAACGTAGTGGAAGGCTTGATCGGTGCTGACTAAGACCAAACAAAACAAGCCCTTATTCGACAAATTCGCGGCGATTACCGAGCGTCATGAAATGGCGAAACTGGTCGGGCAAAGCCCCATCGGTGTGCCATTTGACAAAATCCTGTCGCCGACGCGTGCGCTGTTTCAGGACCGCGAGATCGTACTCGTCGGCACGAATAACTATCTCGGTCTGACCTTTAACGAGCAGGTGCGTCGATCCATGATCGACTCCATTGAGACCTTAGGGTCGGCGACCACCGGAAGTCGGCAAGCAAACGGCACCTATGGCGACCACGCTAGGCTGGAGCAAGAACTCAAAACCTTCTTTGAGATGCAAAGCGCGATCGTCTTCACGACGGGCTATCAGACCAATTTGGGGGCGATTAGTGCGCTCGCTGGCGGCGGTGATCACATATTGATCGATGCGGACAGCCATGCCTGTATTTATGATGCCTGCCGTCTGACAGATGCGGCCACGCATCGGTTCCGCCACAATGACCCGGAAAATCTCGAAAAGCGTCTAAAACGGCTTCCCGAGACGGGCGGGCGCCTCGTCGTTGTGGAGGGCATGTATTCTATGTTTGGCGATGTGGCACCCCTCGCCGAAATGACGGAAGTCGCGCACGCTAACAATGCGATGATTTTCGTGGATGAAGCCCATTCGGTCGGCTGTTTCGGCAATAAAGGCCGCGGGATTGCGGAAGCACAAGGTGTCTTGCAGGACGTGGATTTTATCTCCGGCACGTTCTCAAAAAGCCTGGCCTCTTTTGTCGGGTTTTGATTCTTAATACATCTTGAATTTGAGAGCATCCGCCTGACTAGCCGGGCTTATATGTTCACCGCTTCCGGTGCGCCTGCGAATATCGCCGCCGCGCGCGCCGCCTTGAAAGAGCTGCAAGCCATGCCGCAATTGCGCGATTCGCTGTGGGCGATGTCAAACCGTCTCCATGATGGATTGTCCAAAATGGGCTTTGATCTTTGCACGCCAGCCTCTCCCGTGATCGCGGTACGTCGACCTGATGAGGCGACGGCTGTCTTGGAATGGAACCGCCTGTTCGAGCAGGGCGTTTATGTCAATCTTGCGGTCCCTCCCGCGACGCCAGGCGGGACAAGCTTATTGCGACTCAGCGTCAGCGCTGCGCATACGGCGGAAGAGATTGATCAGGTGCTAGAGGCATTCTCGACCTTGCTCTAATCTAGCGAAACGCACCTTTGCGAAAGAGGCGCCAGGCGAGAACCGGGGCGTGGAGCAAAGGATATTTGCGGGCATGGTCGCTGACCTCGATTTCGGCGCCGCTATGCGATTTGATCTTCTCCAGCACATAATCGAGTCCCGCATCGAACGTGAAGAAGGCTTTTAGCACGCGAAAAGCCCCCATGGGCTTCCCCACAACGCGACGTCCAAACCAGCGCAAACGGCATAAATTGCGACGAATGGGGCCCACATCGGGCAGGTGAATATGGCCCCCAGTCTCGCCAGCTAAGAACGTCGCCGTTGAAAGCGCGGCGTATCGATCGGCATGTTTGGCGACAATCTGTTTTGAACGGCCGGTTGCATCCTCCGGGCGCAATTCGGTCTTATAGCTTTCCATCAAGCCGCGTTCCCAAATCGCGTTTGGCTCTGTTTCGCCACGCATAAGCGGAGCGGTCTCTGTGAGGAAATGATGGCTGGCATGGGCAAGCGTGTCGAGCAGATCGTCCCGCAAGCTTTCATCCTCGCAGATCAAAAGAGTCGGCTGTGCAAACCGCGCCCAGAGCATGGATTCAAACGCGGCACCGCGGGCGCGTCGCCGAAAGGCGGACAGGCTGACAATGGAGTACTTGCTGCGCAAACGTTCGCCATCTGGTCCAACCGCTTCGCAATAGTGCACGCTGGGGGGCGCGAGAAACGATCCGAGTTGTTTTAGACCAAAGCCATGCACATCCCGGTAGGACTCAACCAGGACATAAAAGTCGAGCATCTTGCCGGACGCTTCACCGGCGCGCAGACTGGAGCCGTAAAAGAGCAGGGCTTTCTCAAGGCCTGCATGCTTCCGGCGGATTTCTGCGACGAGCGCTTCGGCGCGATCCCCGATTGGGCGTTGTTCGCTTTCTATGATCTGTCGCACTTTAGCGAGTGAGGGCGCAGGGCTCATCGAATGAACTCCAGGTCCGGCGAAACCGTCACTTTAATGGTTTTGTCTTTCGGCATGGGCAATTCTTCGCCATCGATCATGATTGGACCGTCGGTTCGAAAGACCATTTCTGAGACCCCTTCGCTGGTCAAGCCGTGCCGCTGTAATGCGCTGGGGGTGCTCCCCATAAGCGCTCTGGCAATTCCAAACCGAAGGCGCCGGATCGGCCAGGCGGCGTTTGTGAACCCTATCGGGGCGTCGCCGCGGTTCCAAAACGGGCGGATCCGCAAGCTTAGAGCTTCGAATGTCGAGAACAGGGAGAATGCCATTTCAGATATGCGCTCTTCTCGATCCGTATCGATGCGCGTGAAG
Organism: Henriciella sp.; assembly: GCA_013213825.1. Taxonomy (GTDB): domain Bacteria; phylum Pseudomonadota; class Alphaproteobacteria; order Caulobacterales; family Hyphomonadaceae; genus Henriciella. The sequence continues at coordinate 28,740 of JABSQA010000014.1, forward strand.
TCAGAAGCGCGAATCAGGGGCAGGCCATCTGCATCCTTAGTAGAGCGCGGGAAGAGCAGGAGCTGCAAATTCGCGCGCGCTATAGAGACGGATCCGCGTGTTTTTCCATGCAGATTGTTCTGGGTGTACAGCATCAATCGGGCCAAAGAGCCGGTTGAAAGCAAGAATCCGACATAAGGCGTTTTGGTCTCCGATGTTTCGACGAGCAATGCTTTGTGGGGGGTGATGTCTGCTTCAACCGTGCTGCTGCCCCGTTGCGCGAGACGCTGTTTCAATGCCTCGACATCAAACTGTCTCAACCCCAAAATCTCATGCGTGAGATTGGTGCTGCCACCGGGCAGGATTGCGAGGCGTGGCAAAGGCCGGCCCAATGATGCTTCCGCGAAGCACGTCGTCAGCGCGGCCAACACAGTGCCATCACCACCCTCTACATAAATTGTATCCCGGCCGTCCCGCAATAGCGGCGTGAGTGTCTCTTCAAGCGGAGTCTGACCATCAAAATTGACAATCGGGATGTCTCCATAATCGACCGCGACACGCGTCAAGACAGAGCCCTGCATGTTCACTTTGTGACTTTTCGGGTTGATGATGAAGACGGGCGATTGCGTCATTTCACCCGCTCAACTTTGAGATTGAGATGGATGCCCAATCCCAGCAGCAGCAGTATCGGAAGCCCAATCGCCATAGGCAGAGAAATGCCGCCGCCTTCTGCCACAGTTTTCAAAACGCCATCGAAGATGAAATAGCCAAATCCGATTGCAATCCCGATCATTAAGCGCTGATCGCCGGTTTGTCGGCGCCCAAGCGCTTGCATCAACGGCACCGCAACCAAGACAAAGCCGATCGCGATGAGGGGCATGGTGAGCCGGTCAAAGAACCAAACCAAATAAGCCGTCGAAGGACGTACGCCGGAACCTCTCAGCTGCGCCAAATTGTATTGGTCGCTCAACGATAGGTTACGCGGTGAGGTTCCGAGTTTCTGTAGCGTTACAGGGGTCTGATCGGTCTGCCAGATTTGCAGAGGCGGCGTCTCAGAATATTCCAGGCTGATACTGGTTGCGCCGCTCAAGACCCAGCTTGTATCGCGATATTGGGCGCTTTCTGCACGGGTGATGGAGGATATCCTGCCGGCACCGTCGCGCAGATAAACGGTCAGATCCGACAATTCCGAACCTTGAATGGTGCCGATCTCCACAAATGAGTTGGCGTCGGCGATCCATAGAGAGCGAGGCTTGCCCGCGTCTTCCTCCATGAAGGCGTCGGATCCTAACCACCGCTCGAGTGCAGATACGGTGCGCGGCAGAGTTTGATCTATAACCAAGAGCGACGCAATGGAGATCAGCAAAACCATGGGGATCAGCGCTCTGACCTGCATCAAAGGCGAAATGCTCATAGACACAAAGCCAACCAATTCTTGGCGACGGATGAGCGAAAGAAATGTCAGCAAAAGGCTTACAAATAGCGCAAACATGAAAATGCGATCGTACAGAGAAGGCAGTCGCAAAAGCGTATATTTCAGGGCGTCCAGAGAGCCTGAATCTTCTGGCAGGATATCGGCGGCACCAATCGAGTCGACAACGCTGAGCAAGGCCAATAACGCAAACGTCGTGACGAACCAGCGTGCGAGAAAGAGCCGCGCAAAATAGCTTCGGACCAATTTCATGACGCGGACTGTTCAGGATCTGAGCGCCGGCCAAATCGTGGCAAGCGAATGTCGGGCAGGGCGGAGAGCGGCGGTTGCGCCATCGTCATCGCGCTGCGCAGGTAAAGCGCGACCGCGAACACGGCCACAAGGGCAATCACGCTCCAACTACCCGCCCAAGCGGGCACCGCGCCGTCTAGTGCGAGCGACTTTGCCAGTTCGAGCAATTGTTGGATCGCAATCAGCGTGACCAAGCCAATCAAGATCGCGTTTGAAGGCGGGTTGCGGCCATAGCTGAGGCCAAACGGAACCGCGATTAAAGGCAACAGTAAGATCAGGACGAACCGGGCCAATTGGTCATGAATAGAGACCATCGCTTCAAGTGGGACGATCCGGTCGTTCTCGAGCGGCGCGCTCGACATGGCCGGCGCCCATAATTCCCATAGCATGAGCTCACGCACATCTTTTCCGCGGGCGCGGAACTGGGTCAGAGCCGCGGGTGGACGCCAACTCAAGGCGTCAAAATCAAGCCGCGAACTCAAAGTCTGATCTGCGCGCAAATCAGCGCCCATGCCTGAATTGAGCTGTATTTCGGAAATCGTACCGGCATCGCGCACCAAAGCGCCCGATGCGGCGGAGATCATTCTCTGCCCGCCTTCCGGCAGGCGCTCCAAGATGAACGAACTGCTCAGTTCGCCTGTGCTCAAATCGACATTTTCAGTCCAAACCGTCCAATTTTCAGCTTCGACAAATTTCCCTTCTATGAAGACTGTCTCAATGCTCGTTTCAGCAATGGAGTTTACAAGACTTCGATATTCATAGCGGGACAGTGGCTGCAATATCCCAGACGTGATCAGGAGCGCGCTCGCCAAGAGCGCTGCCATTAGCATGAAGGGTTTGGAGATCATGAAGAGCGATTTTCCTATGCCCCAAACGGCGACCAGTTCGCCGCTGCGACTGATCCGGCTGACCGTAATCAAAACGGCGAGGAAAAAGGCCGCGGGGATCCCAATTCCGGCATAGTGCGGCACCAGATTGGCCAGCATGGAAACAGCTTCACCGAAATTGCCCGGCGAGCGAGAGACCAAGTCGGCAATCCGCAATAACCGTTCCAGCAGCAATATGCTCACAACGAGCAGCAATAGCCCGCCAAATACGCGCGTGCATTCACTGAAAATATAACGCTGGATACGCTGCATACGGACGATTAGCTCACTTTTCGAATGTGTACACCTGTTCATTTTACGATCGCGTAAATGTCGCGAACACGAAAACTTGATTGCGATTGCGCAGTTTCTGCCTACTTTTGGTCACGAGTACACGGGAAGAAGCGGCATGATTTATCGCTTTATCAGTTTGGCCTTGCTGGCCACGATGCCGGTTGCCCTTGCGCAATCAGAGCTCGATATTCGGGACTATGAGGCCGCAACGGCTTGCGCGCCCGGCACGGGCCAAGTGCAAGTAACCGTCGAAGGCGTTACAGCTGGCGGAATCCTCGCGGTCGAACTTTATCGCCCCAGCAAGCGCGACTTTCTCAAGAAAAAGTCGCGAATTCATCGCATTAGAGTGGCCGCAGAAGATGGCCCGCAAACGGTTTGCTTCGCAGCCCAACCGCCTGGTCGATATGCGGTGGCGACATATCATGACAAGAATGGCAACCGCGATTTGGACCAAAAATTCAATCTAAGACCGAAAGAACCTTTCGGCCTTTCGACCAATCCAAAACTGCGATGGGGCTTCCCAAAATTTGAAGAGGCCGATTTCGAAGTCCCAGAAGAAGGGACAGCGATTACCATTCGGCTGGTGAAATAGCGCTTGCTCCGCTGATCTGCACGATTACTACTCACTGTCATGGAAGTGACAGTGACTCGGGCGGAAAATTCGAGCGATATCAAAACGTTCGTTGAACTGCCATATCGCGCCTATCGCGGCGAGCCATATTGGCGTGCGCCGCTGCGGATCGAGCGACAGGAGCATTTCGACCCTAAAAAGAATCGCGCGCTCGCGGTTTTGCAGCCGAGTTTCTTTCTGGCCACGCGCGACGGCGCCCCGGTCGGACGAATCGCGTCTTTCGTCAATCCAGTCCATTTACAGAACCATGATGACGCAACCGGCCATTTCGGCTTTTTGGATACCGTTGCTGCCTGTGATGATGAAACGGTCGCCGCCTTGCTGCGCGCCGCAGAGGACGATCTTCGCGCCAAGGGCATGTCGCGCATTGGCGGGCCTTATAATTTTTCAGTGAATGATGAGTGTGGCTTACTGGTCGATGGCTTCGATAGCCCACCCAGCGTGATGATGCCTTATGGGCGCAATGATTTGCCAAAAATTGTTGAAGCCGCAGGCTATGAGAAAGCCATGGATTTATATGCGTTTCGGTATCGTATGGGCGAGACATTCTCGACGCCGCCCTTCGTCTCCCGGGTCAAGAAACGCTTCGAATCAGATCATTCAATCACGGTCCGACCGTTGAACATGTCTCAGCTGTATGAGGACATCGCGCTGATTGTCGGTATTTTTAATGATGCTTGGTCTGGCAATTGGGGGTTGCTTCCGATCAGCGACGAAGAGGCCAAGTTCTTGGCGGATTCGATGAAGCCCGTTTTGGAATCACACTCGCTCTGGATTGCTTTTGTCGATGATGAACCGGCGAGCTTCACACTGATGATCCCTAATCTGAACGAGGCGACTCTGGGATTAGATGGCCGATTGCTGCCCTTTGGTTGGGCCACGCTTCTCTATCGGATCAAAGTCAGCGGTGTGAAATCAGCACGCATTCCGCTCGCCGGAACGCGTAAAGCCTTCCACAAGACCAGACGCGGGATGACGGCGACGGTTGGAGCCTGGGAAGCGTGTTTGAGGGCTCAGCACGCCAAGGGCGTTCGTGAAGTGGAGTTTTCTTGGGTTTTGGAAACCAATAAGGACCTATTGGGACTGGCGGACATTTATGACTGCGATCGATACAAAACCTACCGGATCTATGAAAAACCGCTCTAACCCCACCGCCATTCAAACCTTTATTTTAGCGGGCGCTCGCGCAAAGGGGGATGCGCTGGCTGATGGGCATGGTGTGCCGTCCAAAGCGCATATCAAGATCGCGGGAAGGTCGATGATTTCGCGCGTCCTAGAGGCCTTATCCGGCAGTCAGATGACTGGCGAGATGACGGTCATTGGATTGGAAGGACATCAATCCCTGCAAGCCGAAGAAAACTGGCCCCCTGTAAAAACGATCGCAGGCGCATTAGGCCCGGCCGCCAGTGTCTGCAAGGCGTTAGATGAGTCGAAAGACCCAGCCTCGGTTCTTGTCACCACTTGCGATCACGCATTGCTGTCGCCAGCTATCGTCGATACGTTCTTGGATCAGTCTATCGCAGCTGACGCGGACCTGACGGTCGCGCTGGCGCGGCGGGACACGATTGAACAAGCGCACCCGGAGACCTCGCGGACCTATTTGAGATTTGGTGACGGCGAATATTCGAGTTGCAATTTATTCTTCCTGGCGACGCCAGCCGCAAGGCAGGTCGTAGAATTTTGGCAAAGTGCGGAACAGGATCGGAAACGCCCATGGCGCATCGCGTGGCGATTTGGGATTATTCCCGCCCTGAGAATACTGGTCGGACGTCCCAGTCTTGCGCAGGTCTTTGCCATTGTCTCTCAGCGCCTTGGCGTCGTTATTCGTCCTATTGTGTTACCCTATGGAGAAGCCGCGATAGACGTTGATACGGTTGAGGACCTCAAATTGGTGGAACAGATCGTTCTAAAGCAAAACGCATGACCCAAGACGCAATGCCTCAAACGGACGGTGTGGTCGGCAGGATCCTCAAGAATATGGGGCTCTTATTCGGCGGGAAAACCTCTGCTGTTTTGATCGGGTTGGCGGTGTTGGCCATTGCCGCGCGGGCGCTCAGCATCGAGGAATTGGGCACGCTGCTGCTTTTGCATGCCTTCATTGCGTTGATGACGGGGATTGCGACGTTCAAGTCTTGGCAAGCGCTCATCCAATTCGGCGCGAAACCGCTCGAAACCGGAGACTTACCGCGCTTCCATCGGCTATTGCGCTTCTCGATCGGACTGGACATCACCGCCGCTTTTATCGCGGCCATACTGAGTGTTGCGGTATTTTTGCTGTTTCATGAGGCCATCGGTTTGCCTGATGACATATTCTGGTATGCGATCGCCTATTGTCTGCTTTGTGCGACGAATTTTCGGTCCAGCCCATTGGGTGTTTTGCGTCTTTATGACCGGTTTGATCTGATCAGTTTACACGACCAAGCTGTCCCGATCGTCCGGTTGGTCGGCGCCAGCTTAGGGCTATGGCTCGGAGGCGATTTAACTTGGTTCATTTTGGTTTGGATGGCAGCTGCAGCGGCGACGAACATCGTTATGCCCGCATTGGCTTTGCGCGAACTGTCACGACGCGGCGCCCTGAAAGGGCTGTTCTCAAAGCGTCCAACGCTGAAGGCTCCACAATCTGGGATTTGGCGATATGTTTTGATGTCCAATATCGACGCGACCATCGATTTGGTCGACAAACAGCTGCCCACCTTATTGGCCGGGGCTTTGTTGGGCCCAGCATTCGCTGCTCTGTTTAAGATTGCCAGAGATGTTTCGGACGTATTGGCGAAGGGCGCGCGCTTGCTCAATCAGGTTTTGTATCCTGAACTCGTGCGATTGATGATTGCTGGAATGACGGCGCGGGCCATTCGCATCATCATCTTCACCAGTCTGTATCTACTCGCTGCCGGAATCGGATTGGCCGTGTTGATGAGCCTATTTGGACCTGGGCTCTTCGCCGTTGCACTGGATAGCAACTATACGCGTGTGGCCTCTGTTGCGACCATGCTGGTGATTGCAGCGGCTTTAATGGGAGGCGCCGCCCCGATTTATTCTGGGCTTTACGCGCTCGGAAATCCCGGCCGGGCGGCGTTGTCTCGTGCGATCACGGTTGCAATCACCATCGCATTATTCGTCGCGCTTTCTATGACGATGAAGGAAGCCGGGCCGGGCTGGGCCATGGTGATCGGGTCGGGACTAGGGCTTGTTATCACCAGCATCATCGCCCTTTTGCGGGTTCAGGAGGCGCGTGAAGCTTCGGGCCATGCGGCTTTCAAAGATGCGACCATGGATGCGACAAGCGACTCATCCGCAGATCCCCCAGCTAAATCGGGCTGACCCGGCCATCCGCCATCTTCCAAGGTCCAGTTTTCGAATGTGATCGGCGCGCTGTATCGTGGAATGACATGATAATGCACATTCGGATCGACCATCATCAGCATCAAATAATTGATTTTGTCATATCCAAACGCGTCGGACAGGACCTGTTCTATGTCCTTGATAACGTGAGCCTGTTCGGTAAAAGCCTGCGATGGCAATGATGAGAATTGGGTTTCGGGCCCCTTCGCGACTAGGACCAGTGACCCCATTGTGCACTGTTTTGGACGCACCAGTACCGACCAAAACTCGTATGCCGCGATTTGAGTCTCTGGGCCTTTAAATTTCAAGAATGTGGGATTGTCGTCGGTCATGAGCGAACTCCAAAATAAGATGCCAAATGTTCGACTGGTTGGCGAACTGCCTGTCAAGTTGTGGGGCCACACACTCGATCAGTGGCAGAAACGCACATCGAAGAAATTGGGGGCGAACGGGGTTGAGCCAGATGGCGCGTTTTGCCTTGGTAGCGATTGGGTCTTCTCTGCCGCGCTGGCGAAGAAACTCTTAGCCACGCCCGGCGCGGTTTTGGTCGTCAAAGACAAGGACATAGATCAGGAGCGGATTGCGGCCGTCCATGCGAATGGCGCAGCGCCGGAGACTGCCGAGGCTTTGGTCAACAGCATCGATCCCGATTGGGAGGCGCTCAAGCAGGCGGGCTATACGCCAGGTTATATGGATGATTTTGTAGGAGACTATGACCACGCGCTGCGCAAACGTGAGGCGCCCTATGCGCTGTCTTTGTTCCAGAATACGCCAGCGCAGGTGGAGCGTCGCCTGTTCAAAGGGTCTTATAAGGGCGTCACCGATTTGGTCACAAAATATGCCTGGCCTGAACCAGCGCTGCATGTAACGCGGCTGTGCGCGAATTTGCGCCTTACCCCGAACATGGTGACCACGGCGAGCTTGGCTTTGGTCTGTTTGGCGTTTTACTATTTTTGGATTGGCGCTTGGATCCCAGGGATTGTCGCGGGTTGGGCAATGACGTTCCTGGACACGGTCGATGGGAAGCTGGCCCGCACGACCATGACCTATTCGGCCTGGGGCAATATTTACGATCATGGCATTGATCTCATCCATCCGCCCTTCTGGTATTGGGCAATCTATACCGGGCTGATCGCCACAGGCGTGTCGCATCCCTGGCTGCTACCCTCGCTGGCGGTCATCATTGTCGGCTATGTCATCGGACGCATTACAGAAGGCATATTTCTCAGACTTTATGGCTTTCACATCCATGTCTGGCGCCCAATCGATGCCTTTATGCGAGAGATCACAGCACGGCGAAATCCAAACCTGCTGATTTTCATGATCTTGGCTTTATTCGGAGCACCGCTCTGGGGCTTCATTCTGGTGGCCCTTTGGACCCTGATCTGCGTGCCGTTTCATATCGTCCGTCTGGTACAAGCCATGGCCAGCCGTGAGCAAGTCACCTCGTTCATGGACTCCTAGGCGAAATGGCGGGAACAGCGTTCTTCGATATGGACCGCACGCTGACGCGGTCAGGGACGTGGTCGCGATACATGTTCTCGGTCAATAAAGGCCGCCCCTTTTTCTATTTGCGACTGCCGTTATTGGCCTTGCACGCTGTTGCCTACAAACTGGGATTTCTCTCGCGCCAATCGGTCAAAGAGCACGGCTTGAAAACCTTGAAATGGGCCACCCGGGCCGAGTTGGAACACGCTGCGGAACAGTTTGCCGATCGTGAGGTAGAGCAGGGGCTGAGACGCCGATCGCGCACCGTTCTAGACAAACATAGCTCTGCTGGCGACAGGTTAGTTATGGCCACAGCTGCGGTTGATCTCGTGGCGCGGCCGATTGCAAAAAGACTCGGGATCGAGACTGTGATTTGCACTGAGCTCGAATGGTCAGCCGAGGGACGACTGACGGGAAAACTCGCAGGCCCAAACTGCTATGGCGAAGCGAAATTGGACTTAATTCTCCAGGCGCATGAAGCGCAGGATTTCGAAAAACCCATCACCGGATATAGCGACCATGTCTCTGATCTGCCTTTCTTAGAATGGGCGGATCACGGAATTGCTGTAAATCCATCTCGCGGATTGGCGCAAATTGCTGATAAGGCTGGTCTTCGGATTGAGGATTGGGAAGACGAATAGAGGGGCGAGGGGCATTTATGAAAGCGATTATTCTGGCGGCGGGGCGTGGGTCTCGGCTATTGCCGCTGACCGAAAACCTTCCCAAATGCCTCCTTCCAATTGGGGATACGACCGTGCTCAGCCTGCAGCTCGACACTCTAGAGCAAGCTGGCATAGATGAAGCGATCGTGATCACTGGATTCATGGCCGGAAGTGTCGAAGCTGAGGTGGCGGATCGTTCGGGCCCAATGCGCGTCCAGACTCTTTTCAACCCGTTCTTCCAAGTCGCCGATAATCTCGCGAGCTGTTGGATGGCGAGAGACCATATGGCGGACGATTTTGTACTCATTAATGGCGACACGTTGATCGAACCGGCTTTGGCCAAACAAGTGATCGAAAGTCCCGCGAACGACATCCAAGTGACGATCGATAAAAAGCCGAGCTATGATTCCGACGATATGAAAGTCTCGCTGAATGGGACGGTTCTAACCGCGATCGGCAAAACACTCAGCGCCGACGAGACTCATGGCGAGTCGATTGGGTTTCTCAGATTCATGCAGAACGGGCCGAGCCTGTTCCGAGAGAAGCTGCATCAAATGATGCGCACCGGCGATGGCGTTCAAGCCTGGTTCTTGAGTGCCATAGATGCATTGGCAAAGACCGACACGCTGGTGGCAACATATTCCATTGAGGGCATGACCTGGGCCGAACTGGATACAATGGATGACTATGCCGCCATTAAGGCTGTGTTTGGGAACCCGATTAGCACTGCTTAGATCGATCGTGCGCGGCCTATCATAAACTCAAATTCTATCGCAACCACCGTTTGGCCGAACTTGTCCACGGTGCGTCAGCCCGTGACGGATCTCGCCAGGCGAACCGCTAATCCTTCTCGTTCACCTGCCTTGGCCGTATTAGCTGCTCAGGTTATGTTCAGCAACGAAAGTGTCTAAACCTTAGGGGACATCACAGCACGGACCGCATGCTTGGCCGGTTCTAAACGGGAGGGATGAAAACATGTCTAAGACAATACCCGCAATCGCCGGTATGGCGGCTCTGTTCTGCGTTGGCTGCGGCTCGCCAGAGCCCGCAGCAGACGATGCGCCATTGGAGCCTCTGGTGGGGCCGTCGCAAGTGCTCGAAGATCTGTCGGGCTTTGCAGGAGAATTTGTGATCATTGATGCGCGAATGGCCTCTGATGTCGCATCTGTAGCGATGCCAGATTATCAGCCTCCGATTGGCGAGCGTCTGGTGTTCAATCATCAAGGCATCATGCTGGACGGGGCCGACTGCGAGGCTTGGCGGGTCGATCCGCTTGATGAGGCCACGCTAGCCGTCGAAGCCGATCCCAATTTGATTGACTTGGTGCTGGGGCCAACCGACAGTCCGATCAGTTCTGGTGATCAACAGGAACATCAAGGCTATGTCGCGCGCTGCGAAGGCGAAGACGTGTTTCGATTCCACAAAGTCGATGATCGGGTTCTGATCGTCCCAACCGAGAACAGTGCGGTCAATCTCATCCTTGAAAGACCGTTGTCTGACTTACAAAATAAAGCCTATCAAGCCCAACTCAAATCGATGAAATTCTATGATGGCGAACTGACCGGAGTGCTCGACGATGCGACTCTCCGATCCTCTCGGTATTGGTATGAGGATCGGGCGCGCTTGGACGATTCTCAACCCATTCCGGGGCGACCCGCGATCACGGAAAACCTGTTAGACGCCCTCAACGTTCTTAATCCGTGACAGCGTAAAACCGACGGTCAGCGTTGCCTACTAACTCACCGCAATTTGGCGAAAACCCTGATTTTTGCTAAGTTTAGCAAATGGGGGGTTGAAAATGATAAAGATAATTAAGGCACTCGCTGTCAGTTTTGCTGTCATTGGCTGTCTCGCTGTCGCGCATGCTCAGCCTGCGGATCAAGAGGAACTCGTCGCTCGCGTCACTCAAGCGGAAGCCGCCTTGTCCGAGGCTCAATCGCGACTGGCGCAGGCGCATGCTGACGGTGATCCGGTCATCGCAGCTTACGAAGAAGCGGAGTCGCGAAGGGCGGCAGCTTCGGCCCGTGTGAAGCGGGCGCTCGATCGCGTCGATGCGGCATTAAACCGAAGACCCAAAATCCCTGTCGAGCTCGATGCGCGTCACAATGCGCTCGCGGATGTCTTGATCCGCATGTATAATAATAATGCAGACCCCGCGGCGATCGCGCGGCGCGAAGCGCAATTGGCAGACGTGAAACGGCAAATCGAACGGATCCAAGCCGGCTTTTCGCGAGCGCAAATTGAGATTGATGCTGCCTCCGCCGAACGTGATGCGGCCATGGCCGCCCTGCGCATCTTGGACAGTCAAATTGACCAACTCCGCCTCGCCAGCATGGCCGCGCGATCGCTGATCAGTCGCTATGAAGACGCCGTCGCACAAGCGCGCGATGATCTCGAACGCGCCCGTAGTGATGCTCGCTGGCGTTTGAATGACGATCCGCCACCCATCCTCAGCAAGGTCGTCGTCAAGCGTGGCGGCAATACATTTTATCAAGCCGAGTGGGTCAGCGCCGCGGAAGAGAATGAGGAATTGCTCAAGCTGGCGCAATACCTCCATGAGGACCTTGGTCGGACGATCCCATTGCGACGCCAACGGGTTGAAGAATGGATGACCATTGTTGAAGGCGATCAAGAACACGCGAACGCCGCCCTCAAGAATTATGTCGATATGATTGGAGGGTCGCACGATAGCGGCTTCTGGAGCTATGTTGAACGCGGGCTTGATGCGGTCACGTTTGGCTATGGCGGCGCCCTCGTCACAGGTGGATCGCACACTTGGAGTAAAATAGGGGTCGAACTGGCGGATGCCGCTGCTTCGATCGGGATAGATATGGCGCAGGGTGTGCCGCCGCACGCGGCGGTGCTCACCGAACTTGCCTTTCAACTTGGCGACTTGGCCTGGAATGGTGGTGTGAAGAATCCGGACTGGGATGTCACGCGGATGCCAATGGCCAATGGCGCTGTCGTCTCGTCGAGAGGCAATGTGTCCGCGACGGATGAGCAGCGCATCATGCAGTCTTTGAATGCGCAGACCATCCGGGCCTCGTTGGAACGGATGCGAGAGCAGGTAAAGGACGGGCTAGATGGCGAAGGCTTCCGCGACGCCTTGCTGCAAGAACATGGCGGCATGACCTTAGCCGCCGCTTTTACCGAGGCGACCTATCGTGGAAAAGTACCGGATCTCAAGATCAGTGAGCGACCTTTGCTCGGCAAAGAACCGATTGATTGGGTCTTCTCTCAATTCAAAACGCCAACCGGCGTGATGAAGTCGCTGATGAAAGAGACCATGTTCGAGGACAATCCGCGAAAGGCGCGGGCTGCCTTTTTGGGCGCGCTTCAGTCCGCTGTGAAGGATGGCTTATTGGAACAGCTTGAGAGACAGCGATTAGAAGCCTGGAATGCATGGCTCGAAGCAGACGTGGATGTTCAGCTATCTGTGGCCAATCTCAGAAATGAAGGCCGCTTGCGCCGGATGGAAGAGAAAATGCGCAAAGTCTTGGCGGATGAAATTATTCCCGCTTTGACGCAGCAAGTCGAAAGCCAGCGTGCGGCCCGCAATTTTGAGCTCTCGACCAATGCAGGTGTTACCGGTCGCCGGGCAACACTTGAGCTCACATTCTCGCGCCCGGTCGCAATTGAATCCGTCACATTGGCGGATGAAGCATTGGAGATGAGTGGCGGCGATGACGTCTGGACGGCCGAGTTTGTTCCTGGCGATTTTGACGTCGAAGAAGCACAGCTGATCGTGGTGGCGCGTCATGCGGCGTTAGAGGACCGCCTATTGGATAATCCGTCCAC
>JABSQA010000140.1 GCA_013213825.1 Henriciella sp.
CCGACGCGCCGCGCGGCGTGAATGTACGTCTGTATGATGCGGCCAGCGAAGAGTGGAAGATGATGTGGGTCGCCACCGGCGCGGCGCGGGTTCAGGCTTTGCGCGCCAAGATCGTGGATGGCAAGCTGACCATGTGGCAGGTCTCCCCAGCACAGATCGATCTGGTCGCCGACTTCACAAGAGAAGACGGCGACCATTGGCATCGTATCAGCTCTGTCAAAGACGCGGACGGCAATTGGGTGCCGCAGTTCAAGCTGAGCGCCAGCCGCATCCCCTGCGATTAGAGCGCTATCGCGCCAGCGCGTCTTCGATCAGTTTCGCCGTCTCGTCGACCCCATAAAGCGCGATAAAGCCGCCAAAGCGGGGGCCTTGGCTTTGGCCGAGCAGCACTTCGTACAGTGCCTGGAACCAGCCGCGCAGATTCTCAAACTCATGCTCTATGCCGACGGAGAACGTGAGCGTTTGCAACTCACTTTGATCGACGGGGCCATCCCATGCGCGCAGGCGTGCGGCGAGATCGGTCATCGCGGCGCGTTCTTTCTCATCCGGCGCGCGATAGGATTTGGTCGGCTCCACAAAGTCGCGATAATATTCCATCGCATATCCGGCGAGCCGATCTAGCAATGGATGCGTCTCTGCCGAAGCGCCCGGCGCATAGCGGGAGATATAGCCCCAAAGCTGGTCGCGATTTTCCGCATTGGCAACGCTGACCAGGTTGAGCAGCAAGGCGAAGCTGACCGGCGAGGTTTCGCTTGGCGGGTTGCCGCCATGAATGTGCCTGACCGGATTGCCAATTTGCGCTTTTGGCTCTTCGCTTGGGTATTTTTCCAAGAAGGTCAGATACTCATCCACGGCTTTCGGGATGACGTCGAAATAGAGCTTTTTGGCAACGCGCGGCTTTTGGAATTGGTACAGAGACAGGCTCTCTTGCGGCGCATATTTCAGCCACTCTTCGACCGCGATGCCATTGCCTTTGGTCTTTGAGATTTTCGTTCCGTGCTCGTCTAGGAACAGCTCATAGACATATTGCTGTGGCGGCGGGCAGCCCAAGATGCGCGTGATCTTGGAATAGATTGGCGCATTGTCCTGGTGGTCCTTGCCGAACATCTCAAAGTCTACGCCAAGCGCCGCCCAGCGCATGCCGAAATCGGGCTTCCATTGCAGCTTGGTATTGCCGCCTGTGACGGGCAGGGTGATGTCCGTGCCGTCTTCATCCTCGAACGTGATCGTTCCAGCTTTCGGATCGGTCGCCTTCATCGGCACATAGAGCACACGGCCCGTCGTCGGAGAGATGGGCAAGAAAGGCGAATAGGTCGCTTGCCGCTCCGCCCCCAGCGTTGGCAACATCACGCCCATAATCTCATCGAATTTTTCCAGGGCGCGCAGCAGCATCGGGTCGAACGTGCCATCTTTGTAGCAGTCCGTCGCCGACAAGAATTCATACTCAAAGCCGAAACTATCCAAGAAGGCACACAGCCGGGCGCCCATATGCGCGCCATAGCTGTCATGCGTGCCGAACGGATCCGGCACGTCGGTCAGCGGCTTTTGCAAATATTGTTCAAGGCTTTCCGGATTCGGCACCGTTGGCGGCACTTTGCGCATTCCGTCCATATCGTCAGAAATACAGATCAGCTTGGTTTCAAAGTCGCCGCCCGTCAGCGCTTCAAACGCCGTTTTGACCATAGTTGTGCGAACGACTTCACCAAAGGTGCCAATATGCGGCAGGCCAGACGGGCCATAGCCGGTCTCAAAGACCACCGGGCCTTGTTTCGGTTTGCCCTGTTTCTCCATATTGCGCAGGCGTTTGAGCAAGGCGCGCGCTTGTTCGAACGGCCAGGCTTTTGCGGTTTCTGCGAGCGTTTGGAGATCACTCATCGTCTAGGGCTCCTTGTTTAAGGGCCGGGACGTATCACTCATAGCGCCGGTGTCAAAGGGAGAATGGCGTTGGGGTGAGGGGTGGTGTCGAAAATATTTGACATGTCAAAAATGTTTTACTACATGGCGTGTGTAAAAGATTTTTGACATGGAGATCCATGAGATGACGTTTCAGGAAAAATCGGCCTGGGTGATGATCCTGGCCTTAATTGTATCAGGCGCGTTCTATGCGCTGTCTGTTTACGGTGCGGCTGCGGCCTTAGAGACCATCCCGCCACCGAACGGGATCGGTATGGGTGTAGCGGTGGTGATCATTATCGCCATTGCGATTTTCGGACACGCCGTGGCAGCTTTGGGCAATCCTACGGAGGCCAATTCGCCTGAAGATGAGCGCGCCCGGGTGATTGTTTGGCGCGCTGGCAATCTGAGCGGCGCATTGCTCGGCGTGTTCAGCATCTTGCTGATCATGGCTTATGCCGTGGTCCAGAGCGGCCACCTTCTTTTTCATGCTTTGATCGCCAGCTTGGTGATCAGCCAGATCGCCGAATATGTGCTGACCATCTGGTTTTACCGTCGAGGAGTTTGAGCCATGTCATTTTGGGAAAAAGGATATTTAGCAACGGCAGGCGCCGTGCTCTTCGCGGGCTGCGTTTATGCCTATTTGATTTGGCAGCGATCCTTGGCCGCTGGCGCATTGGTGGCGCCGGATGCGGTGAGCTTTGTCACTTATGTGATCGTGATCGTTGTTCTGTCAGCACTGGCCTTCATTTTGTTTGCCTCGCGTGCGGCCACCAACCCAGAGTCCGCGGACGATGTTGTGGATGGCTATGATGAGCGCGACAAGCTGATCGGTCATATGGCCAATGCGAAAGCGCATCATGTCACCAGTTTTGGGCTCTACATGGCGTTGCTGGCCTTCATCGTACATGGCAGTGGGAATATTCTCTTCTATACCGCCTTGGGCGCACTCGCGATTGGCGAGATCGCCATGTGCTTGCTGCGCGTCTATTTTTACAATCGGGCGATTTGAGTATGGCCAAGCGTCCCCCCATTACCAATCGGGTCAAAGAGCTTCGCGAGGGGCATGATCAGATGAGCCAGTCAGCGCTGGCAAAGGAAATTGGCGTCACAAGGCAAACGGTGATCGCGATTGAGCAAGGCAAATACTCGCCCAGCCTCGAAAGTGCGTTTCGGATTGCCCGCGTCTTTGGGGTTGGTCTTGAAGACGTGTTTGGCTGGGACGGCGATTAAAGCCCGGCCGGATGGTGCTCGCCAAGCGTCATGCGGCGCTTCCGCTCTTCCAGCTCACGCGTGAGTTTCACCGTGATTGGATCGCCATGATCCAGGATGGTTGGTTCTTTTTGGTCCACAGTTTCTTCACGGCGGACAATACGAATCGTTCTGAATCGTTTCATTTTTCACCCATTCATCTATCCCCGGTATAGGAAAGCAAAATTCGCGCCAAAGGGGAATGGGCCTGTGGCGTTTCTGCCACGGGGTGTGACGGCTAGGACACGGTCGTTTCTAAGGCGTAACGGTATTGAACCAGAAATCCGGCTGATCCAGAGCGTCAAACATAGCGGATACCGCACCGCGATTGCCGCTAATCTTCATTTTGCCCGATGTGATCAGGCCCAAAGGCCGGGCTTCCTGAAGGATCAGGCGATCGAAATCAAACCGGTCAATGGTCACCGTCGCTGTAGGCTCAGAAACACTGCCTTCGCGCGGCACCAATACAGCGTCCCCGACCAGTAGCGAAACAGTCTCACCGGAATCTGGGAAGTCAAACACGACTGTAAAGGGCTCGCGCTTCATCTTAGCCGGGTTGAACCGGGCCGCCAGCGCGTCGAACAGGTCGAGGGACGGCACCGCTTTTAAGAAGTCCGCATTGCCAAGCTGCGGATTGCCGACATTTGGTAGGCCGCGCCGCAGCTCTGCCGCGCCAGTGAGATAATAGCTCCGCCAGGCGCCGCTTTCCGCTTGAAAGCCCAATTGCTCATAGGTGGCGGACAGCCAGTCGCGCGCGCCTTTATTCTCCGGATCGGCAAAGACGACGTGATTGAAGACTTCTGCGGCCCAGCGATAATCGCCTGCGGCAAAGGCTTCTTGTCCGCGTTCGAGGACCGCGTCTGTCCCGCCCATGGCTTCGACATAGCGTGCGGCGGTCACTTCGTGCGGCAACCGGTTATACTCAGCTGGTACACCGCCCCACCAACCGAAATAGTGTTGATAGACGGCTTTGGCATTGTGATTGAGCGTGCCGTAATAGCCGCGCGTTGCGAAGTCACCAGCTTGGAAGGCGGGCTCTTCTACAGCTTCCGCGGCTTCCACCATGGTCGCGCCCGCATTGGCGTTGCGGAGGGTTTGGTCATGCACATAGCGATAAATGTCGCGCTGGCTCTGCAGGAATTGCGCGACATTTTCCTGGCCCCAGGTCGGCCAGTGATGCGAGGCGAAGACGACATCGCTGCGCTCCCCATATTCCGCCAAGACATAATCGATGGCGCGACTCCATTTCAACGCATCCCGAACTTTGGCGCCGCGCGGTGTGAGAACATTGTGGAAGGTTGCCGTGGCGACTTCGGCGGTGCAGAGCGCGCGCTTTTCTGGCAGATAGAACATGAATTCGGCTGGTGCTTCGGTGCCTGCGGCATCGACAAATTCAAAGGTCACGCCATCAATCACGCGGACGGTGCCACGACCATCAATCTCTTCTGTCGGTAAGATCAGGCTGATCGTACCATTTGGCAGCCCAGGGCCAAGGCCTGAGCCAACATGGGCGGTCACAGAGCGGGGCAATGTATTGCCAAACATCAGGGTGGCCCGGCGGCTCATTTGGTTGCCGGCGATCAAATTCTCGGACACCGCGCTCTCAGAGAACCCGATCGGTGCGAGGACCGGTACGCCTGCAGCAACATCTTCATCGGAAATCACCCCGCGCGCGCCGCCAAAATGGTCAGCATGCGAATGCGTGTAGAGCACGCCCGTCACCGGCCGTTCGCCCAGCGTGTCATTGACCAGTTTGAGCGAGGCCGCCGCGGTTTCTGTGGCGGTGAGCGGATCGACAATGATCCATCCGGTCTCGCCTTCGATCACGCTCATGACCGAGAGATCATAGCCGCGCACTTGGTAGATGCCGTCTGCAACTTGGAACAGGCCATGTTGGGCGGCGAGCTGAGACTGGCGCCAGAGCGATGGATTCACGGTCTCCGGGGCATCGGCATCGAGAAACTCGAATTGTGGAATCGCCCAAACCAGGTTCCCGTCTGCGTCGAGAATGGCCTCGTCTTCAATCGAAGCGAGCCATCCGCGACGCGCATCTTCACCATCTGAACCCGGGTCTAAGTCGAGACGTGAGGCCAGGGAGGCATTGGCTTGTTTCGTTGCTTCTGTCGCTGTGCCAAGGGCAGGCAGTCCTGCTTCAATGGCGGTAGCTGACGGCTCTGGTGTGTCGGCGATTTCCGGCGGTTGGCTACAGCTTGCAGCCATAATAGCGCCCAGCCCGGCGATCCAAATGCGCATGGCTTCCTCCCAAGTTTTTCTTAGGAGTGACGCAAATTGGGGTGTTCAACAAGATCGCGCCGGGGAAGGACGCCGCTGATCTGTACTATTCAAACACGTTGAGGCCGCGCGACAGGCGTTCGCACAAGAGCCGCTCAGACACTTGGCCGCCTTCGGTCGATCGCGCCATGCGCCAGGCGGTGCACAAGCCATACTCGGTCAATCGTGTGCAGCCCCATTGATATCCATCGGCGCAAGAGGCTTGCAATAGGTTGGCGCCTTGCTGGCGGTCACGCGGGCCGCCTAGGCCAGCATAGACCATATTGCCGAGCCCGGCGCAGCCACCAGGATCATCCAACTCACAGGCTTGATCATAGAGCGCTCTTGCATGTTCGAGATCTGGTTCGCCATCGCTGCCTTTTTGCGAGATATAGGCTTGCTGCATACAGGCGCCTGTATGCCGCCCCTCAATACAAGCCGCATCATAATGAGTTCTGGCGAGATCATAATCCTGCTCGGTGCCCAGACCGCGGCGGTACATGTCCGCTAGGGCGAAGCAATTACGGGCCCATTGGTCTTGTGGCAAAGCGCGGTCGCTACAGAGATTGGTGTATATGTTAAACGCTTCGTCCATGCGCGATTCAGCCCGCTGCAGATCGATGCCATCGCTGGGTCGGATAATATCCCGGCCAGCCACCCCTTGGGTGAGCCGCGAAGCATCGCGCAGAGCGCGCTCCGCGAAATACTCTTCCGTTGTTTTGGGGGTCGGTTTGGGTTTCCCAAATTGGGCAAAAGCAGACATCGCAAATACCAAAGATAGCATTAGCAGGGCCAGACCACGAAATTGCATTGAGCAGCTCCAAGTAGAGGATCGATGTGTAATATTATAGCTAGGAATTAGGCGCTTTTCTGTCGAGTCTTGCCAGACAGTGTTTCGGCTGCCACCGTAATAAAAAAGGGAGAATTTAGTGTCAGCAGAAAATCAACGCCCGCTTGGATCGGGCTTTGGCGCGAAAACACCCGCTGTGGATGTGGTGCAAGGCGTCGACCTGACAGGAAAGAATGTCATCGTCACCGGCGGCTATAGCGGCATTGGCATTGAGACTGTGCGTGCGCTGGCCGGAGTTGGCGCCAATGTAACAGTTCCAGCGCGTCGCCCCGACGCGGCGAAAGAAGCGCTTGCAGACGTCTCAGGACAGATTGAAGTGGCCAGCATGGACCTGGCCGACTTGGCGTCGGTGCGAAAATTTGCTGATGATTATGTCGGCAGTGGCCGCAGCTTGGATATTCTGATCAATAATGCCGGGATTATGGCCTGTCCCTTGGACCGTGTCGGGCCCGGATGGGAGAAGCAGTTCGGAGTCAATCATCTTGGCCATATGGCCCTCGCCCTAGGGGTGCTGCCGGCCTTGCAGAAAGCCGGAACGTCTCGCCTGGTTGCTCTATCCTCGACCGCTCATATTCGCGGTGACGTGAATTGGGACGACCCGCACTATAACAGCTCTGAATATGATAAATGGGATGCCTATGCTCAGGCCAAGTCTGCCAATGCCTTGTTTGCGCTGGGTGCGGATCGGCGCTGGGATGGATATGGTGTCACCGCATTTGGGGTGCACCCGGGCGGTACTTTTACGCCCCTGCAGCGGCATCTCACCAATGAAGAAATGGCGGCGATGGGGTGGATGAACCCGGATGGCACCATTCCGCCAGCGATCCAGGCCATGTTCAAAACCCCAGAACAGGGCGCGTCGACCGCAACATGGGCTGCCACATCGTCTCAGTTGGAAGGCCGTGGCGGAGAATATTGCGAAGACTGTGACATCGCGCAGCTGGCCGGACCAGATAGCCAACGCTGGCAACACGCCCGCGAGTGGATTTGCGATGACGAAAAAGCTGATCGGCTTTGGGCGATGAGCGAAGAGATGCTCGCCTCCGCATAATATTCAACTTTTTGGTTGAATAAAATTTCAATCTCGTTATATTCATCCATATGGTTGAATATAACGAGATTTTGAATCAGACCTTCCGTGCCCTGGCAGACCCGACGCGGCGTGCCATGTTGGAAGCCCTTCGCCACGGTCCCAAGACCATTGGCGCATTGTCAGAGCCTTTGGACATTACGTTTGCGGCCACGTCGAAACATCTCGGCATCCTTGAAGACGCCGATTTGATCCATCGCGAGAAACGTGGGCGCGAGCGTATCTGCCATCTTCAACCCGGACATTTGCAACGGGCGCGAGCCTGGCTGGAAGCGCATGCCGCGTTCTGGACCAGTGCCCTGGATGATTTGGAAGCCGCCTTAAAAGAAGAGGATGAAAGCCATGGGTGATTATGTGACCTATCCCGATCCAACTGTATTGGAGATCTATCGCGACTTACCGGGCCCGATTGAGCGGGTTTGGGAGTATCTGACCAAATCGGAATTGCGCCAGAAGTGGCTGTGCGCCGGCGCTGTATCGCCAAATGTCGGCGGTGAAATCGTCTTTGATTTCGATCATTCGCGCCTCTCCA
>JABSQA010000141.1 GCA_013213825.1 Henriciella sp.
GCGGCAAAATGGGCGAGGTTCGGCAATGCTGAGGTGAGTTCAGAATCCGGCAAACCAAACCATTTGCCCAAAGGCGCAGCAAATTGCTCCACAGAAACGGATGGTATCAAGCGCCCGCTGCCAGAATCCGCATCATGACCAATCGAAAAGTCCGGGACAGTCCCATAGATCTGTTTTCCGCGCACGCTTCCGCCCACAACGAAACTATGTCCGCCCCAACCGTGATCAGTACCATCACCATTGACGGCCAGGGTTCGCCCGAAATCGGATGCGGTGAACAAGGTCACATCATTGCTGACCCCGAGTTCCTGCATTGCAGCGTAAAACGCGGCGATGCCGCCATCAATCTGACCGAGCAACATAGGCAGGCTGCCAGCTTGGTCCGAATGGGTATCAAACCCACCGATTCCGACATAGATGATTTGTCTGGAGACAGACAACTGTCCGCGTACGGCGATGGTCTCGGCAACGGATCTAAGTTGCTGCCCCAATGGGGTTCCAGGAAAATTCGTTGCGAGACCGCTGCCGCTCCGCCGGGCTTGGTCATAGGCCGCATTGGATCGGAACCCTCCACTCACGGCATCAGCGAAATCACGTTCCAGAATATGCGTGCCTCGAAAATTATCCGCCCTCAGCTGTTGTTGCAGTCCTTCAAGGAGCCGACGTTCTTCCGATGACAGGTCATTCTCTCGCAATTGATCGAGCGCGTTGACAGTGGCAGCGCCACTGACATCAACATTGTATGCTCGCGCGGTTCTTCCGGTCAGAAACGGCCCCACTTCCGTGCTGGCAATGGTTGTGAATTCTGGCGATGCTGTATTGGCGCCAGACCCGAGAACGGCATCGGCAAATAATCCGCCCCAGCCAAATTGTGCACCTTCGGGGGCGCTCGCTTGCCACGTGGCCTGCTGATCATTGTGTGAGAATAAGCGCGGTGGAACGCGCGCTGCGCCGCTTTCAAATGTCGTGCGCGTGGTTGGTTCGATGAGCGGTCCGACATTTGCGACGATCGCTGCGCGGCCTTGATCGAATAGGGCTTTCATTTGCGGCATTTCTGGCGGGAGCGCGACTTGCCGTCCGCCCAGGATCGCAGAGTTGGTCGGCGCAATCGGCAAGAGCGCAGTCCGTTGCCGCGCCGAACCTTGGCGATTGAGGAGCGACTGTCGCGCCGTCGCAAAAGATGTGTACGAGGCCTGGTCATAGGGCAAGAGCACATCGTGATTGTCGAGCCCGCCCAGGAGGAATACGCAAACCAATGCTTTATAGCCCGACGTATTCGCGGCATGCGCATTGAAACTGATCGGACGTCCAGCGATGCTTGCCGAGGTGATTGCGGCAGCGCCAGCGGTTTTGAGAAAAAGGCGACGGTTCAGCATGAGGCGTCTCCTATGTTTAGCGTTGTACGGTATAATCTGGTGAGGCCAGCACCATCAGAATGGCGAAGAGCACGCGCCGGCGTGCGCCGTCAGTATCGTCGGCATTGTCCATAGCTACATTTTCGACGGCCGACGTGATGCCTTGTCGCGTTTCATCAGATAAAGTGCCGTAAGCCATTTCTTGATTGAGCGACTCAACCAAGCCGGCAGGGTCCATCGCCAGCCCAAGCTCTTTGGAATAGTTGGGAACAAAACTTCGCCGGGCCAGCGTGGCCTCATATGGATAGCCCGCTTCCTCAAATTCCAGCCTATACTCTTCGTCTTCGGCGTTGGCCGCTGTGCGTGCCGTCATTTCAGTCATGAAATTCATGAAGCCCGGCGTGCTGGCCGCATTGACGATTTGCAGCTCCGGTACGGTCATGCCGCGCCCACCGGATTGTGTGCCGGGCGCGATATATCCTGGACGGTAGAAATTAAAGACCGACTTGGCCCGATACGGATGTTGGTTGAGGTCCCGCGGAGAGACCGTGTCGTAAACCAGTGCGGTATATTCGGGTCGGGAGGCATCGACCCCGGCAACTCGTGCCCAATGTGTGAACCGCAATATAGGTTCGCGCAGTTTGCCAAATGTCGGGCTTGCGAGCGCTGCGTCTAAATCATTGTCGGGATCTAGCAATACGGCGCTAAGCGTCGCCGCTAAATCACCTTTGCGGCCATCGCCGACGAGCGAGCCGTTTGGCAGCGTATAGGTTCCGCGATTGAAGGCTTCGGCGACCCGCCGCACATAATCTGGATCCGGATTGCTAGTGGTAAAGCGCTGGATCAACTGACGCCCGACAAATGGGCCGACATTTGGATGCGCCATGATGTGATCGAGTGCGGCATCAATGCTCGCTTCTGCCTGGGTTCCCGCGGGAATTGTTGTCCCAAGAAAACGTTTAGCGTCGGTCGAATGTTCCTCGGGAAAAATCCGAAGCGGGATATTCCAATCATTGAGAATTTCCGCATTGTCGAAGGTCGGGTCGTCGCGTTCCGCATTGGCAAGGTCGAGGCCGGTAACGACCTTTGCCAGCCCAGTTATGTCGGCATTGGTATAGAGCTCCACCGGCTCTCCGTTGGCACCCATTACGGGCGAGCCATCAATGTTCAATTCGACCAAACCTATGGTGAAGAGTTGTAAGATCTCGCGGGCATAATTTTCATCAGGCATGCGGCCTGTTGCCGGGTCGGCTTTTTGGTTGCCGAGATATGTGAGGTAATGCCCCATAGCCGGCGAATACGTGACCTCTTCCAACAGATCACGATAGTTTCCAAAGGCGTTGCGCTTCAGAATATCTTGATAATAAGCCATGGGTTGCGGCAGGTCTTGAAGCAGCTCACCACCAAAGGTCGAAGCCACCAAAATTTGTGAGAGTGCAAACGCCATACGATTGCGTAGCTGCGCATCACCTTGAATCGCGTCACGCCAGAATGTGTTGGTCGTCGAATTGCCGACAATGAAATTGAATGCAGCTTCGCCGGAGATGCGACCGGCATAGATGGACAGGTCTTCTAAACTTGATGTCCCTGGCTTGCTGAACTCGGCCAATAACCAATCAGAGACATCGGTTCCAACCAGAGGTGTAACCGTTTCGGACGTCGGTCCAAAAGTCGCTTGTGTGAGAAATCGCGAGGTGCTCTGCGGCGTTGAGCACGCCCCGCTCGTTCCAGTTGGAGGTGGCGGCGGAGGAGGAGGAGGAGGCGGTGGTGATGGGGGTGGCAGGGATGGGGGAACAACAGTGACAGGATCTGTCGCCCCCGCCTCACCACCGCCTCCTGAGCAGGCCGCCAGCATCGTTGCTGAGGCCAGAAGGCAGGATCTCAGAATTGAAGTCTTATACGTCATTCATGGTCTCCGAGGTCGTCTCGGTGCAATGACGTTTGGCGCGAAGATTTTATTTCATTCGCGTTCGTGCGTTTTTATCGGGAGCGAACAAAATCGAAAAAGGTCGCCATTGAATACATGACGACAACGAGGTCGGCGGCAATCGATGGGATTCGAAAAAATCGATAAAAATCCGCACTCTGTTTCTCAGAGTTGGACTCAAAAGTCACAAATGTATTTGTATTGAAGGTGATTTGCATAAATCCACTCCGGAGAGTGGTTTGGTGCCCAGAAGAGGACTCGAACCTCCACGTCCATAAGGACACTACGACCTGAACGTAGCGCGTCTACCAATTCCGCCATCTGGGCACGAAATCAGAAAGCCGCGTATAGCGGCCAACCCTTATCGCGGTCAACGTACAATTACGGGTTTTCTGTCTTTTGCCGCGCCGCCGGTTCAGCTGAGCATTTGACGAATGGTGTCTTCGAGAATTGCGGGTGTTGATGGCTTTTCCACGACGCGTGAATAGCCAACTTGCAAGGCGCGTTCTTGCAGAGAATCTGAGTAAAAGCCGGTAATCATGATGGCGGGCGTTCGATCATTGATCTCACGGGTGCGGCGCATCAATTCTAAGCCGTCAATGCGCGGCATCTTATAGTCGATCAGCAAACAATCACCGCCATGTTGACCATTCATCATCAAGAGTTCTGTGCCATTGCGGAAGGCATCAATGCGAAACCCGCGCGCGCGTAAGAGCATGGTCATAGAGCGCCGAACATTCTCGTCGTCTTCGACCAGGATCAACCTAGACGCCGGCGCAGCTTTGGCGCGATCAGATGATAAGTTTGTGCTCGACATAGTTGTATATTGCCACAGGCCTTGGACAAAGTCTCTAAGTAGTGTTCCGCGACTTAATCTGCGCCAATCCCTGCTAAGAATGCCAATCGAAGCGCGCTTGAAAGGCTATCGGCGTTGAGTTTCTCCATCATATGAGCACGGTGAATTTCGACGGTACGCGGCGAAATCGACAAGGCTTGCGCGATGCCCTTATTGGTCAATCCGTCGACCAGGCATTCTAAGACTTGTCGCTCGCGCGGTGTCAGATCGATCAGGCGCGCTTTCGCCTCACGGCTGCGAATGTCATTAGCCATTTGATTATCAAGAATGTTGAAGGCGCTTTCAATGGCGCCGACCAGAGCTTGTTTCTCATAGGGTTTTTCGAGGAATTCTATGGCGCCGCCCTTCATCGCTTCGACCGCGACGGGCACATCGCCATGACCGGTCAGGATGATGACCGGCATGTTGATGCCGCGCTGATTGAGGGCGCTTTGCACCGTTAAGCCATCCATTCCGGGCATTCTGACATCCAACAAAATGCAGCCTTGATGGGTGTCAGAGACCGCGTCCAAAAAGGTCATGCCGTCTGGAAAAGTTCTAACAGTAAAGCCAGCATGGCGCAGCATGAAGCTGGCCGAATGGCGAATGGCTTCGTCATCATCAACGAGAAAAACGGTGCGATCACTCATCCCCAGAAGGTCCTTGGTCTAGTCGAAGGGAAAATTTGAACGCCGCGCCACCCCGAGGTGAGGCCGCGTATTCTATCTTTGTGCCATGGGCGTCCATAATCGTTTGGCAAATCGAGAGTCCGAGCCCCATGCCACCAGGCTTGGTGCTGTTGAACGCATCAAAGGGTGAACTGCCGTCGGCACCAGGAATGCCAGGACCATTGTCCTCAACCACGATATGCGCGAGGCCATTGCGTGTCTCTGCGGTGATCCAAATTTGCGGGGTGGCAGTGTCAGACAGCGCTTCAATCGCGTTGCGGACGAGATTGACGATCACTTGGCGCAGCTGCAGCCGATCTGCCAACACATTTGGAAAATTCTCCGGTACCTGCACAATCACACGGGCTAACTGACCCTCAAAGCCGACTTTCGCGAGCGAGGTCGCGTCTTCGACGACATCCCGCAAGTTCACCGGGCGCATGTCCAACTCGCCGCGTGAAACATAGTCGCGCAAACGACGAACGATCTGACCCGCCCGGATCGATTGGTTGGCGGCCGCATCGAGCGCTTCTTGGATATAGGCTAGGGTGTCGGCATCGGCATTGTCGAGCATATCGCGCGCCGCTTCGAGATAATTAGCCACGGCGGTCAAGGGTTGGTTTAGCTCATGCGCCATTGCTGAAGCCATGGTCCCCACCGCGCTGAGGCGTGAGAAATTGGCGAGTTCGACTTGCATCTGCGACAGCCGTAAGGCGTTCGCCTGTTGCTCCGACATATCGCGAATGTAGCCGGTGAAGAGGCGATGGCCGTCAATCTCTGCCTCGCCAATTTTAAGCTCAACGGGGATGGTGGTGCCGTCGGCCAGTTTGGCGGTGACGATGCGACCAATTCCGATGATCTGTTTCTCACCGGTTGAGAGGTAATTGGAGATATATTGATCGTGATGCGCTTCGTCCGCACCAGCCATCAATATAGAGACATTCTGACCGGCCACGTCTTTGGCTTTGTAACCAAATAATCGCTCTGCTGCGGCACTGAACGCGAGCATTTGGCCATGCTGATTGATCACGATCATAGCATCGGGGACCGATGCGAGAACGCTGCGCATAAGTGGTTCAAGGGACCGGCGATCGGCCAATTGCCCATTCGCGTCCGTAAGGACAGGATGCGGATTATCTTCCATCAGCCATCCTTTGTAATGGGCATCAGGCATCGATCAATCCATTCGAAGAGCGACAGAGCGCCGCTTTTGAAATCGCCGATAGGCGACGAATAAGATCACGCCGAGTCCGGCCGCAAACATATAGCAGCCCCAACAATGGGCTTGCTCAAACCAGCTAGAACCGCCCACGGCGATGTCGAGTGTTTTCCCGTTACATGTTGGCAAAGACAGGATCGGAACCGTGCCCATATGGAGCCAGGTGTTGATCCCGCCAATGACCAGCATCACCGCGCCGAGCATCGCTTGCATAAGAGTCGACATCATGTGCTCCATTCCAACTTCGCTTGATGTTCTTCTAGTAAGTGCGGCGGCGACGCACATAGGGGAAATCCCTTATTCAGCGTCTCTGCGGTGAAAGTTATGGCTCGGCTCAGCTGAAATCGCCCCGTTTGGGGACTATGAAGGGCAGAGCGACAATGACGCAATTGGTCGGGTCCGTGCGACGCGGAAACAATACCAGCATTCTAGCTGTTGGCGCGCTTACAGGCGTATTTATCTTTCTAGCGCTGCTCATGGGCAGCTTCGCCAAAGATACAGGGATGGAGATCCAGGCCCTCACATTCATGGCTTTGGCCGGTGCATTTCTGGTCGGGACAGCTTTATGGGCTGGCGGTTTGGTCGACCGTGATCCGTTCGACGAAAGCGAGTATGAAAACACGTTGGTGAAATTCGGCGTCGCCGCGGCGATGTTTTGGGGCATTGCGGGGCTTTTGGTCGGCGTTGTCATTGCCCTGCAATTGACTTGGCCAAGCTTGTTCTACTTCCCCGAGCTTGGCTGGACGAATTTCGGTCGGCTTAGACCGCTGCATACCAGCGCCGTCATTTTTGCTTTTGGCGGCAATGTGCTCCTGGCCACAAGTTTCTATGCCGTTCAGCGCACCTGCCGGACGCGGATCGCGGGTGGCATGTGGCCCTGGTTTGTTTTCTGGGGCTACCAGATCTTCATCGTCTTGGCCGCGACCGGCTATTTGATGGGGATCACTCAATCCAAAGAATATGCTGAGCCAGAATGGTATGTCGATCTCTGGCTCACCCTCGTCTGGGTGGTCTATCTGCTCGTTTTCCTCGGCACCCTATGGAAGCGAAAAGAGCCGCATATCTATGTGGCGAACTGGTTCTACCTGTCTTTCATCGTAACGATTGCGATGCTTCACATCGTCAACAATCTCTCCATCCCGGTAAGCTTGACCGGCTCCAAGTCTGTCCAGGTTTTTGCGGGCGTCCAAGATGCGATGACGCAATGGTGGTATGGCCACAATGCGGTCGGCTTCTTCCTGACCACCGGCTTCTTGGCGATCATGTATTACTTCATTCCGAAGCGGGTGAATCGACCGGTCTATTCCTACCGCTTGTCGATCGTTCACTTCTGGTCGCTAATATTCATCTATATCTGGGCCGGCCCGCACCACTTGCACTATACGGCACTGCCACAATGGGCGCAGACGCTCGGGATGACCTTCTCGATCATGCTGTGGATGCCAAGCTGGGGCGGTATGATCAATGGGGTGATGACGCTCTCAGGCGCATGGGACAAGCTGCGCACCGATCCCGTGGTTCGCATGATGGTCGTCTCGCTCGCCTTTTACGGCATGGCGACATTTGAAGGCCCGCTCATGTCTGTGCGCGCTGTAAACTCGCTCAGCCACTATACCGAATGGGGCATTGGTCACGTTCACTCCGGTGCACTGGGTTGGGTGGGCTATATCAGCTTCGGGGCGCTCTATTGCCGCGTGCCATGGCTGTATAAGCGCAAAGGTCTGTGCTCCAAGTCGCTGGTCGAGTGGCATTTCTGGATCTCTA
>JABSQA010000142.1 GCA_013213825.1 Henriciella sp.
CCGGATCGGCGGATGCTGGCAGAGCTAGGCTGAACGCAAGGGCGGCGAGCGGAAGGAAACGTGACATGAAAACTCCAATTTTCTCCACCAAACCTTTATCGACCTGAATGTCAGATGAAAAATCTGCAACTCAGCCGCAGAATGCGCTAGATAGTCGAATATGCCGGATACGCACTCGCCCTCTTTCGCCCTGCCGGAGCGATTTGATCAATGGTTCGCCGGTCGAGATTGGGCCCCTCGATCTCATCAGCTTGCATTGACCGAGACCGCATTGCGGGGCGACAGCGCCTTGCTGATCGCGCCAACAGGCGGAGGCAAGACCCTGGCGGGCTTCCTGGCCAGTTTGATCGAGTTATCGAATAAGACGCAACGCAATTCGGATCGTCCCGCGCTCCACACGCTATATATCTCTCCGCTCAAAGCCTTGGCGGTCGATGTGGCGCGCAACTTAACCACGCCGGTGGAGGAGATGGGGCTCGACATCAAGATAGAGACCCGCACGGGCGACACGCCCGCGCATAAACGCCAAAGACAACGTCGCACGCCGCCGGATATATTGCTGACGACACCAGAACAGCTCGCGCTCTTTATCGCGTCGGAGCACGCGGCAGAGTTCTTCGCAGATCTCAAATGCGTCATCATTGATGAGATACATGCCATCGCGCCGAGCAAGCGCGGCGACCTGTTAAGCTTAGGACTAGCGACTCTAGCACAATGGGCTCCCGCCTGCCGGTTCATTGGCCTATCGGCGACGGTGCACGATCCAGCCGTTTTACAATCTTGGCTCGCGGTGCGCGATGATCAGCCTCAACTGATCATAGCCGAAGGCGGGGTACATGCAGATGTCGATATCCTGATTTCGGATGAGCGCATTCCCTGGTCAGGTCATTCCGGACGCTTCGCCGTTGGCGAGGTTTACGAGCAGATCAAAGCGGCGACCATGTCGCTCATCTTCGTCAATACGCGGTCGCAAGCGGAAGTCCTGTTTCAAGAACTTTGGACGGCCAATGAAGATGGCCTCGCGATCGCATTGCATCATGGCTCCTTGGCCAAAGAGCAAAGGCGCAAAGTCGAGGCCGCGATGGCTGCGGGGAAGCTGAAAGCCGTCGTCTGCACCTCGACTTTGGATCTTGGTATTGATTGGGGTGAGGTCGACCTCGTCATTCAAATGGGCGCCCCGAAAGGCGCTGCGCGTCTGGTGCAACGGATTGGTCGCGCCAATCACCGCATGGATGAGGCAAGCCGCGCTATGTTGGTGCCAACCAATCGCTTTGAAATCCTTGAATGCCGCGCCGCAGAGGCCGCCGTTGAGGCCGGAGAGATTGATGGCGAACCAATCCGCCAAGGCGCGCTGGACGTCCTGGCGCAACACATTATGGGCCGCGCTTGTGGTGAAGGCTTTGGCTTGGAAGACATCTATGACGAAGTCCGGCGCGCTGCCCCTTATCGAAGCTTAGATTGGGAGACATTCGAACGCGTCGTCGATTTGGTCGCTACGGGCGGCTATGCGCTTAAGACCTATGATCGGTTTAAACGGATCACACGGACACGCCAGGGCAGCTGGCACGCTCGAACGGCACGCGATCGCCAGCAGCACCGCATGAATGTGGGCGCGATTGTCGAAGCGCGGCACCTCAATGTTCGGCTGGCCAGCCGGGTCGGACGCGAGAAAGCCGGACAAGTGACCGGCCGCCCTGCCCTGCGCGCGGGTCGAAAATTGGGGGAGATTGAGGAATATTTCATCTCAACGTTGACGCCTGGAGATACCTTTCTCTTCGCAGGCGAGATTCTTCGCTTTTTAGGCGTGCAGGATTTGGACTGCCTGACCATGCGCGCACCAGCGGATACCAACCCCGCCATTCCGAGCTATAATGGCGGCAAGTTCCCGCTGACACAATTTCTCGCCGGGCGCGTGCGGACTATGATCCATGATCGCGACCAGTGGACATCTTTGCCCGATCAAGTCCGCGAATGGTTTGAGATCCAAGATTTACGCTCGACTATACCCGGCGCAGATGAATTGCTGATCGAAACCTTCCCACGCGGGCAACGGCACTTTCTCACCTGTTATCCGTTTGAAGGCCGATTGGCACATCAAACGCTAGGGATGCTTCTGACCCGGCGGTTAGAGCGCATGGGGGCTAAACCGCTGGGCTTTGTCGCGTCTGAATATGCCATGGCCGTGTGGGCGATGGAGCCGATGGGTGAGGTCGACCTGGACGCCCTCTTCGCGCCGGACCTTCTCGGCGATGATTTGGAAGAATGGCTTGAAGAGGCCGTACTGATGAAGCGCCACTTCGCTCAATGCGCCCAGATTTCAGGCCTGATCGCACGCCGCATGCCTGGCGGTGAAAAGACGGGCAAACAAGTCACCTTCTCCACCGATCTAATCTATGATGTTCTGCGCTCGCATGAACCCGATCATATTTTGTTGCAAGCGGCTCGACATGATGCCGCCACGGGGTTTCTCGATATCCGCCGTCTGTCCGACATGCTGATGCGTGTGCGCGGAAAAATCGTCCACAAAGACCTTGCCCAGATCAGTCCATTCGCTGTGCCGGTCATGCTCGAAGTCGGCAAAGAACCCGTGCATGGTGCCAGTGTCGAGGAAGCGATTTTGCGTGAAGCAGAAGCCGATTTGATTGCCGAGGCGATGGGCACGATATAGGACACCGCTCCTATGGACACCAAAAAGCACTCCAAACGCCTTTCTTATCTTCTCAGGCACGCGCCTGAAGAGGCGGGATTGGTTTTGGCAGATGGTGGCTGGGTCGCAATCGATGATTTGCTTTCGGGGCTGAGCCATAAAGGGTGGGGTATGACCCGCGAGCAATTACAGCTTGTGGTCGATACCAATGACAAGAAACGGTTCACGATTTCCGAGGACGGTCAGCGCATTCGCGCGGCCCAAGGACATTCGGTCAAAGTCAAGTCAGATCCTGTCGCCACAGCACCGCCAGCCGTCTTGTTCCACGGCACTGCGACGCGGTTCTTAGATCAAATATTGGCAGAAGGGCTCCGTCCCATGTCGCGGCAACATGTGCATCTCAGCTTAGACATTGCCACGGCTCGCAAAGTTGGCGGGCGACATGGGAAGCCGATTATTTTACAAGTCGCCGCCGCGGAGATGCATGACGCGGGCATCGCATTTTACTGCGCCGATAATGGGGTTTGGCTGACGGACGCCGTCAAGCCGGAATACATCTCTCAGGTCTAGGCGTTGCTTTATGCAGCGCCAATGTCTTCCGACAGGACGGTCATGTTCAACGCGTAGCTGGTTTCGCCATCATCCACATCCTTATAGACGACGGCCAAAAATTCGGCGCCGAGATAGACTTCGACAGAATCGTCAGTCTCTTTTCGGGCGATCAAACGCAGTCCCGGATTGAGTTTCTCTTTTAGATACGCCTCCAGGCGTAAGACTTCTTCGCGGCCCATGGCTCACTCCTAAAATATTGGCCTCAGCACATAGCGATTAGCGACGGATGTGCAAACCAGCCCGACACGACTTTCCACAGTCGATTTCGGTAGAGGTCAAATCCTTATTTGTATGGATCTTCTTCAGACGGGTTGGCCAATCGCCACAAACTGCCTGTGCCCCACCAAATCAATTCGACCACGATCCGCGCCAATAGCGTCATCACAATACCGAAAATTGAAGATTCATTGATGAAAACTCGGGTCACGGCAACGCCTTGCTCGCCAATGTCTGGATTACGTACCCAACTCAAATTTGCCAAATAATTCGCGAAATCATTGACGCCATTGAATGCGCTCGGAACGAACATGACGCCCAGCATGATCAATACTAAGACCATGAAAAATGTCGCGATAATTTTGGCGGACGCATTTGAGAGCGACCGGAAGAAAATCCACATTTGACTCACCCCTATATTATCTGATCGCATCGATCATATCGGGATGACGAAAGAGCGTAAAACCCTAATTCTTCACTCGCCGCTCCAATTCGGCTTTCGCTTCTCAGCAAAAGCGCGCGGACCTTCAATAAAATCGGGCCCTTTGAACAGACGCGAAACCGCTTCATATTTCTGCGAAAAGGCGTCTTGGTAATTCGCCGTATCAAGCCCTTTCATCGCCACTTCTTTGGTGGTGCGCACGGACGCGGGGGAGCATTCTGTGATCAGACCGGCCCACCGCATCGCCGCGTCCATCAAATCGGCTTGCGGCACCACTTCATTGACGAAACCAAGCTCTTTGCCTTCATCCGCCATAACGTGACGGCCCGTCAGCATCATGCCCATGGCCTGTTTCAAACCAATTTGGCGGGGCAATCGGTGCAGACCACCCGCTAGAGCGGCCAAGCCCACGCGCGGCTCAGGCAAGGCAAACCGCGCATTGTCCGACGCGATGATCAAATCGCATGCTAATGCGATCTCAAACCCACCGCCCATGGCGACGCCATTGACCGCCGCGATGACGGGTTTGAACAAGTCATAGCGATTGGTTAGGCCGCCAAACCCGGCCGGAACTGGAAACATTTCACCACCTTCGGCTTGGTAGCGCAGATCATTGCCTGCGCTAAATGCCCGGTCACCCGCGCCGGTGATGATGGCGACCCAAAGATCTTTATCCTCGGCAAACTTGTCGAACACAGCCCCCAAATCCCGATTGGCGGGCGGGTGGAGCGCATTCATCTTTTCCGGACGATTGATCTCAACGATGAGAATTTTCCCATCCACACGCGTGTTCACAAATTCACTTTCAATCATAGGGCGCTCCCGAAATATTAGATTTCGCGTTAGGCTATGGTCTGGTTGCTCCGAATCAAGGATGACGTGGCGAGATGCCAGAAAAGAATGCACTCGATCTATCATCGATTGACCCGCCTGTTTGGCGCGTCATGGTCGATGGCGTTGTCTACGGACCCTATACGATGGGCCAAATGCGCAGCTTTCGCGAAGAAGGTCGTTTGCTGGAAGCCTCACAAGTGGCACAGGATGATGGCGGCGCGTTTTTGCCAGCGCAGTCGCATCCGGAATTGATGGCTTTGTTTCAAGCCAGGCCGCAGCAGCCCATCGAAACCCCTGAGCCGGAATTGGCGAATTATTTGGTCTCGATCCAAACCAATGCTGATGGTCGGCGCGCAGCTATCTCTTTGCTCAACGAAGTCGGTCGCTTCTCTGAATTGATGCCGGGCTGCTTCATCCTTCATACCGAGATTTCTATCGTTGAGCTTAGGGCACAATTCGCCACCCTTCTCGCTGAACGCGGACGGTGTGTCATCGTCAACGCCACCAGCGGTCAATTGGCCTGGATGGGCTTAACCGGCGATGCGGATACACATGCCAAACTGATTTGGAAACGCGACAATTAAGCGGCGATTTCAACATCTTCAGGCGGCATCGCAGCGATCCCACGGATCATATCGGACGCTTTCTCGGCGATCATGATGGTTGGGGCATTGGTGTTGCCACCAATTAGGGTTGGCATCACCGAAGCATCAACCACCCGCAATCCTTCAACGCCGCGCACCTGGAGTTCGCCGTTTACGGGGGCATCGTCTTGCGCGCCCATCGCCACCGTGCCGACCGGGTGATAAATCGTCTCGCCAAAAGTGCGGATAAAGGCGTCAATTTCATCATCGGTCTGAACATCCGCCCCTGGAAGAGCTTCCGGACCGCGCAGAGGCGATAAGGCATTTTGTCCGGCGATTTCGCGCATCATCTTGACCGACTCACGCATAGTGAAGCGATCCCCTTCAGTGGCGAGATAATTCGGATCAATGGCTGGGTGCTCGAATGGATCATCACTGCCAATCATAACCGTGCCGCGGCTTTCTGGGCGCAATTGGCACGAATGGATCGTAAACCCATCCTTTTTGTAATCGTAATTGCCATGGTCCCGCATCATCGCATTGACCAAATGCAACTGGATGGCAGGGCGATCGAGCCCTTCTCGGGTTTTCAAAAAGGCCCCTGCCTGTAAGAAATTGTCCGCGCCTGGGCCGGATTTAGACATCAAATATTTGATCCCGACCGCCAGCTTTTTGAGACCAGCCTGTTTCGAATAGGCTGACGCTTTCTGGGTCATTTCATGGATCACTGTGACGTCCAAATGATCTTGCAAATTGGCGCCGACATTTGGGCTATCATAGACGCACGTCACCCCGTGTTGGCGTAAGTGCTCGGCCGGGCCAATTCCGGACAATTGCAAGATTTGAGGGGACTGTACGGCGCCCGCGCAAAGAATGACTTCTTGGGTGGCGTGGATCAGCTCGGGCTGTGCGCCCTTCTTAGCGACCACTTCGACGCCATGGACTTTGCCGCCGTGAAACACCACGCGCGAGACCAAAGCCGTCGACATAATAGTCAGATTGGGTCGCTCATTCTCAATCGGACGCAGATACGCAAAAGAGGCGCTCCAGCGTTCGCCATCATGAATGGTGCGTTGATAGGGGCCAAAACCTTCCTGCTGAGCCCCATTAAAATCCTTGGTTTCCTTATACCCTGCATCAACACCGGCGCGCACGAACATGTCGTAAAGACTGTCTTCTAGCGGACTTTCACTCACGCATAGCGGGCCGTCGCCGCCATGAAACGCGTCGGCGCCGCCTTCATACCCTTCCGACTTTCGGAAATAGGGCAATACATCCGCGAAGCCCCAACCGGTCAGCCCCGTTTGCCGCCATTGATCATAATCGCGAGCATGGCCGCGAATATAGATCATGCCATTAATGGATGACGAGCCGCCCCAGCCCCGTCCACGGGGCCAATATAACTTGCGATTGTCCATATGTGTCTGAGGGGTCGTCCAAAACCCCCAATTGTGCGGATTTTCCTGTTTGATCAGGCCGCCCACACCCGCCGGCATCCGAATCAAGAGCGATTTGTCCTTTTTGCCCGCCTCGATGAGACATACGGAAACATTCGGATCTTCGCTTAATCGATTGGCCAGAACGCAGCCCGCACTGCCTGCGCCTACAATGATGTAATCAAAACCTTTTTTCTGGCCCATGCCGCTTTCCTCAATTTTCTCCACCTTTCGTGGAAACTGATGTGTTTCCGGTGCTTATCAACCATTTGTGAACGCGTGATGGGTATTGTCAATTCAAACTAAGACTTGCGTGCGTGGGGTGGCGCAACAAATGGGAGCAGCTATGAGTGCAGCACTCGCGAAACCCGCAAGCGGTCAGTTCAATGGTCGCGCAAAACACGATCGGCGTCGGCACTATCGTGTGTCTTTGAGGCTGAATGGTCGCTTTTTACACGAAGGTTCAGATCACACCTTCCTCACACAAAACATTTCATGCGGCGGCGCGCATGTTGAGTCCGCCGCTGTGCCATCGATGGGCTCACGTGTCGTCTGCTATTTCGACGACCTTGGCCGTGTTTCTGGAGAAGTAACACGCATCACGGATGACGGCTTTGCGGTCGCTTTCCAAACCCCGCAACATAAGCGCGATAAATTGGCCGACCGTCTCGTTTGGCTGCTCAATCACAAGAAATATGACCTAGAGGACGAACGCTCTGCACCGCGCAAAGCGGCTGGCGGACCGGCTTTAATCACGCGCGCTAATGGCACGAAACTGTAATGCCGCGTGATTGATATGGATTGTGTTCTAGATCCATTGACACTATTGTTGTGCGGTCTCAATGTGGTTGCGTGCTTTTTGCCGACC
>JABSQA010000143.1 GCA_013213825.1 Henriciella sp.
ACCATCATCCAGCGTACAAATGACGTGGTCTGGATTGAGGATTTTCACATCACCCGGTGTTTCGATCTGACCGGCTTTGACTTCGCCTTTGCCAGATGCCTTTAGGATCATCCGCTTTGGCGCGTCAGACACCATGTCCACCGCAACTTGCTTCAAGTTGAGAATGATCGTGGTGACGTCCTCGCGGACACCTTGGATCGAAGAAAACTCGTGAACAACGCCGTCAATCTGAACGCCGGTAATGGCAGCGCCCTGCAGAGAAGACAGCAAAATGCGACGCAGCGCATTGCCGAGCGTCGTGCCGAAGCCACGCTCAAGCGGCTCGACCACCAATTTTGCGAGACGCGTGGCGTCGCGGCCAGCGTCTACAATAGGGCGGTTAGGCCGGATTAGGGCTTTCCAGTTACGGTCGTTGACAATTATGTCTTCGGCTTCGGTCATGCTCAGCCTTCCTATTATTCGGGTCTAATACGGACTATACGCGGCGGCGCTTTGGCGGGCGGCAGCCATTGTGTGGGATCGGCGTGGTGTCACGGATCGCGGTCACAGTCAGGCCAGCAGCTTGCAGCGCGCGCAGAGCGCTCTCACGGCCAGAGCCAGGTCCGCGGACATTCACTTCAACCGTCTGCATACCATGTTCCATGGCTTTCTTCGCAGCATCCTCAGCGGCGACCTGCGCGGCATAAGGCGTTGACTTACGAGATCCTTTGAACCCCATCGCACCGGCGGAAGACCAAGAAATGGCATTTCCTTGTGCGTCTGAGATGGTGATCATCGTGTTGTTGAAGCTTGAGTTAACATGCACAACGCCGGAAGTGATATTCTTCCGGGCGCGGCGGGCTACGCGGGTTGTCTGACGGGCCATCTCTCGAAGATCCTATTTCTTCTTGCCGGCAATCGGCTTCGCAGGACCTTTACGGGTCCGCGCATTGGTGTGCGTACGCTGACCGCGAACCGGTAAGCGTTTACGGTGACGCAGACCACGATAACACCCAAGGTCCATAAGACGCTTGATGTTCATCGAAACTTCACGGCGAAGGTCACCTTCTACCATATAGTCGCTATCGATGGTCTCACGAATTTTAATAACTTCTGCATCAGACAGGTCCGCCACGCGGCGCTCTGGGGTGATGCCGATCTTTTCACAGATCTCGTCGGCTTTGGCTGGGCCAATGCCATGAATGTAACGCAGCGCGATTGGAACGCGCTTATTCGTCGGTATATTGACGCCTGCAATACGGGCCAAAGCCAGTCTCCTAATAGTTCAAAAAGAAAGCCGCAGTTCGCACAGCAAAAACACCGCTGCACGCTTGCAGACTCATCTCTTAACGAAGTGCGTCGTTATAGACGCAACAATTGGTACGTCAACCACTGAATCAGTGGTTCACGCAGTCTTAAGCTGCCTCTTTCAAGGCAGCGTCGATTCCGCTGCTAACCTCGTCGATTGCGGCCATGCCGTCAACCTCACGCAGAATTCCGCGCTCAGCATAGATTGGCACCAATGGCGCAGTGTCAGCGTTGTATTTTTCAAGCCGTACAGAGAAGGTGGCAGGATTGTCATCCTTACGGCCCTGCTCTTCGAACCGCTTGGTCACACGTGTCAGCAATGCTTGCTCATCAACAACCAAACGGATCACGCAATCTACTTGCGTGCCGCGGCTCTTGAGCAATTCGTCCAAGGCTTCTGCCTGTCCGACGGTGCGTGGGAAGCCATCATAAATGAACCCCGCTGCGCCTTCATTTTGATTGAGCTGATCGTCAATCAGAGCGATCACGATCTCGTCGGACACCAGCGCGCCCGATTCGAGAATCGATTTAACCTTGTTTCCGAGCTCAGACCCTGATGCCACAGCCGCGCGCAGCATGTCGCCCGTTGAGAGTTGAATATAGCCGCGTTCTGCGACGAGCTTCTTTGCCTGCGTGCCTTTACCGGCCGCCGGTGGTCCGAACAGGATCAGGTTCATTTCTTACGCTTGCCTCCCAGCCGCGATTTCTTGATCAGCCCCTCATACTGATGAGCAATCAAGTGTGATTGTATCTGTGTCACTGTATCCATTGTGACTGAGACGACAATAAGCAAGCTTGTCCCACCAATGTAAAACGGAATTCCCGGTACGTAACGTCGGAGCACTTCCGGCATCAGACAGACAAAGACCAGATAAATCGCACCAATCGTGGTCAGACGCGTCAGCACATAATCAAAGTATGCAGCTGTGTTGCGACCAGGGCGGATGCCAGGAACAAAGCCGCCATATTTACGCAGATTGTCCG
This sequence comes from Henriciella sp., assembly GCA_013213825.1. GTDB lineage: Bacteria > Pseudomonadota > Alphaproteobacteria > Caulobacterales > Hyphomonadaceae > Henriciella. The sequence continues at coordinate 2,272 of JABSQA010000143.1, forward strand.
CCGTCTCCTCCGGATTGAACATGATCGAGGTGTAGAAGAAGGTGAAGAAAGCCACCAAAACACCGTATGTGATAATGTAGGTCCAGCTGCCTGGTGAGAAGGCTGTTGCCATCCACGCGACAAACCCGCCATCGGCCGCCTGGTCAGCAGCCACTGCTGTATTGCCACCGAGAATACCAACCGCGGTCAGCGGCAGCATCAGGATTGCAATCGCAAAGATGGGTGGGATAACGCCAGATGTGTTCAATTTCAGCGGCATAAAGGAGCTCTGCCCCTGCGCGGCTTGATTCGCAGCCTGTTGGCGTTTTGGATATTGGATCAAGACGCGGCGCTGCGAGCGCTCGATAAAGACGATGAACACGGTCAGCGCGATGACCAAAGCGGCCACGCCGAGCACGAAGACGACATTGATGCCTTGCTCTCGCGAGCCACTAAACAGGTTGAAAATGGCCCGTGGCATCTCAGCGATAATACCCGCAAAGATGATCAGCGAGATGCCGTTTCCGACGCCACGCGCGGTGATTTGCTCACCCATCCACATCAAGAACATGGTACCGCCGGTGAATGTGGTCACAGCAGTCAGAACGAAGAACCATTGTGGCAAGCCATCATAAGCCGCGCCAGACAGGCCCATAGAAATGCCGAAACTCTGAACAATGGCGAAAGCCAGGGTCAGATAGCGGGTATATTGGTTGATCTGTTTCCGGCCGGATTCGCCCTCTTTCTTGAGCTTTTCCAGCGATGGCACCGACGAGGTCATCATCTGAATGATGATCGACGCGGTGATGTACGGCATTACGTTCAGCGCGAAAATACTCATTCGCTCAATCGCGCCGCCGGCAAACATATTCATATTGCCGAGCATGCCGCCCTGTTGGCTGGCAAACAGTTGCGCAAATTGATCCGGGTCAATACCGGGCAGCGGGATATAGGTCCCGAGCCGATACAGGAACAGCACAAACAAGGTGAACAGGATGCGGTTCTGCAAATCCTTTGCTTTGGCAAAGGTCCCGAAATTCATATTCCGCGCGAGTTGTTCAGCAGCAGTAGCCAAGGGGGACTCCTTCTCCCGGAAATGCGTTCGCCGCCAAGATTGGCGGCGAAAGCTCATTTGTGAAGACGTTTTGTGGAAAAAGCTAGAGGATTATTCTGCTTTTTCTGTCGGGACAGGTCCGGTAATTGTGACCTTTCCACCCGCCTTTTCAATCGCTTCAACCGCGGCTTTGCTTGCGCCGGTGACTGTGATCTTCACTTTCTTAGGCGCGTCGCCCTTGGCCAGCAAACGAACACCGTCTTTGAGACGACGGACAACGCCGGTTGCGACCAAGTCAGCTTCGGTAATCTCTTTTTTGGTGTCGAGCTTGCCCGCTTCGATCGCCTTAGACAGAATGCCCAAGTTCAACCAAGCATGGTTCTTCGAGTTGCGGGCTGTGAAGCCGCGCTTTGGCAGACGCATATAGATCGGCATCTGACCGCCCTCGAAGCCATTGATGGCAACACCAGAACGTGACTTCTGACCTTTGACCCCGCGGCCACCGGTCTTGCCTTTGCCTGAGCCAACGCCACGACCGACACGATGACGGTTCTTGGTTGACCCCGCTGCAGGAGAGAGTTCGTTGAGTTTCATGTCTTATCCCTCGACGACTTCGACAAGGTGCGAGACCTTGTTGATCATGCCGCGAACGGCAGGTGTATCTTCCAGCGTCCGGGTGCGACCGATCTTATTCAGACCAAGGCCGACCAGCGTCTGACGCTGATCTGGTGCGCGACGGATCGGGCTACCGGTCTGGCGCACAGTGACAGTGGCTTTTGCTTTTGCCATTGGTCAGATCCTTCTCTCTTACGCCTCAGCCGCTTCAGCCATACCGGCTTCAGACGCACCGTCTGTGCGGCGACCAACAATGTCCTGAACTTTCAGGCCACGCTTAGACGCGACAGAGCGCGGGCTGGCTTGATTGACCAGCGCGTTAAATGTTGCACGCACCATGTTGTATGGGTTGGACGAGCCGATTGACTTACCAACAACGTCCTGGATGCCCAGAACTTCCATAACGGCACGCATTGGACCACCTGCGATCACGCCTGTCCCGGGAGGGGCAGCGCGCAGGACAACTTTACCTGCGCCCCAACGGCCACGACCGTCATGATGCAGAGTGCGTCCTTCGCGAAGCGGCACGCGAACCATGTTGCGCTTAGCTTCTTCGGTGGCTTTACGGATCGCTTCAGGCACTTCGCGGGCTTTACCCTTACCGAACCCTGCGCGACCTTTTTGGTCACCGACAACGACGAGTGCGGCAAAACCGAAATTTTTACCGCCTTTTACGGTCTTTGCGACGCGGTTGATACCGACGAGCTTGTCGACGAATTCGCTTTGCTGCTCTTCGTCACGATCTCTACGGCGTCCGCGGCCTCGACCTCTTTCTTCTGCCATGGTGGGCCTCCTAGAACTTCAGACCGCCCTCACGGGCGGCGTCTGCCAGGGCTTTCACCCGGCCATGGAACACATAACCGCCGCGGTCGAAGACAACGTCTTCAACACCGGCTTTCTTCGCACGCTCAGCCACAGCTGCGCCGACTTTCGCCGCCGCTTCAATGGTGCTGGTCGATTTCAGACCTTTGCGAACATCTGCTTCCAGAGTGGAGGCAGCTGCCAGCGTGATGCCCTGCTCATCATCAATGATTTGAGCAGAGATATTCTTACCAGAGCGCGAGACAGACAAACGGGCTTTGCCTTCCGCAACTTTGCGGAGTTTGGCGCGGCTGCGTTGCTGACGGCGCAGGAATTTTTCGCGAGACGACAACATGATTATTTCTTCTTGCCTTCCTTGCGGCGGACATATTCGCCCTCATAACGGACACCCTTGCCTTTATAAGGCTCTGGGCGGCGATAGTTGCGGATCTCAGCTGCGACCTGTCCCACCACTTGCTTATTAGCACCGGTGATTTCGATCTCAGTTGGTTTCGCGCACTTGATCGAGATGCCTTCAGGCGCCTTGTAAATGACGTCATGGCTGAAGCCGAGCGCCAATTTCAAGTCAGACCCTTGCATTTGAGCACGGTAACCAACGCCAACCAGTTCCAATCTCTTGGTGAAGCCTTCAGCCGCACCCTGGACCATGTTTGCAGCGTTCGAACGCGTCGTGCCCCAAAGCGTACGGGCCGAAGCATCAAGCGCCTGCGCGAAGGTCATTTTCTTACGACCTTTCTCATCATTGATGCGAATCTTTTCGTTCGCAGCATTGACCAGATCTTCCCGCGGGTTGATGCGCAGCTCTTCGCCTTCCAGCTCAGCCGAGATCACTTCAGGCATCTCCAAAGAGAGTTCGCCTTTCGGGCCTTTAGCTTTCAAAAGCTGGCCTTCAATCGTGACCGTCGTACCAGACGGGACAGAAATCGGGAGTTTGCCAATACGAGACATATCAGTTTCCCCTTAGAAGACGCGGCAAAGAATCTCGCCGCCGACATTCTCATTGCGCGCAGTGTTGTCTGACATCACGCCCTTAGAGGTCGACAGGATCGAAATCCCAAGCCCGTTGCGAACCAGAGGAATGTCGCTCTTAGAAGAGTAGACACGCCGGCCTGGCTTCGACACACGACGGATCTCAGAGATCACCGGCGTACCGTCGAAATATTTCAACTCAATCTCGATATGCTTGTGACCGTCTTTTTCGATCTCAGCATATCCACGAATGTAACCCTCGCCTTGCAGCACTTCGAGCACACGGGCACGAAGCTTGGAAGCAGGTGTCACGACCTTGTCCATGCCGCGCATTTGCGCATTACGGATACGGGTCAGCATATCACCGAGGGGATCAGAAATCGCCATAATATCCCTCCTTACCAGCTAGACTTGACGAGGCCTGGGATCTTACCGAGTGAGCCAAGCTCACGCAGCGCGATCCGAGACATTTTCAGTTTGCGGTAATAACCGCGCGGACGACCGGACACTTCACAACGGTTGCGCACTCGGTTTGGCGCAGAGTTGCGAGGAAGCTCAGCCAGTTTCAGACGCGCTTTAAAACGCTCTTCCAAAGGCAGATCTTCATTCATCGCGATCGCTTTAAGCTCTTCACGCTTGGCCGCATATTTCTCGACCAGGCGCTTGCGCTTATCATTCCGTTCAACAGCACTCTTTTTAGCCATAACAGTCTTCCTTCAGTGCTAGTTCCGGAACGGGAAGCCGCACTGCGCGAGCAGGCTTTTGGCTTCTTCGTTCGTGTTGGCGGTGGTACAAACAATAATGTCCATACCGCGAATATCGTCGACATCGTCATAATTGATCTCTGGGAACACGAGTTGTTCCTTCAGACCCATGGCGAAGTTGCCGCGTCCATCAAAGCTCTTACCGTTCAGACCACGGAAGTCCTTCACACGTGGCAGAGCAATATTGGTTAGACGGTCCAGGAATTCGTACATACGATCCCGGCGCAGCGTGACTTTACAACCGATCAGCATGTCTTCGCGCAGCTTAAAGCCAGCGATCGACTTACGTGCTTTGGTTGCGACGGGCTTTTGACCTGCAATCTTTTCCATCTCAGCCAAAGCCGTTTTGATCTTTTTGGAGTCAGCAACAGCTTCGCCAACACCCATATTGATCACGACTTTGTCGATCTTTGGGATCTGCATGTCATTCGTGTAGCTGAATTCTTCCTTCAGCTTGGCACGAATTTGCTCGTCATACTTCTTCTTGAGGCGCGGCGTGTAGTCTTTAGACATCGAGCGACTCCCCTGAACGTTTGGCAAAGCGGGTCTTGCGACCGTGCTCATCCGTTTTGAACCCAACCCGTGTCGGCTTGCCATCACGCGGATCGATCATCGCAACATTTGAAGCATGGATTGGCGCTTCGAATGAGTTGATGCCGCCTTGCGGATTAGCTTGGCTTGGCTTGGTGTGACGCTGCACAACGTTCACGCCACGCACCACCACACGGTTCTCTGCTGGAATGACTTTCAGCACTTCGCCCTCTGCGCCTTTGTTGCGGCCAGTGAGAACGATTACGCGGTCACCCTTTTTCACTTTCGCAGCCATGGCTACAGCACCTCCGGCGCCAGCGAGACGATCTTCATGTGGTTCTTAGCGCGCAGTTCGCGAGGAACAGGGCCAAAGAGCCGAGTGCCGATCGGCGCATTGTTATTGTTGATCAGGACAGCCGCCTTGGGGTCTAACCGGATGGTTGACCCGTCTGGGCGGGTAATGTCCTTGGCGACACGAACGAAGACAGCACGACGCACATCGCCTTTCTTTACGCGGCCGGTC
>JABSQA010000144.1 GCA_013213825.1 Henriciella sp.
GGCCCCAAGGCGCAAACATCGAGGTACTTGGTCTCCCCTCCCTCCTCTGGGGAGCCCGCGTTTGAGGGGTGGTTTGGACAAACGCTGCGGGGGAATGATCGAGAATTTGCCTAATTTGTGATGGCCGTTCCCAGGAATAAGAGCGCGCCGATATCGTCAAAAGCCTGCTGCAATTCGGTTGCGTCCTCCGCCAAGAAGAAGTGATCTATGCTCGTTGCGCAGTATTCCATAGTATCTTCCGCAGATTCCCTGTCCGAGGTAGGCGTTATGCTGCTGAGTTCAAAGCCAATTGTGAAAATCTCGACACCCGCCCTTTTAGCTTTATCGCAAATTGCTTCGGTTTGCTCTGCGGCGTCCCCCAAGGTATGGTCTCTAAGAATCGGAGCATTCATAACTCCATCGGACATAAACACCATGACCTTGCGATCGCGAACCGAATTCATGGGCAATGGCGAGGAAGCCCCGGGCCAAACACCACGCCATTTTGGAGAGAGCGAATACCATCCCCAAGCGACACCGATATGACCATTGGTAGCTGATACCGAATAGCCACCGGACGGGGTGGTTAAACTCGGATCCAAAGTGTCGATCGCATCGTCAAGCGTCGTCTTCAAATGCGTTAAATGTAAGACGATGTTTAGCTCACTAATGCATGGCGAGGTCGGATAAAGGGGATTGTAGAGCTCCTCCGAGTATTGTCCCGGGCCAGGCGCTGCGTCTGTTTGCGCATGCACGCCAATGCGCTCGGCAACACAGACTGTATCTTCACCATCAAGGTCCGAATCATCATCTTCGGGGCGCCCTAAAGCGTCATTACCGTACTCGCCAGCATTCACGCCATATGCATATGGCACCATCTAAATTCGCACGCGCCTTCCCGTTTGAGGCGTTATCACAGCACTTACGAGTCTTTTGGCAGATGTTTTTAAGGCATCGATCCGACCAAAATTCAACATCGAATCGGAAACATCCAGGACCATAGCCAAATCTAACCGCGCAACCGGACCTTCTGCTGTGGCCGTCGCAGAGACCGTGTGTGAGGCCATCCCGGTGAGGCCGACGCCAATAAAGGCAGGCACTTTACATTGGCCTGTCACCGTAACCCGCTCAGTCACATGGTTCGTCGTCACCCTCAGCGGGTCACATGTCACATCTCCCTGCCGTGTTGCGATATTCCCGTCAAAACTATCCTTCGCGGCGGCTTGAAGGACCGTGACCGCGACGCTCGGGTTCTCGTACTCGCGGGCAGCGGCTAATGCAGCAGAGTCAACAGCAGTTTGAACATGACGCTTGAGCACATTGATGCGCGTGGTGTCGATACTCATCGCAACAATCACCAATAATGGAATAAGCATCAGTGCGAAGATGATAATGATACCGCCGCGCGTATCCGCGAATAATACACGGCTGGAAAGCGCGCGCTGCGCCTTTTTTGAATGTGTCACGTACCGCCTCTCAGCCAGCCTTTTCTAAGCTGGATTGCGCCCCTAGTACGTGAGCACGAGATGTAGAATATCCCTGGTTACGAGAGGCTTATTGAGGTTGTTTTCTTTTTTGTGAAATTTCGACATATCCGCGCGTTTATGCTGGAACCCATTGATTTTATTGACGCCTGCACCGTTCATCGGTTTTACTGCAATATTTTTGGGTGAACGCGAAACTCACGATATATCCACTTTGGGATGCGCGGCGTATTCGTCAGCTCGCTCAAGTTCGTTGTGGATCGGCCAACTTCTAAGATCAGACCAACGCGACGCTCGCTATTTCACCAAACGAATTTGCGGGAATGTTTCACCGGAATCTGCCTCGGTTTCCATCTCCGCGAAAACCGCTTTGGTGGACACCAAGATAGGCCCTTTCGCGCCTCCAAGCAGGCGGGCGCCAAGACGAGGACGCAATCTACAGGCCGTCTCCAAAACCGCGAACCGTTCCAAGCGCGAAACCCGTATGGAGCGGATGGAGCACCGCGCATAGCCTCGATCTTGCGGTATCATCGCGTGGAAGACACGATACGTGGACGCTTCTGCATCCGATCGTGACCCTCCTTGTGAGAGGATACGCGCACTCTCAGCAATAGCGGCATCAGAGACGGTTTGAAGAAATTGATGGGTGTGAGCGTGGCGTGAGTACTCTACGGTAAGATCAAGCACGCAGAAGAGCGGCAGAATGCTCCCAACCAAGAGGATATGGGAATCCCGATACGTGCCCAATTTGCTCTGCTTTGATCCCGAGCGCAGTGCGTTGATGTTCACACCTCTCAGTTTGGCCACCCCAATCATAATGAAACACCTTCGCAGCCGCTCACGCCCTAATCGGTCAGTGAAACCCCCAAATATCGAGACGCCAGGTTCTGATACACGTTAACGAGGTCAGCAGAGTCGGTGGCGGAAAACACGTTATCTGGATCGCCCGCACAAGTCTCAAACATCGCATTCAAGGCGATTGTCGGCCCGTAAATAATGGCATAGATGGTAATACCGGCATCCCGCATGCCCTCGCACAATTCATAGGCCGCATCGGTCACATTGCTCGTTTCTATCAGCTGATCTCGATCATGAAACCCCAGGTTAAACCCATGCGTGAAAATGCCGTCAGACATAAGTATCGCGACTTTGGGCTGATTTGGATCGCCATATGGGCCGGCTTCAAACTTTGCCGCGCCGCCATATGCTGTGTCAGTCCAAACCGAGTTCCAATTTGGAGATAATGTGTACCAAGACCAGGCTATGCCGAGGTGCCCCGCCGTCCCCCACCCAAAACCTGAAGAATGCCGCTCTAATGCGTCAATCTGCGCTTTCACAGCGTTGAGATCTTCATCAAGCGGATGAATTGAGGAATAAGGGCAAAATGGCGCGGATGGCCGGTCGACTTCTGGCGATGCAATGGTTTGGAATATCGTTGTCGGTGCACCCACGGGATCCGTTGTTGGGTCAGCATCTGTGAATGCATTTGTGCCCATTCTTTCGGTCACGCAAACCCGGTCACTTCCATCCAATTCAGGATCATCGAGCGAGGCCCGTCCGGCCGCCAAATTGCCGAAATCCCCGGCATTTAGTCCGCCTGCAAAGCCAATCACAGAGACCCGTCCGGTTACGCCCGATTGACTGCCAATAATGATCTCCGCTGCACGCTTACCAGCAGCTTTTAGGTCTGCCAGCTCTGCCGCATTCATCGATCCAGATAGGTCAAACATCAGCGCGACATCAGCGACTCGATGCACCGCCGTTGCGGTAGACGTCCCCAAGACCTCGGCTTCACTTTTGCCAACGAGGTCGATACCAAACAACGTGGGAAGGCTACATTTGGCATCAATTGTGATCGTCAAGGTCGCGTCGTCAATCTGGGTCGATTCTAGAGTGCAGGTGGCATCAGCGAAACCCGTCTCGATATTTGCGCTGAATGTCTCCGTCGCTGCGGAGCGGACCTCTGTATGGACAAAACTGTCTTTATAGACACGCGCCGCCGCCAATGCGGCACTATCCACCGCGACCTGGGCATGCGCTTTCATCGCGATTTGGCGTGTCGCATCGATGGAAAGCCCGATCAGGGCTAAAAAAGGCAATAGGATGAGCGAGAAAAGGATGGCGGTTTGTCCCCGCTCGCTCTTCGCCCAATGGCGAAAAACTGGGGTGGTCACGTACAGGCTCCCTCATGCGCTTCTTTTGAAGTCGCACTGCGCCCCTAGTACGTTGGGAATGAGCCTAGTCTGCGGGGTTTAACGAACCATCGTGTCCGCTCATCGAAATTTGGTCCCCGCTATTTACGGTTGCGGTTCTTCCCCATGAAGCCAAACAGATGACCCGCCACCTTGCGCATTTGGATCTCTTCACTGCCCTCGGTGATGCGATACCGACGATGGTGACGATAGATATGCTCGAACGGTTTGTGGCGAGAATAACCGATGCCGCCATGCACTTGCATCGCCCGATCCGCGGCATTGCAGCACAAGCGGTTCGCGCGGTAATTGCACATCGATACTTTGTCCGACAATCGCTCCGCCACTTCCGGCTTGCTCATCTGGTCCATTTCCCATGCCGTCTTGAAGATTAGGAGACGCAGCATCTCCGCTTCTGTTGCCAATTCCACCAATGGAAACTGAATGGCTTGATTGACCGCCAAAGGCTTTCCAAATGGCTTGCGTGCCTGCGCATAGTCGACGCTTTCGTCGATACAGAACAGCGCCGCGCCGACGGAGCTCGCGGCTTGGCGAATCCGGTTCTCGTGGACAAAATGCTGTGCCAGCGCCAATCCGCCTTCAGCTGGCCCGAATAATGCACTCTCGGGCACCCAAACATTGGTTAATGAGACGCGCGGATGGTCCGTGGGCATATTGAAGGTCCAAAGATACTCTTCAATCTTCACACCTGGATCATCGGCGGGCACTAAGAGGCAGCTGATTCCGCGGGCGTCGCCATCATTGCCGCTGGTGCGCGCAAAACACATGATGTGCGTGGCGACGTGCATGCCTGTCGTCCACATTTTTTCACCATTGATCAGCCAACCCTCAACACCATCACGTGTTTCACGTTTGGCCTCGGTATCCATATGAGTCGCGTCCGAGCCATGCTCCGGCTCGGTCAAGCCAAACGTCGCGATGAATTTGCCGTCTAATGCGTCCTGGATAAGGTGTTTTTGCTCCGGACGAGCGAAGTCGCGCAACATCAGGATTTGCGGGTAATTGGCGACAATCGAGTGCTCATTCTGCAAATCATTGTGTAAGCCCAATCCCTTACGGGCCAAATGCTCGCGAATAATCGCCATAGCCAGGTTTGAGCCATCTTGTCCGCCATACTCCGCGGGCAGTGCAAAGCGGAAATGCCCCGCTTTGTCGGCGCGCCTTTTGGCTTCGCGCAACAGCTCTTCCCATTCCGGGCGAGGCAATCCGCCATTCTCGAAATCCGTGCGCGCCCATTCGCGGCGATGATCAAAAAACCGGATATTGTCGTCTTGCTCCTGGAGCGGAAGAATCTCCGCTTCGATAAAATCATCGAGAACGGTCAGATAATCGGCAATTTCCTGCGGGATATCAAAATCCATGAGTGGCTCCATTTGCTGTTCCGAGCACGATAAAACGCGTAGCTTGGTCGGCAATCGGCTTCGTAGCGTCAATCTCATCGGAGCTCATGGCCGCCTCCTGACGTAAACTGACAGCAGATTTCGCAGGCGCAGCACATTTTGTGCGCGCTGAACGATTGACTTATTGTTCAGTAATTATATGTTCCAACGGGTCAGATGAAAACATCGACCCCGGTTACTTACCGACAAATTTGAAAAGGTTTCCTCCTATGATCCGTACATTTACCGCCGCCGCAACCGCCCTCGCCTTCGCAGGAACCGCTTTCGCTGGCACCGCTTTTACGGCGAAACTCGAATCCCCAATGCCAAAGGCTGAAAAGATCGTAGCCGCTAAGGCATTATGGTCGTGCGCCGACGATACATGCAAAGCAGAACTTGATCGAAAGACCGTTCGCGTGAGCACGTGCAAGAAGGTCGTCAAGGAAGTTGGCAAAGTTTCAGAATTCTCAAACGAGAATGAAGCGCTCTCTGCCGAAGACCTCGCGCGGTGTAACGCTGTCGCAAAATCTTAATCGATTTATTTACCTCACTCCCCCTCGACGGGTCACTTTTTCGGAAGTGGCCCCTTTTTTTGTGCAAAGCAATCAAATACTTGACGGATGCGTCACGAATTTTCTTTTCTATTCTGCGTCACCCTGGCTAGAGTGGGGAAACAAAAAAGATGGGAGGTCTCCATGACTGTAGAATTCGTGAGAACACCGGACCAACGGTTCGACAATTTGCCAGGCTATAATTTCGCACCGCATTATGTAGATGACCTTCCGGGCTATGAAGGCTTGCGCGTACACTATTTGGACGAGGGCCCGAAAGACGCCGACCGCACTTTCCTATGCCTGCATGGTCAACCCAGTTGGTCCTATTTGTATCGCAAAATGCTCCCGGTCTTCGTCGAGAGCGGCGCGCGCGTGATTTGCCCGGATTGGCTCGGATTTGGACGGTCTGACAAACCAACGGACGACGCCGTTTACACCTATCACTTTCATCGCAGCATGATGGCGGCACTGATCGAACGGTTGGATTTGAAGAATATTACCTTGGTTTGCCAGGATTGGGGCGGACTTCTGGGTTTGACCATACCGATGGATATGCCAGAGCGCTTCGACCGATTGCTGGTCATGAACACGGCAATTGCGGTTGGATTATCACCAGGCGAAGGGTTCGAAGCTTGGCGGGCCTATAATCGCACGCAACCAGATATGGATGTCGCCGGATTGATGAAACGCGGTACGCCAATCCTCAGTGAGGCAGAAGCCGCCGCGTATGGCGCACCTTTTGTCGACGTGACGTTTAAAGCCGGTGTGCGACGTTTCCCTGACATGGTCATGACTGACCCCGATATGGAAGGCGTTGAGATCTCGAAACGCGCAGCCAAGTGGTGGCGCGATGAGTGGACGGGCGAGAGCTTTATGGCGGTGGGCGCGCAGGATCCGGTGCTCGGACCAAATCAAATGAGCACTCTACGCGCGACGATAAATGGATGCCCCGAGCCCATGATGATCGAAGATGGGGGACACTTTGTCCAAGAATGGGGCGAGCCAATTGCCCGCGCGGCGCTTAGCCGATGGGGCGATCTCTAAATCGCACCCGAGAGATCAATAAAAAAGGCCCGGCCATACGGCCGGGCCTTTCTATTTTAAACAACCGTCAGGATTACTGAACGATGATCGTTACTTCCGAACGACGGTTCAGTGGCTCGCGAACGCCGTCGCGGGTCGCCTTAGCAAGATCATTCTCGCCGCGGCCGTCAGTGTCGATATCTTCAGAAGAAATACCGCGAGACTGCAGCGCATCTGAGACGACAGCAGCACGACGTGCTGACAGACGTTGGTTGTATGCAGAGGCACCAGACGTGTCGGTGTGACCAACAATCGTCACGCCGCCGGTGGAGCAATCTTCACGATCGCGAATGTTCGCAATCGCCTGATCGACAACGGCTGCTGCCTGGCTGGTTAGATCCGCACTATCTCACTCGATGTAGACCACGAATGCCTGGTTGACCGTAGAGCACGGTGCCAACTCAACCTGCTCTGCCTG
>JABSQA010000145.1 GCA_013213825.1 Henriciella sp.
CCTAGTATCTGTTCGCCCGGAATCTGAACAAACTATTGGCTTCGAAGGACAACAAATCAACTCATTTCGAATGTTGTCACAATTATTTCATTTGAAGCGCTGAGGAAGATCTGTTGCGCTAGTGAGACGTAAATCGTGGGGACGACATGCGCAGTTTTATTGTGACTATAGGCATAACACTTTTTGGGGTTGGATCAGCGCAGGCGCAGGCTTACGCATGTTCGTTCAACTGGGGTGTAAATCTCGATCTGGGATACTGTGGTTGGGTACCAGCTGATAAGATCGGCTCAGAAGAACTATCTGTGGAGATCGATGCGGTGGCACGCCCGGACCGCGACCTCGACAGCGATTTGCCGGAACTCGGCGAGCCAGATGTATGCAACGCCTTTTCGAGCCTGTCTGAGCTAAAAAGCGGCATGACCATCAAGGTTCCAGCCACATGTCTGAGCAATCAATTCACGCTCATGAAATGGGGCGGACGATTGGATAAAGGGTATTCGGCGCGAGTCGTGCCAGGATCGTTCAACGGTCAATACATAGGTCTTGATGTCACAGAAGTTGACGCCCCACGTTTTGGCGGCCGGGCGAATGAATGCTCGGGTGAGATGGAGATCAAAAATCTCGTTGGGCAACAAATCCGCGTGCCAGTGAAATGCGTCGGCAAGTCTGTGACAGATGAAGTTTTACGACGTGCTCCCGAGATTTGGTTGAACTCCAACTGATCGTAGTTTCAGAAAAGCCTTCTACCCTTCGCGCCGACCTAACTGGATGAAGTTATGAGCATCAAACTCCGTATATTCTCTCTTTTACTGACCTTTTGGCTCGCAATTGGTAACGGGCAGTTATCCGATGCGCAGGTCTTCGGATCAGAAGCTTTGAAGAAACAGGCGAACGCCAGTCTGTTCAGAACTGTAACGGGAGGTAACCCTAATCAAGAAATGCTGGATCTATACGCGATCAGCGCCCACGCAGAAATTTCGTTCGCATGCGGGGAGTTTCTGTCGAGCATTGAAGCATTAGGCTTGGCGAACGCACAAATCAGTATCTTTTTCACTTGGACGGAGGATACACTCCGCAACTACGCGAATTACGCCGAACTAACGCGAGACAATACGACGACTGGAACTGAACAGACGTTAGGGATCGCGAAGCTTTTCGCGCCCACGGCAATAACCGGTGTCCTTAGTGTCGACATTCGGTCCCACACGAGAAAGCTGTTAAACGGTGGGTGTAATAGCAGGGATGTCACGCGACTCTCAGATGCAATACAAGCGCATGTCCGACTACGGTTTCTCGAGGGTGCCCAAGACCTATACAACATATTGAGCGGTGAAGAGCCGCAGCTTCTGGTGCAAGCCGAGCCGTTTCCGTGCCCCGATTTTTCGCGCGAGTGCTTTTCAAACTACGGGGCCAAACAGATTAGTGATTTAGTCTCTGATGGGGCAACAATCTATAATGCGGACTTCGCGTTCCAACCGAATGAAATCACCGATACCGGTTTCGGCCTGGTTGGCTGGATGACATTGGTATCGCAAAATGGCGAAAAGCCAGAACTCGTTCCTCCGCTTAGCCCAACCCAACAAGCGAGAAATGCTTTTCGTTTCTGGGACTACAAGGCACTGCGATGCTATGTTGCGCGCGCTGGAGAAGAATGCGCGCCGTTTAAAACGGGGTTCGAAGCCACGATCCAATCCGGGTTGGACCGTGGGTCTTTAGAGTTTCCGAGACTGTTCTTCTCGTCAGTTGCTCCGCACATGCTTTTGACCGATGGCTATGAAGACGCAAAAAAGGTCTACGACCAAATCGGAGAGGATGGCGTTCACGCCTCGGTAGACAAGAGGATTTCGTCGCTCGATCTACAAGTCTATCTCCACTTTGCTGCAAATCGTATTCGCGCAGGAGATCAAGACGCAGCTTACGAATGGCTTCAGCGCTTCAAGGCGCGGTCGGTCAGCGAGTCTGAGGATGAGATTGGGTCCGTTCCAGAATTAGCGTACGGGATCGTGAGGAACTTTGCCGACCGGTTTCAAACACCTCTAACCGAGTATACAACTGGGTGGGGAGATGACCTGGTCAATTTATACATGCAAGTGCACGCGGCGCGCGGACTGGCGGATAAAAATGAGACTAAGCAACTCTGCGATGGGCTTATAGATGGTCGGTACAATACAAACACGTCCCGCGGATATGATCTGGCGGATAAAATGCTCGGTCTATGCGCGCAAACGCATGCGGCGCTAAACGATCGGCCGTCCTATGACAGGACCTTGGTACCTCTTGCCCGAATGAATAATGCACAACTATCGCGCGCTCGCGCGTACGCGGCAGGTGCTATTGCATTCGGTGATCAATCTCTAATGGACAAGATCGTAGTGGAGCGGAGGTCAGTTCCACGAACGGCAACTTATGTGTTGGACGATATAGATAGAGAGCTAGCTCAAGCGTTAGCCGCCAATGGGGAAATCAATCTGGCTTGGGAAACAGCAAGTAGAATGGTGCATCCCAATAATGAGCTCTGGATGAAGTTCCAGATAGTACAGGCGGTACTTTAAGCAATCGAACCAATCCAGCTCTGGAAAATCCAATGTCTGTTTCTGACCCAAAGCGGACATGATCTTAGCTGGCAGGCTAAGTGTCGCTGTTCAGCTCGGCAAGTCGGGTCCGCCAGCGCGGTGAAAAGTCTAAGTAGGTCGGCGATTCTGGATCAACATTTTTAAGCCGGTCGTTGAGAAAATCGACGACTTCAAAGCCGAGCACGTCTTGTGCTGATTGCCACCAGCGCGCACCACCTGGCGTGCGCAACAGACCCAGCATCACGCCTTCTATTCCCGCCCACGTGCCATCACTAAAGTAGCCTTCCTTGTGCATGTTCAGCGCCGACTCTGTGACGAAGGCCCATCGATACAGGTGGTTCTCGGTTAGCACGGCCGCTTTAAAAGACACCGAGTCTAAATCTGATAGACTCATCAAGAACTGGTCAGTCTGCGCTGGATCTAGGCTGTTAGTCCAGTCCGATACGCGATCGAGAACTTCCCTCTGTGCGGCGGCTTTCTCCATGCGCGCCGCCTGCTTCATCTGCATCCAGATGGCGACTAATGAGATCAAGATTGCGCCGACGGCGACCGTCTGGCCAATGTAGTAAGTGTTTTCGAGCATGCTGTTATGGACCTCCCAGCACGCATCTTAGCGAGAAGTGAGCATCGCACTACAGAATTCTAATCCATATGATGTCCGCTTATGACCCAAAGCGGGCGTCTTACGATCAAACCCAGGGAAGCGAGACACCAAACTGCATAAGCTCACCTGAGGGCTGTTTCGCGCCAGCCGGCGTGAGTAATAGATCAACGACTGCGGCCGCGGCTTGGCGAATGATGCAAATGAAAGACGGCTTCGTGGTTTCCGGCGGTATTCAGAAACAACCATCTAGAACCCCAAGAGATAATGCGTACCCGTATCTTGGTGTTGGAAGTGTTTATCGAAATGAAATCAGGTTAAACGAGGTAAAGAAGTTCGAATTGATAGAGGGTGAACTCGAAAAATTTCGTTTGGTCGCAGGCGATATTCTGGTTGTCGAAGGAAACGGTAGTCTGAGCGAAATCGGTCGATGTGCGAAATGGGAAGACCAGATAAAAGACTGCGTTCATCAAAACCACCTGATCCGGTGTAGGCCTCTTGAGAGAGATGTCACGGAGTGGGTCCTGCTTTATTTAAACTCGCCTGAAGGGATGGCTGAAATGGCCGAACTCGCCGTTACTTCATCCGGTCTTTACAATTTGAGCGTCGGGAAAATCAGTCAGATTTGGGTTCCCTTACCGCCCTTGGAAGAGCAACGTTGTATTATTGAGTTTGTAGAGCGGCTTTTTGCTATCTGTGGAAAGCTGGACGAACGCATAAAATCGATTTCTCAGACTCGCATTGGAATTTCTGATGTAATGGTTGCCGGCTGAAATCATATTGTTCATGAACTGCCTTGGATCATGGAGTAAAGTTATCCCAAAGTTACTCACAAATTCTCGACGCCGGTTATGGCGCTGCATTCAACTGAATTTGCTAGATTTTTTGGAGCGGGCGATGAGATTCGAACTCACGACCCCAACCTTGGCAAGGTTATTCCAAAATCTAAGTATCTGAGTTTACACGATATTTGGAGAGTCTAGTGGCAACTATCGGAGGATATTGGAGCCTATAAGCCCGAAACTTCGTTGCCAGTTCGTTGCCAGCATTAAACCAGCTAGATTCGGGGAGGATTTTGACCGCAAATAGTGTTGCTTCGTATTGATGTATCGTTGGAGATAAGAGCCAGAAATCGGTTTCGCGCGTTGACACAGGATAAATCAAAGCGATTTATTACGGCAGGGGGAACATTCGCCGTGAATTTGATTGAAGCCAATGCCGCACTGGACGCCTGCGTATTTGATCCGGAGAATATCGGATGTCACTTCAATGCTCTGTGTGATGCACTTGGACTGGTTCAATGTCATCTGGTGGATGTCACGCGACCAGAACCACTTTTTTTGCTCAGCAATTATTCGGAAGAGAGGGTCCCCGATTACATCAATTCTGGCGTATATTTGAGAGATCCGTGGGTCGAATACGTCGTCGCCGAGCCTCGGAAAGCGCCAAAATGGTTGTTTGATGGCAATGTGTTTTCGAGGTCGATGAAGAAATCGAATGAGTATTATGATTTCTGCGCCACACACGACGTCGAGCACCACGCATTTTTTTCGCTTGATGCTAAGAGACCAGGATATGGGCTCGCTTTATTCAGAAGTGGGCGTTTGGGAGAATTTACAACATCAAATCGGAGAAAAATGGCGGCCCTCACACCAACGATCAAGCGCGTCGCTGCCTATCTCACCGAACACAAACTGAATTTTGCTAAAGGAAACATCGCCTCAATTGGGGAGCTTGGTATTCCTGCTTTCCTCATGGGCGACTCCGGTCGGGTAATCGCCCACAACAGTGCTTTCGAAGAGGTGCAAGACGATAGTTTATTCATCAAACAGGGACAGCTGATTGGAAGCTCAGCGAAAGCTCAAAAACCAATTCTCTATTTGAACGAGTTGGCCAAGAATCTAATCTCTCCGATCGTTCCAGAAGACGTTATCATCGATCGTCCCGGTAAGCTTCCACTTATTCTGTCGCCACAACGGGTGAAGGTCCAAGGGCTCGATATTCTCTCAGGCGCGAGCCTAATTGTCACTGTGAAAGGAATTGACGGTTTGGATTACGGCGCCGTTCGGATGATCGAACGGGTTTTTGGATTGACCAATGCCGAGGCCGAAGTCGCCTTTCTTTTATGCCAGGGTAGTTCAACCGAAGAGAATGTGTCGATAAAAACAGTTTCGCCGTCAACGGTTCGGACGCAGATCAATCGGTTGTTCGCAAAGACCGGTACGGCCAGCCGTGTTGAACTCGTGTCTGTTCTGAACCGGTACCTCAGGCTCGTCTAAAGGCTTTTGTGCAAGTTCAACTTTCCGGTCGAAAGGGAGAGCTTTCTTTCTCTATTCTCAAATTTCTCTCCCAGAGAAACCGCCGATTTTCAGATAATTTTTTGCGGCGCGTCCATCATTTGATGGATGACAGAATGATCATGAAAAATAGCCTTGCAGTTGTCGGGTGCGCGATAAAGGACGCCCGCGTCATGACTGTAGGGGTACAAATCGCGAGCATGTTGAGCACAGTCGACATACTTCTTTTGTTGGGCGTGGCAACGCTTGGACATGTCATGGCGATCATCTGGTTGTTCTCTGATCGTCAGGCGTGGAAATTCTGCCAGATCAAAATTTATGATCTGAAGATTGAAAACGCTCAGGTCAGGCGAGAGCTTAAGAATTCGCTCCATACGCCGACGCATGCGGTCTTGTTGTTGATCACGATTAGCGCTGGAGCTTTTGGCGGCGACGGCTCCGTCGCATTGATCAGTTCGGTAATAGTCACATTCTTGATCGCTGAAGTTTGGCATTTCGTATCGCATCGAATGATGCACACGAAGACGCTGCACTGGATTCATGCCGAGCATCACAAGAGTCGGATATGCAGCCCGTTTACAGCCATCTCTTTTTCATTCTGGGAGAAGATAATCTTTGACCTAGGAATCATCATACCCCTTGTCATTCTCGACCAGACCATTTTGCCGATAGACGCCACGGGCGTGCTCTTATGGTTCGCAGGGTACTTGATCATCAATTCATATAGCCACGCAAATTTTGAGTTTCGGAAATGGCCCTATCCGCGAAGGCTGGGGAAATTCATGACGAGCACCACTTATCACGCGCTGCATCACTCCCGATACACAGGCAATTACGGTTTGGGGACCAGATTTCTAGATCGGGCCTTCAAAACGGAGTGGGAAGATTATGAGGGCGTTTTCGAGCGTGTGACTGAACAAAAGACACCACTCAAACGCCTCAAGGAGCAGGTCATTGAAACGGATTGATCGAATCTCGGTTCTGGCTTCAGAGGAGCATCTTAGTCGATATGGAGATTAGTCGTCTTGTCGAGCAGATTGAGCTGAAGGTCGTCGATTCAGATGCCGACCGTGAACATGTCAGGGATCTGCGTTTTACTGGTTACAAGAATGTCTTCGATTCGCCGGAGGATACCTGGGATGAGTGGGATGACAAAAGCGGCACCCATATCCTGCTGGCTGAGGACGCCTCAGGCGCGCCTATTGGCACCGTCCGTGTCATAGATTCACGGATCGGTCTGACGGAAGCGGACACCTACACCGATGCCCATCGCAAGCAATTTCCTGAAGAAACTTCATTTGTTGAAGGCGCGCGTCTGGTCGCGAGAGGCAGTGTAGACATAAAGAAAATCGTGGTTCAGGCCGCGCTCTGGAAAGCGACGTTCTTGTATGCGAGCGAGAAAGGCGTGGATAAAATTCTGGTTTGGTCCAAAAGAGGTCCGGATCGCGGTTATAAGAGCCTCCAATTTGAGGAGATTTCAGGTGGTGAGTTTTCACATCCAAGCTTGGGGAATAAGCCTCACAAAACCTATTGTTTGGATACAAAGCAATCCAGACAGATTTTCTTTGCGATGGACCACCCACTCAAGGAGTTTTTCTTTTTAGATCATCATCCTTCACTAATGTGGTTTGAGTGATCCATGACAATCGCAAGCCGCTATATCTCTACTGTTTCCTCATCCACCGGGTGGTTTGATCAGGCTTGCTTCAAAACCTCCAAAAGGAGGCGTGCAGGGTGAGCGAGCATCCAGTCGAAACTCTATATCGCCAACGAAGCACCGGTGAATTCGGATACGCTCTATTCTCGATATTCGGAAGCGCTGCCGGGTTTGCACTCGGGATTGTGATCGCAATTGTCGAACAAGAGCTAGCGGTCTTCTATCTGATCTTGTTCGCAGTGACTCTTTTGTTCTCAGGGGTCGGGGTCCGCCTGGGTCTGCA
>JABSQA010000146.1 GCA_013213825.1 Henriciella sp.
GGAGTTGTGCATCGCTTCTCGGGTCCGAGCCATGGCGAGCGAGGAAATCGAGTGAAGCTTGAAACCCTGCTGATGGAAATGCCAGGCCATTGGGCGGTGATAGTCACCGGTCGGCTCGAAGCCGATCTGAACGGGCAAGCCAAAGCCGAACAGTCTATCGCAAAGTGATCTGTAATCTTCGAGCGCGTGGCGAAACGAGATGCGTCGTCGTTTCTTTCCAGGAATATCGATGAGCGCCTCATTGCGATACTTGGCAACATCAATGGCTACCAAAATGCTTTGCGCATGTTTAACATCGTCATGTGTCATGACCGGTCTCCTTCTCTTTTGTGTGGTCGGCAAAACCACTTTAGAGACCTGTTGACCGGTCATGGCCACCTGCCTGCGTGATGGGCGTCACAGGTGACTATGACCTTACTTTCCAATGTGCTATGGCCCTGAGTTTATCGCTGCAAGCTTACAAGACTGGCTCACAAAAGTCGGCATCAAGCCACTGCGCATTTATCCCGGTAGCCCGTGGGAGAATGGATACAATGAGCGGTTCAACGGGACCCTGCGACGCGAAATCTTGAACGCCGAATGGTTCACCTCACTCCACCAGGCTCAAACCGTTATCAATATCTGGCTGAGGCAGTACAATCGGATCAGGCCACATCACGCACTAGGCATGCGCCCGCCCGTCCCAGAAGCCTTACTTCAAAGTGGCCCATAGAATGGGGGCTGGACATCCTTTTGGGTTCATGGTAGTACACAGTACGAATCCAATCCTGTTCGCTGTCATGTTTAAGCGTCCGCAACCGCCTGATATTGAGATCATAGCAACAGGCGGTTTCTTTGAAAAACGAAACCTTAAAGACGGTGTCGCGCACTATCCGAACGTCAATGAGAGTTACATCAATAAATCTCTCTCAAAAGCCTTAGGCCCACCTGTACTGGTGACGACTCTGTTTTTGAAAGACAGCTCAAACATCACCGATGATGATCGCCGCTTGATATCCGAGAAAGTCATTCTCAGTCCCTTACCAAGAATCATTATCGTGCACGGCACATCCACGCTCGACGTCACGACACGGTTTTTGTTCAATTTCGGACTTAAGAAAACGATCGTCCTGACCGGAACGACGTCGGGGTTTGATGATCGTCCCGAAGAAGGCCTCTTCAACCTTGGCGCTGCAATCGGATTGGTCCAGGCGCTTCCGCACGGGGTTTACGGCGTAATGAATGGACGAATAATCCCGCCGATGAGCCTGCGAAAGGATGCGCAGTCAGGGCGATTTGATACGGCGAGTGGTGAGCATCTTCTCAATATCAGCGATAGAACATGACGGTTTCGGGCAGGTTCGAGCGACCTTTAGCCGTTTGGCCAAATCAAAAGGCTGTTTTGAATACTACGGGGGTCATATTCGAGATCGGGGTAAAGGGAACAGGGCCCTTTTTATGGTCGAAACCAGACCTAACAGGAGCGGCCTCATGACCCTGATCCAATCTATCGTATCGCGCTATGGCGGTTCGCTTGCCCATGACAAGCAAAGCGGCGCCATTCCAGCGCCAGGACACTCACCAAAGGACCGCTCTGTCTCGCTGCGCCTCAATATGGATGGCAAGCTGCTGATACATTGCTTCTCCGATACCGATTGGCGCGATGTTAAAGTGCTTCTGACCCAGGATGGGGCGGCCTCTACTGATGATTTTGTATCGTCTGCATCCGGGTGGCACCGGACAGGGGGAGCGCACGCCCGCACCCAGCGCGCTCAAGCCGTATCGCCAAGCCTTGGACACGCCAAAATGGCATGGTCCAAACGGACCATTGTCGAACGCAGTATCGCCGCATCTTATTTGAGCCTGCGGGGACTGCCATCGCTCATCACTTCGCCAGCGCTTGGATTTGTCGATGCCTTGCCGCTTTCACCGCACAAAGCGGCGCCAGCTGAACCTTGTTTGCTCGCCAAGATTTCAAATCAAGCGGGTGAATTTGTCGGCGTGCAAGCCACATTCTTGTTTCGAAGATCGTGTCGATTGCAAAAGCGCCGCCTCGTTTTTGGACGTCAAAAAGGGTTCGCTATCCACATAGGGTCCGCCTCCAACACACTCTTGGTGGGAGAAGGGTTAGAAAGCACCGCGTCTGCGGCGCGGCGGTTGAACGCGCCCGCCTGGGCGCTGCTCAATACAGCAAATCTTTCAAGCTTTCAGGCGCCCGAGGGCGTCAAATCCCTAATCATCGCCTGTGACAATGATGGGCCAGGGCGCAAAGCCGCAGAGCGATGCCGAGACCGACATAATGCGCGCGGTCTTTGCTGTGAAATAAAGGCGCCTGATACAGTCGGAGCCGATTGGAACGATCTTGATCGCAGGCCCGGCGCGCCGTGACCAAACCAATCCGGTCAACAAGACAGAGCGCGTTCTTTTTTAGTGATGTGATGCGAGAAACATAGCACTTCCCAAGCTCAAAACAGGAAAGGGCTCCGCCTTTTGGGGTGTCTGGCCGAGGCGGTCAGGCACAAACCCAAGACACAACGGAGGCCCTTTATGCCTGATACGATTACTCTAGATGCGCCCGAGCACACCGCTTTGGCGCTCTCACTCAGCCAACTCATCATTGGTAAAGACAATCCACGCGCAAATTCAGAAGAAGACGATGATATCGATGCGCTCGCGACTTCAATCTCAGCGATCGGACTGGTTCAGCCGCTTATAGTTGTAAGACGCAGCGGCAATTACTCGATCATTGATGGGCGTCGCCGTTTTTTGGCAATGAAACGGCTTGAAGCGAGCGGCAGTCTATCACCTGACTTTTCCGTGCCGTCCGTGCAGGTCTCACAGAAGCACAAAGCCGCTGGGCTCGTCGCGAATATTCAGCGCCGCGCTATGACAGTGGTAGAGATCTTTACCGCCGTGTCGGCGCTTTCAAAAACGATCAAATCACCAGATCGGATCGCCGGTGTGCTGGGCCTTGAGGCCCGCACGGTGCGTCAGTATCAAGCGCTCGGCGCTTTGCCCGCAGACTTTCTCAGCGCTCTGGAAAACGGGCAGGTCGGCTTTGATATGGCCAAAACGCTATGCCGGATCGATGACAAGGCGCGCCGTCGTCAATTCATTGATCAGGCGCTCGCCGGCGATCTTCAAACCTGGCAGCTGAAACAAATCCTCAAAGCAGAAAAGCATCGATCAGATGAACACATCGCGCAATTTGTCACCGAACCGGCTTATGTTGAGGCTGGCGGCAAAGTGGAAGGCGATCTGTTTGACGATTTTGCTTTTTGGGTGAGCCCAGAAGCCTTGGAAACCGCATTTCAAAGCGCGATGGCGCCATTGGTTGAGAATTTCCAATCGCTTGGTCTCGGCGCGACCCATGTCTTTTTTGACGATCAAACGCCTGATAGTACGGTCGATCTTCAAGACCTTGTGGAGCTCGAAGACGAGGACGCGGCTCAGCAGTTCGAAACGGACTGGGAGGCCTATGAAACAGCCTATTACACCGCTTGGCGCCATCATATCGACACTGGCACGATTGAGAGCCGCTCAGCCGTCGTGGACTGCCTCTGTGATCTCTACGCTTTCGTTTTGCCGGTACTGCCGAGCGAAACACGGGCCGATCTGCAACCTCATATCTTGTTTGGATCACGCCCGTTTGTGGCGTTTGTTTCATCCGCTTTGGTCGATACTGAGGAAGACGAGCCGACCCAAAAAGATCACGAGGAAACTGACGCTGGCGACGATCAGACTGACGAAACCGAGGTCGTTGATCAAACCGGTCGACGCCACCTCAATCCGTCAGGCGCACTCAGCCGGAGACTGAACGAAATCCGTACACGCGTTTTCGCCAAAGACTTGGTGACA
The DNA here is from genome assembly GCA_013213825.1 of Henriciella sp. Taxonomy (GTDB): domain Bacteria; phylum Pseudomonadota; class Alphaproteobacteria; order Caulobacterales; family Hyphomonadaceae; genus Henriciella. Next base: position 3,838 of record JABSQA010000146.1, read on the forward strand.
CGCCCTGACGTTGCTATTGCATTGCTCATCGCGCAACTCTCAGGAAAGCTGCGTAGCCATTGCAAAGGGGCAAGCCCGCTCAAAATCTCGCCAAAGCAGTTTTCTGTCGGAATCGGCAATGATGTCGTCGAGACAGATCCAGATTGGACCGAAACAAGACGCTCTATTGAGGCTCTGCTGACACCAGAAGATGGCATTGATCTTATCGATCACATTTTGGGACTATCGGACCCAGATCGCTTATCGGTCATTACCTTTCTGGTCGCGGATTGCGTGGATTTGACTGAGCCTCGCCAAGAGTATGCCGGTAAGCCTGATATCGCGTTTGCCGCCTCGATCGCATCCAAGATAGAGGCCGATCCCGCCAAGCATTGGACGCCGGATACGGTGACGCTGACCGGCTTTACTAAAGGGGCGTTGATCGACATCGCCGCTGATCTGGAGACCAGCTTAGACAGCGGCCTTAAAAAGATGAGCCTCGTCTCCGAGGTCGAAAAGCTGACCGCAGAAAAAGCATGGGTGCACCCCTTTGTGCGCCTCAACTGCGGCGACTAAGCCCGTTTGGGTGTCTCCTCCTAACTTGCGGCCGCTGGACCTTGAAACGGGTTCAGCGGCTTTTTTTATGACTTGGCCACGGCGCATGCCCTCCAGGACAGGGCTTTTCGATTGAAGCGGCGTCGCGGGCGAAGGGGGCATGCCCCAAGCTCGATCGCCGCTTTTTCTATTTTACTAGGATCGGAGACCCGTCATGGCTCATGAGAAACCCATTCATCGCATCATCGACATGGTGGTGGTAGCTTTAGAAAATGGCCTTCAACCCTGGCGAAAGCCTTGGGAAACCAGCGGCGACGGCGCTGTTTGGTTGCCGCGCCGCGCCGACCATCAGCCCTTTTCAGGCATGAACGCCATCACTTTAATGATGGCGGGCGCCGCTGCAGGATATAGCTCTCCGTACTGGCTGACGTACAAACAGGCTCAGCAAGCTGGAGGTCAGGTGCGCCGCGGCGAGCGAGCAATGCCCGCCATTCTTTACAAAACGCGTATCGTCGAACCTGAAGATGACCCAGATGATGGGTATGTTATGCGTTACCTAAAATGCTATTCGGTCTTTTGCGCCGATCAGTGTGAAGGCCTGCCAGGAGACTATTTCCCGGTTCTGACAGAGCGTCCACCGCAAGCGCCGACAGATAGCGTGCTCGACGCCTTTCCCGTGCCTATACGCTATGGCGGGGATCGTGCCTTTTACAGCGAGGCTCATGATTTTATTCAACTGCCAGAGCCGAGTGCCTTTCATTGCTCCGAAAGCTATCTTGCAACCAAGGCCCATGAGCAAATCCATAATGCCGACTTCCTGATTATGCCGAGCTAGCCGCTGAGCTTTCGACCAGCTCGACATAAATTGCTTAAAGTGTCGGCATAATCAGAGAGCTTCCAAAAACTCCAACAAGCTGTCGTCCGCGATGTATCGACCTTTGGGTCTTTGGCTCTCCATTTTTTTGGTCTTAGCCATCGCCTTCTCTTTCAGCTCGATATCGGCGTGGACATACATTTGCGTCGTTTCGACAGACTCGTGCCCCAGCCAGAGCGCGATCACGATCCGATCCACCCCGTTCTGTAGCAGTTGCATTGCAGCTGTGTGCCGCAACGTGTGCGGTGAGATTCGTTTCTGCTTCAGCGTTGAGCAAACTTCTGAAGCCTGCGCGGCATGTTTTCGGACGATGCGCTCGATAGCGTCTCTGCTGAGGGAGCCGCCTCGTATGCTCACAAAGAGTGGATCCGATGGTTCGCCCCCACGTTCTTTAAGCCACGCTTGGAGTGCGACGATTGTATCGCCGCGAAGAGGTGTTGCTCGCTCCTTCCGACCTTTGCCAAGACACCGGACCACTGCGCCATGCCCCAGTTCCACATCCTTCAGCGTCAGCGCCAACACTTCGGATACACGCAAACCGGTTTGCACCATTAACTGTAGGATCGTGCGATCGCGGCGCCCGAACCAAGTCGACACATCGGGTGCGTTAATCAAGGCTTCGGCTTCGTGATACGTCAGGAAGTCGATCGTTCTCTTAACGTATCGCTTCTGTGGCATCGATAAGATCCGCTGACAGTGGTGGAGCATTTGGGGCTCGTTGTGCGACACAAATTTAAAGAACGACCTGATTGCTGCCAGGCGTGTGTTTCGAGACCTCGCACTGCTACCCCTCGTATCTTCCAGGTAGATTAAAAATCGCCCCACAAGATCGGAGTCGATGTCATTCAAGCATAATTTCGTCGGCGCCTTTCCGAGTTCACTCGTCGCGAAGCGCAGCAGCATTCGGAAGGTATCGCGATACCCCGCGATTGTGTTGGGGCTCGCATGCATTTGCCCGACAAGCCGCTCCGTAAAGAAACGCTGCAAGTACGGCGGGAGTGGATACTGCTTAATCATCGCTGCCTCCGATGGAGGAGTACTTCAGATCGTTCGGACGCAAGTTGCATCAGTTCTGGGACCGCTTCGATGTACCAGTAAGTCTGGACCGGTTTTTTATGCCCGAGATAAGCGCTAAGCTTGTACATTTCTCGATCGACATCGAGGTCAGCTTTGTACCAGTTGATGATCGTTTGGACTGCAAAAGTATGGCGAAGGTCATGGATACGCGGTCCGGTGCCATGCCGTTTGAAGCCCGCTGATTTTCGCAATCCAATCCGGCGGCTGACTTGCGCGAAGGCGTATCGCGCTCCGCAGTCGCCAAGCGGTGCGCCGGTGTAGCGAACAAATATCGGGCCGCCATCAAGGCCGGTGATGTGTTGTCTCTGTTCAATGTACTCACCCAACTTATCAACAGTGGAAGGCGATAGTGGGAGACACCGCTCGTTACCGGATTTCGACTTTAGGATTTCCAATGTTCCCGCTGATAGATCTATGTGCTCCATTTCAAGGCCAAGCGCTTCATTTATCCTCAAGCCAGTGACAGCGATCAGACCAAAAAGGGTCGATGATGTCAGTCCCCGGAAGCCATACTCTGATCGAAGCTTCGCGGCTTCGGCGATGATATCGCGGACCTCTTGTTCGCTATAAATATACGGCTTAGCGCGCTTGAATTTACCGATCGCAATATCCCGTGGCGGGATCTCTGATATGCCATCTATCCCGCGCAACCATTGAGCAAACGGCCTAACCATAGACAGACGTGCGGACCAGGTGTTGATGCCGGCATTGCCATAGTCTTTTTTCCACGCCTTGAAGAGATCCGTGGTTATGTGCGTGGCGTTTCTTTCATGTTAGCGCCGATGTAAAAGTCCCCCAGTTCGCCAATTAAAAAGGGACCCACCTGTTACGCTCTCCGAAGTTGATTT
>JABSQA010000147.1 GCA_013213825.1 Henriciella sp.
AATCAACTTCGGAGAGCGTAACAGGTGGGTCCCTTTTTAATTGGCGAACTGGGGGACTTTTACATCGGCGCTAACAATTCTGCTCGCTGAAAGAGGCGAAGACGCTGATCGAACAATGGCGTCAGCACTACAATACGGTGCGGCCTCACTCATCACTCGGCTATCGTCCGCCAGCACCCGAAACGAAATCGCCCTTCCAAAACCAACACGAAAACACTACACAGAACTTGGCTGCGCTATAGGGGGCGGGTCATCACGTTGGCGCCGTCTTTACCAGTGGAAGAAAGAACCAGTAAAATTCGCATTAGAGCCTCTTACATCTAAGATAAAGTAGTGTTTAATCCGCATAATGCATTAATTATGCCGTTAGCGTTGGGCATTGCTTTTGGCTTCGTAACGGTGAAGAGATAGCCAAGTTTGTCGAAAGTCAAAAACTGGGGTGGTGCCCTCGGCCGGACTTGAACCGGCAAGCCCAATAATAGGCGGCGGATTTTAAGTCCGCTGTGTTTACCAATTTCACCACAAGGGCACGCGATAGCCTGACTAGCCGGGCTCGCGGCGCGAGACAACCGGGTTTTGGCTGCATATTCGCTTTAACTGAACTCTAAGTGGCATCTGGTATGCATAATTTTCACCATGCCCAGACCTTTGCAGAAGAAACGGTACAATGCAGTCTTCGTAACACTCATGTGTTACGGCCCGCTCGCCATTGCCATTGGCGGCATCATTTACCTGATTGTACGATAAAAGCTGGTCGGAACGGCAGGATTCGAACCTGCGACCCCTTGACCCCCAGTCAAGTGCGCTACCTGGCTGCGCTACGCTCCGAACCAGGGCCGGAGGTATAGGCAAGTTCCGTGATTTGGCAATGCTTGTTGCGCGGTTTAGGCCGCTTGTTTTTGCCGCGCCGCGTCTAAGCGGGCTTTGATATCGGTCAGATCCGACAAAATCGTCTCAAGTCGCTCGGTGGTGCCGGTGGCCGGGCTTTGGGGGGAACTGGCTTGGAAGGCTTGGCGCACGGTCTCTTGCATCTCTCTGGCTGGGCTGGACTGTGGGGCAGCTTCCACTGAGTCTGCGGGCGCGACAATCCTCGCCTGTCCTTCGAGGACCGAACCGACCCCCTGTTCACTAAGAAGCTTTGCAGCGCCTTTTAAAGTCATGCCTTGGTCATGCACGAGGGTCTGAATGGCCCGCAATGCGTCCATATCTTCAGGCCGGAACATACGACGTCCATCACGGCGCTTTAGCGGCTTGAGCTGCTTTTTGAACTTGGTTTCCCAATAGCGCAGCACATGTGGCTGCAAGCCGAGCTCATCTGCGGCCTCCCCGATCGAGCGATAAGCGTCAGCGGATTTCTCAATCTTACGGGCAGCAGAATTTGACATATGGGTCTTTGATCTCGTCGATTAGCCTCCGACGCGGTCTTTGAGCATCGGAGAAGGTTTGAAGGTCACAACCTTACGCGCCGAAATTGTCGCCTGAATGCCCGTTTTCGGATTACGACCCTCGCGGGCCGCTTTGCGACGGACATTGAAATTGCCGAAGCGGGACAGCTTTACGGCGCCCTCATCTTCCAAGCTTTCACTGATCATTTCGAGCACGCGGTCAAGCAGATGCGAGGATTCCTGACGGGTTAAACCGATCTCGCGAACGATCGCGTCGGTCAATTCTACACGGGTGAGCGTTGTTGTGGTCACAGGGTCAGCTCCTCTAAGTTAACAATAGGGCTCGAAGTGTTAACGATTCACAAAATTTAAAGGCGGAAAAGGCTCGCGCCCCAGGAAAATCCACCGCCCATCGCTTCGCTTAACACCAAATGGCCAGGCTGGATGCGACCATCGCTGACGGCGGTGTGTAATGCAAGCGGAATCGACGCCGCAGACGTGTTGCCATGATCACCGACCGTGGAAATCACTTTGGTCTCATCAAGTTTCATCTTCTTGGCGACGCCATTGAGAATGCGTTGATTGGCTTGGTGCGGGACAAACCAATCGACATCGTCGGAGCTCAGCCCGGTTTCTTCATAGACCGCGTGAATGGCACTCGAAATATTCGTCACCGCATGACGGAAGACTTGGTTCCCCAGCATCCGCACATGGCCAATTGTCCCTGTAGAAGAGACGCCGCCATCGACATGTAATAAGTCACTCTTGGTGCCATCGGTCCGGATATGATGGGTCAAGATCCCGCGATCACCGGCTTCTTTTTCTGGTTCTGCCGTCAATACGACGCCTCCCGCGCCATCGCCAAACAGCACACAAGTGCCGCGATCGGACCAGTCGAGAATTCGGGTAAACGTCTCAGCGCCAATTACCAAAGCGGTTTTGAACAGGCCTGTCTTAAGCATAGAATCCGCGGTCGCCAATGCGAACAGGAAACCAGAACAAACCGCTTGAACGTCAAAGGCGGCTCCGCCTTGCATACCAATTTTCGCTTGAACCGCTGTGGCTGTGGCCGGAAAGGTCTTGTCAGGTGTCGTTGTCGCGAGGACGATCAGGTCGACGTCCTCAGCTGTAAGCCCCGCATCTTTAAGAATACGCTCAGCGGCTTGCGTGGCGAGGTCCGACGTCAATTCGCCGTCGGCCGCGATATGGCGTTGACGAATTCCGGTTCGCTCTTGGATCCACTCGTCCGATGTGTCGACAATGGTCGACATTTCAGCATTGCTCAGGACGCGCTCTGGGAGATACCCCCCCGTGCCACGAATTACGCTTCTAATCGCTGTCATTCGGAGGCCTCACTTAGGCTGACTTCGACACTGTCACGGCGCAGGCCCGCGGCAACTTCTTCCATATAGCGACTGCCGGCTAAATCCGCAGCGAGCTGCACGGCCGTGGCATATCCTTCCGCATCGGTGCCGCCATGACTTTTCACGACCACCCCATTCAATCCCAGCAAGACCCCCCCATTTACATTGGACGGATCCATTTTGCTTCGCAGGCGTTTTAAGCCGGAGCTGGCAAGCGCAGCCCCCATTTTCGAAATCACACCAGACGTCAATGCTTCGCGGACATAAGCGGCGACCAAGCGCGCCGTCCCTTCCGCTGTTTTGAGAGCAACATTGCCGGTAAACCCATCCGTCACCACGACGTCGACCGCGCCCAGCGCGATATCATTGCCTTCAACATAACCGCGAAAGTCCAAACCGAGCTCAGGCTCACGCAGACGTTCAGCCGCAAGTTTTAGCGTGTCGCGGCCTTTATCCTCTTCAGAGCCGATATTGAGTAGCCCGATCGTTGGTTTCGCTTTTCCAGTCACCGCCCGAGCATACGCCTCGCCCATGATCGCAAAAGTGACAAGTTGGTCAGAGTCGGCGTCCAAGTTCGCGCCGACATCCAGGACAATCGAACGCCCTTCCATGGTCGGCCAGATGGCTGTCATGGCGGGACGATGAACGCCCTCCATTTTGCGCAGTGCCATCATTGAAAATGCCATCAGTGCGCCAGTATTGCCCGCTGACACCGCAGCGCCGGCCCGGCCCGCTTTCACGGCTTGCACGGCGCCCCACATGCTGGTCGTTTTTGCTCGCCGCAAGGCGACTGACGGTTTTTCGCTCATGCTAACAACATCGTCATGGTGCATGATGGTACAGCGGTCCATCAGACCTCGGGTCTCAATCCCTGACGAGATATCTTCGGCGCGACCGTGAACTTCAAATAAAACATTGTCTCGCCGTTCGGCGAAAAGTTTCAGCCCATCAAGCACCACTGTGGGCGCGGCATCGCCGCCCATGGCGTCAATTGACAGAATTAAACTGGCCATCGGGTCGAAACTCCGCATTGCCTGGCAAACTCGGCGCAACCTATGCCTGCCCGCGCGGAAAGGCAACGCATCTCTTTGTCCCTATAACAGCTTGGCAGCACTGCAAATTTACAAAGCATCAGGACCGGCAAGAACTTGCGCGTCGGAAAGATCCTCAACCGTAACATTCAAATCGATCAGATAGACGGCCAGCGCTTGCGCTTTCTCGGCATCCTTTTGGACGTTGCGCTGTAATACCTCGGTCAGCGCCTGTTTCGGCCCACCAGCATCCAGCGCCTCATCCACCGCTTTGGCAAGGCCGAAAAACTCTTCACCCATTTTGCGAATTCTGCGAGCGATCGACGAATCGCCCACACCATTCTCTCGCAGAGAATGGTCGAAATCAGAAAATAGTAACTCTGATAGCGCCGATGAAAGCGCCCGGCCCTCCCCGCCCAAAGCGCGCATCCGGCGCATGGCCAGCGTCGCGACCAGGGCAACCATGTTAAACCGTCCATAAACGGTATCGGTGACCCACTCCCGTAAAAATGGCTCAGGATTACGTGCAGCGCCGGTGACAGCGTCGCGCCAACGCTTGGCGACGTCTTTGTCCGCGGCTTTCGGTTTAAACCAATTGAACATTATTGCCCTATTTTTGACGCGTGCTGGGTGTTACCTGGAGGTTGCCAATGACGCAATTTCATCCTTATCTCCAGCCCAGTTATCAGGAGTATTCTCATGGCGCGACGTGTCATACTTGCATCCATTGCGCTCACTGCGTTGACCACGGCCTGTATCAGTCCGATCGAAGACTATCACGGATATACCGCAGACGAAGTGCTTCCAGAGAATATTAAGGTTGGCGAAGACACACGTGCCAGTGTTTTGGCGCAGCTTGGATCGGCCTCAACAGAAAGCGTATTTGACGAGAATACCTGGTTCTACATCACCACTAGACGTGAACGCGTCGCCTTTTTGACGCCGCGCACCAAACAACGCAGAATCACCGCCATACGGTTCAGCGAAGATGATGTTGTCGACGAATTGCTGACTTATAACGAAGATGACGGGCAAGTGATCAATTATGCATCTCGCGAAACGCCTACGCGCGGTCGGGAGCTCGGCTTGTTGGAACAAATCTTCGGTACAGTCGGAGCCGTAGCGCTGCCGCAGACGGACGAGCGGACACCGGGCAACCCGACGGGTCGCCGGAATTAGATCCAAAGCGGATTCAGGCGCCTATTCTGGCAGTCCCGGCACGCAATCCGTGGAATCACTGCGTGCGTAGACATGGACATAGTCCACCAGCATGATGGACGGATCAGGCGTTTTATCGATCGGCCAACCACTTCCCAGCGCAAGATTGACCAATGGATACATCCGATACTCGAGTTCGGACGGGGTTTCCTGGCGACCAATTTCTTCGCCATTTAGAAAGAAAACGAGAAAATCGGGTGAGATATCAACGCCGAACGTATTGAAATCCGACAGCAATGAGCCCCGCGGCACATTCGTCCGGAAAAACTCACTCGACATGCGTTCGTTTCTGACTTTGTCATACACATGCACCACGGTTGAAAACGCATCGTCGCGGTGACCGTAATATTCTACAATATCAATCTCTATACTGAAGTCGATCGATCCTATGGGCTCGAGAGGCATCAGCCAAAATGCTGGCCATGTTCCGGGCCCGGGTGGAAACTTCATTCGGGCTTCGAAATAGCCATAACGCGTGCCGTACCCTCGCCCTCTTCTATCTGCTGCAGCGAGCAGTCCAGATCGCCACTGCCCTTTGTTATCCCTTGCTGCGGTGATCGAAAGCACTCCGTTATCGATTGAAAAGGGTCCATTCGGTCCGGGATCCATGAATTTCGCATCACCAAAATCACCCCACCAAGGGGTATGAGCCGTCCATCGTGCGGGACCAATGCGATTGGGCGACACGCTTAGCGTGTCAAAATCTTCGATGAAGACCGGCACAAGCTCGCAACTTCCTGTCGACAGTTCAGGGTCAAGGGTTCCCGCACAGGCGGCAACCGTCGTGAGCATAACAGAACTGCATACCGCTATGGAGGATTGATTCATTTGGTGCCTTCTTCATAAGCGCCGATTGTCCGTCCAGGAAGGCGGATGAAGCTGGATGCGGTTGTGAGATAGGATCGTAAAAAAAACCCGCAGTCAAATCTGACCGCGGGTTTCGTTTAATAAAGGATTGGATACTTAATGACCGCCCGCCAAAACAGCGAGCATTAAGAGCGCCACAATATTGGTGATCTTAATCATCGGGTTCACGGCTGGACCTGCCGTGTCCTTATAAGGGTCACCAACCGTGTCACCGGTCACTGCGGCTTTGTGGGCCTCTGAGCCTTTACCGCCATGGTTGCCGTCTTCGATATACTTCTTGGCATTGTCCCAAGCGCCGCCGCCTGAGGTCATCGAAATGGCCACAAACAAACCGGTCACGATCACGCCGAGCAACATCGCGCCGACTGCGGCCAGCGCAGCTGGTACGCCTGCGATCCACCAAATCAGCAAGAACAGAATGACGGGCGACAGCACCGGCAGCAAGGAAGGAACGAGCATTTCCTTGATCGCTGCAGACGTGAGGATGTCCACCGCCTTGCCATAATTCGGCTTGGAGGTGCCCTCCATAATGCCTGGGTCATTCTTGAATTGGCTACGCACCTCTTCAACAACCGCTTGCGCGGCGCGGCCAACAGCCATCATGGACATGCCACCGAATAGGAATGGAAGCAGGCCACCAAACAATAGTCCGACCACAACGTATGGATTGGCAATTGAGAAATCGACGGTCACACCGCTAAGAATGGAGCTTTCAGCTGCGTTCTGAGCGAAGTATTTCAAGTCCTCATTATAGGCCGCGAACAGCACCAAAGCACCAAGACCGGCAGAGCCAATCGCGTATCCTTTGGTGACCGCTTTGGTTGTGTTACCAACCGCATCGAGCGCGTCTGTCGTATCTCGCACAGAGCTTGGCAATTCTGCCATCTCAGCAATCCCGCCAGCATTGTCGGTGACAGGACCAAACGCATCCAGCGCAACAATCATACCGGCAAGAGCCAACATGGTCGGCGATGATGGTGATCGCCGGCAATGCTGTTGATTCATGTGAAACCGCGAGGCCCTGAATCACGTTCGTTCCTTGACCAGATGCAGACGCTTCCGCAACAGATTTCACCGGACGATAGTCCACGCCGGTATAATATTCTGTCACAACCACGATGAGCGCTGTTACGACCAAGCCTGCGAAGCCGCAGAGGAACAAGTCCATACCTGTCACAACCGCCGCCGTCGTGCCGTCAGCTC
>JABSQA010000148.1 GCA_013213825.1 Henriciella sp.
TGATCTCCAGCTTCTCAGATGCAGGATACCTCATATGTCGTCGTCCCCATCCGCAATCACGCTTTTTTTGAGCACGCGGTTTTCCAGGGTGAGGTCCGCAACCACCTCTTTGAGGTCGCGCATCTCACGGCGCATCTCAACAACCTCATCGCTGCGGGCTTCGCGTTGGGTGTCGCCCGCCAGGCGCTTCTTGCCCTGCTATCGGTCACTCGGACCGGTGGCGTTCCCTCAGCAGTCCATGAAATCCTTCGACCAGCTATAATATTGGCTCTGGGCAATCCCTTCCCGGCGACACAGCTCGGCAATCGAATGTTCGCCCCGCATGCCTTCCAGGACAATGCGGATCTTCTCTTCTGCTGAATACTTACGCCGGGTGCGGCGCTTCACCGATCTTATGTGCTGCTCGGCACTTTCGGATTTTTTGCTCATCTTCACTCCTTGGGTCAGTTACGATGAGCCAAAAATCCTCCTTAAGCAAAACAACCAAAGTGCCTCACGGTCGCTGAACCGCTACAACTGTAGCCTCCATGGCTTCAACTAAGCAAATGAATGCGCTGCTCGCCATTGCGAATGCGGGCAATGCCAGACGTCTCGCTCTCATCGGTGACACAAAACAACTCGGTGCGGTCGAGGCAGGTGCGCCGTTTCAGGCATTGCAAAATGCTGGGATGGAAACCGCGCTGATGACCGACATTCGCCGCCAGCGCGATCCGGAGCAATTAGATGCTGTCAAAGCCATCGCCGCAGGGCGGTTGCACGACGCGTTTAAGCGGATTGATGGTAACATTCTTGAGACTGAACGTGCAAAGCTGCCGAGAGCAGCAGCGGACCAATGGATAGGTCTCTCTAAGGCGGCGCGCGAACGCACTGCGATCATTGCCCCGACTCATGCCCTGCGTGGTGCAGTCACGCAGCATTTGCGGGCCGCATTAAGGGAAGAAGGTGTCATTGGCGCGCACGACACCATTCTTCAAACAGATCGGGCGCTGCATTTCACTCAGGCTGAGAAACGTCGCCCAGAGAGCTATCAACCCGGTCAGGCCGTATTGTTCCGCAATGGTGATTCTAGCCTCGGTCTACAGCGCGGCGAACGCCTCATCGTGTCAGAGGTTGCGCCCAAAGAAGGTTTAGTCAGACTAAAGGGTCAAACTGGTGATGTGGATTGGCGCCCAGATCAGACCCCTGCTAATGGCGTTAAAGTTTTCGAATCTCGCGGTCTTGATGTAGCTAACGGCGACGTCGTGCGTTGGACGCGCAACGATGAGAGCCAGCGCTTCTTGAACTCTGACATTGCTCGCATTGATCAGATCGACGATGAACGTCTTCAGTTTACCACAGAACAAGGTGAGCGTGTCGCGCTCGCCATGGACGACCCGCAGCTTCGCCATCTTGATCATGCCTGGACCTCGACCTTGCATGCCATGCAGGGCCGCACAGTTGACCGGGTTATCGCGATCAGCGAAGCTTCACATCCTCACCTGACAACCCAGAAAGCCTTCTACGTCGCGATCTCTCGCGCCCGTGAAAACGTCACCTTGATCACTGATGACAAGGAGGTCTTAAAAGACACGCTCGAGCAACAGACGGGTGAAAAAATTGCTGCCTTGGATCTCGAACCCGAGCGCGCAAAGCCGTGCAAGGAACAGTCGAATGATCGCGAAGCAAGCCTGGAAGACGGCCCGGACCGCGGACCTGAAGACCGCGAGAATTACGATCGAGAGCTTGACCTGGAGCTTGAAATCGAAGGTCCGAACTTGGATGTCGAGATATCGTTCTGACGCTTGGCCTAAATCCTTGAAATCATTCGAATGCCCGCAATCGTCCGCACCTATGCAGGCAGTTGTGGGCACACTCAAGACATTGAAATATATATTCTTTCTTGTTCGCCAGCCCTCTAGCATCAGGTGTGAATGTCATCATCCCGCCCGTTCGTCTCAGCGCGCTTGGCGTCACTGGCTCCAACCCTTTGTTTTTAAGCGGTCTTCCGGGCCCGCCTCCGTCAGTGTTCAAATATCGCCCTCCTATCGCAAATTCGGCTGTTTCTCGGACGTGATTGGTTGCTTCGCCCACCCGGTTGCGGAAACTATGAGCATCCCGCGAGCGCGCTTCATGGGCTTGCTCTATCTTCGGATACCTCTACGCCTTCCTGTCAAGTGTGGGCGCTCGCTTAGAAAATTAAACCAGCATTAACCACAAAAGTTCTACTTAGACGTGCATTCAACTCTTCGCGAGGAATTATGAAAACGTCTCTTTGCGCAGCATGTCTTGGCTTGTCATTTTTGATCGGTTTGCATGCTCAACCCCAAGAAAAAGATATCGAAGTTGCGGCCCGCACGTTCAAATTTGTTGAAGGAGCGCCCTCGGGTGAAGCGCTCTTAGGGATTGTGAGCGATCCCGCGATTGCCGCTTCATCCAGTCAAGCCAATGCGCTCGCGGCCGCTCTCGAGGGTGGAAAAACCATCTCGGGGGTCACGTTTGTCCCCAAAGTGATCGCTCCGAGCGAGATCTCAGGTGTCGACGTCGTCTTCGTCACTAATGGCATGGGCGCCCACCACGAAGCGATCGGGGCGGCCGTGAGCTCAGGACAATTGCTCTCCTTCTCGACGGATAAGACCTGCGTCACCGCAAAACACTGCTTCATGGCGGTTCAATCGGCGCCGAAAGTCGAAATCACGATCAGTCGATCTGCGACGGAAGCTGCAGGATTGCAGCTCAATCAAGCCCTCAAGATGATGGTCGATGAGCGCGACTAATCCGCCGTCAAGACCCCCAAAAAAACGGAATATACGAATGTTGAAGTCTTCCCTTCTCACCACCGCTGCTGTGCTCACCCTTGGGGGCGCGGCGACCGCTCAATCCATCGATTATGAATCGCTTGAACTGGTTTTCGGCGAACCTGTGACGACCAGCGCGACCGGCAAGCCCCAGCGGGCCAGCGACGCCCCCGCATCCATGACGATTGTCTCAAAGGAAGAAATTCGTCGCTCAGGCGCGACGAGCTTACCGCGTATCTTGAAGCAATTTGCCGGGATCGATGTCACCCAGTCGGCCGCCGAAGGCTATGATGTTTTTGTCCGCGGCGGCACAACGTCATTAAACCCAGGTTTGTTGGTTTTGGTGGATGGACGGCAAGTTTATCTCGATCACTATGGATATACCGATTGGTCCGGCCTTGGCATCCAGCTCGACGACATCCAGCAAGTCGAGATTGTCAAAGGCCCGAATAGCGCGCTGTTTGGGTTTAACGCGGCCGTCGGCGTCGTAAACATTGTCACCATCAATCCCGCTTTGAGCGAACGCCAGATTGTGTCTGCTGCGATCGGTCCAGACGGGGAAGCCGCGGTTTCGGGTGTGACGACCTTCAAGCTGAATGATGCGGCTGCCATCCGGTTGTCGGCCGGATACCGCGCATCTGACGAGTTCGCCGGAGCGAATGCCGAAATCGCCGCGATTGGCGGCACGCCCGCGGGCGATCCAGAGGCGGCTTCCATCGCTTTGGACGGTCGCTTTCAACTGGCGGACAAAACAGAATTAAAGCTTGAGACGACTTATAGTGAATTCGATAAGTACGCCGCCAATCCGTCGTCAAATGGATTGCTTTTCTTTGAATCGGAAACCCAATCCTATCGTGCGCAAGTGTCTCATGAAGGGTTTGGTGGCTTGCTGAAAGTCGGCGCCTATCTGAACGAACTCGAGCAGAGCTTTGCCGGTGCGACTCACGAGCAGTCTGTTTTGGTTGTCGATGCTCAGCACATCTTCAAACTCGGCGCACGCGATAGCTTCCGCGTTCTCGGTGAGTATCGCCAAAACGAATTTCAAACGATTGAAGCCAGCGATCCACTCGTATTGTTCGATTTAGCGGGGCAAGCTGGCTATGATGCCTTTGCATTAGGGGGGATGTGGGAACGCGCTCTCACCGATACATTGACCTCGACCATTGCGGTCAGACTCGACTCCGTCGAACTCAACCAGGATGGTGACATCGATCCCATTTCCGGTTTCTTGCCAGGTGACTTCGATCAATCCATTTCGGAAGTGAGCTATAATGCCGGCTTGGTTTGGAAGCCAACCGATACGGATACATTGCGTGCAATTGCCGCCCGCGGCGCTCAATCGCCATCCCTAATTGCCCTTGGTGTTAGCATCGCCTTTCCAAGCGCAACCGCACCGGGTGGCGTTGTAAACCTTCCCGGTGATCCGAGCATCGAGCCCTCGTCAGTCTCAAGCTATGAACTCGGCTATGTCCGCGCTTTGAACGATAAAATGCAGTTCGCCGCGACTGCCTTTTACACGGATCGACAAGATATTATCCAGTTCGCTGGGGTGTTGCCGACCAGTGTGCCGCCTCAGTCAGCGCTCGTAACGTTTAGTCAGTTTCAAGATGGCGATTATCAAACCGCCGGTCTTGAATTGTCTTTGGAGCGGAAGGAAGAGCGTAGCAACTGGCAGCTGAACTATACCTATGTTGACGTCCAGGAGGATATTCCCGGTCAGACCCTATTCGGGCAACCCGCCCTGCCAGCGGCGTTTGAGGGCATGACCCCGTCACATCGTCTAAACGCTGTTTATGGGCACAAAATTGGACGCCTGACCGGCGATTTCCATCTGAATTATACCTCCGAAACCCAAATCCCGCTCTCGGCTGGATTGGGGCAGCCGTTTAGCAATCGTGACATTGATCAGTCTTTCAATGCGGACTTTCGGCTCGGGTATCAATTCAACGACCAGCTCGAGATCTTCGCGGTTGGAGAGAACCTGTTCGACGACGAAAATGCCGGGCGTTTTTATACCGAATCCGAGACGCGCGGGCGGATCGGCATTCGCGGTGTCTTCTAGAGGCTAATCGGTAAATCGTATCCATTTGAGGGAGGGAAGAGAGTGATTGGTTTCAAAGACGTTCCGATGTGGGCAAAAATGGGATTGGCTCCGGGTATCGCGATGGCCGCTCTGATCGTCATTTGTCTTCAAGGTGTCGATACGGTTCGCAAACAAGGAGACGTCGCGCAGAATCTTATAGGAGTTGCTATCGCGAGCGAGACAGAAATGCTCTCAATATCCAATGAACTGAGAGCAATCGATTCTAAGCTCTATTCACTCACGACAAAAAAGGCTTCCGGTGCTTTTGATGAGATCGACCAGGAAGCCCTTTCGATGCTTCCCATTCGGATCGGCAAGCTGGCCGAACGCGTTGGGGAGTATCAGGAAAAGTTTGATCCAAAACAATCAGATCCTCGCCTGTCAGAGATGGTTGATAGCCTTCTTGTGTATAGAGACGCAGTCGATTTTCTTCAATCGATGCTATCCTTGGACTTTAACTCCGCCGTTTCTCTAGTGCTTCCGTTCCAACAAAACATGGATGAGATACTCGCTAATATGTCAGAACTAGTTGCAGCAGCTTCATCGCGTGCAACAGTCTTAACCTCTGAGATGGAAGTGCAGAGCGAACAGTCAATTGATTCCTATATAACCGTTGCTCTGATAGGGTCATTGATTGTTGCGACGCTAACTATTTTTATATCGGTTATGACGATCCTATCGATCATAAGATTGGCGCGCGTAACGGATCGTGTCGCGGGAGGAGATACGTCACTTGATTTGAAAGCATATCGTCGTCACGACGCATTGGGGGTGATCGTGAAATCACTCCACGTGTTCCAAAAGAATATGACCGATACTCAGCAACTCAATCAGAAAATTCGAGAATCAGCGGAAGCTCAAAACAAAGTTGTGAGCGATGTCGGAGAGGGGTTACGACTGCTCGCAGATGGCAAATTAGACTACCAAATTTCTGAGCCATTTGGTCATGAATACGAAGCTTTGCGGGCAGATTTCAACACAACGGCGTCGCGAATGGCGAACACGATTTCTCAGATCAAAGAGAGCGTTCACGGTATTGGTGAGGGCATCAACGAACTCACGCAAGCGTCTGAAAGCCTCTCTAAGAGAACCGAGCGCAACGCCGCTTCTATTGAACAAGCGGCTCATGCTCTTAATGACGTTACTTCGTCCGTTGAAACGACCGCGGGCAACGCAGCGGCGGCCAACGCTGCAACCTCATCGACCCGGGATCAAGCGGAAGCTAGTCGAGAACTGGTCCAAAGGTTTGTGTCTGCAATGGATGAAATCCACGCATCATCAGGGCAGGTTAGTCAGATCATTGATGTTATGGAAGATATCGCGTTCCAAACAAACCTACTGGCACTCAACGCAGCAGTTGAAGCAGCGCGCGCTGGAGACGCCGGAAAAGGCTTCGCGGTTGTTGCCACTGAAGTGCGTTCACTCGCCGCCCGTTCTGCAGAGTCTGCGAGCAACATCAAGACGCTGATCTCCAAAAGCTCTCAGCAGGTCCAAGATGGGGTAACGATTGTGGGTGAAGCTGGCGAAACTCTTCGACAGATCACGCAGTCAGTCGTTGAGATCAGTAGTTTTGTACAGGACCTGAGTTCCGCCAATTCGTCGGAGGCGGCGACTTTGCAGCGCGTGAACTCAACAATTGGTGACATGGAACAGATTTCGCAGCAAAACGCGGCGATGGTCGAAGAATCAGCTTCGGCCTGTTTTGTGCTTCGTGAAGAAGCCTCAAAGCTAGTTGATCTTGTGAACCAGTTTCATACTGGGGAAGTGTCCACTCGGGCCCTCTTAGACAATAATACTCCGACGCCGCAGCAAAAAAACCCGCTCCATCGTGTTGGAGCGCGTGCAAACGAAAACCTTGCAGTCGCAGCCAATTCGGGTGACTGGAGCACATTTTAGACTTCAAAGAATTGGCTCTCGCTATCCAGTTCCGACCTAAAAATTTCGAGGTGTCGGCACGATTAACGTGACGGACATTGACGAGTGACACATGCCTCATCGCCCGCTGGTTGGTCCAATATGTGGGTTCGCATTCTCGCGCTGGGCGCAATTCAGCGCCCATTGCCAAAGCGGCAGCACTTCAAAACCGCTGGTTCTCCCAAGCTGGTTGGGCCACTTGTCCGTTTTCAAACGGTTGAGACACTCTGATACTTTTGGATCAGGAGAGATTGGCTCATCTGTTTTGGTTTAATCA
>JABSQA010000149.1 GCA_013213825.1 Henriciella sp.
GATGTTGAGGAGCTTTGCGTTGAAGAAACTGTGGCGGGGAGCGCACATCCGCGTTTGGTCGATGCAGATAGCGGCGAAGTTGTCTTTTCCGGCGCTTATGGTGGAAGTTCGAGCCGCGAATCCTGTTTCGAAACCGGCGTTTATGATGGCGAGTTCAACAAAAAATTGAAACGCAAACGCCGCAGCCATGGTTTGTCTGGCTATCATTCGATCGGATTTGCCGGTCTGGATGCTCCAGCTGATCTGGTGCGCTCGGCTTTGTCGGAAACGCTGCGGGAAATACGCGAAGATATTGCACCTCGCAACGCGACCGTCAGAGCGCAATTTGTCACCGAAGCCCTCGATCCGATGGTTCGAGCAGACCCACGCTTTGAGCAAGCTTTGAAAATTTCGTCAAAAGATCCTTTTACATCATGCGCGATGTGGACGGGTATGGCGGAGGAGTATCCCGAAGCGCCGGCCGTGATGCATAATCTTGGCGCATGTGCTGAGGCGACGTCGGATTTTCAGGCGGCGCAGGGGCACTATGCCAAAGCTGCAGAGCTATCCGTTCAATACAGCGCCGATGGCGTGACCGCGGGCGATGCGTTTGTGAAGGCCTTGCGTAAGCTGTCAATTCAGCGTTCAGATCTCGAAATCTTGGAAGAGCTCACGGCCCCCTGGATGCCAGTTGAAGAGACCGAAGAAGATCCGGCCAGTTCTTAAACCCCAAACACTGCCAAAACCGCAGCGGGGGCGGCGACAAGGCTAAACACCAATGTTGAGCTGACCGCGAGAATACGCCGAGTCTTTCCGACATTTTGCTCGCCCGGATCTTTCGACTTGGTGTTGGCGCGGGCCAAGGTCCAGCGATTGATGAAAAAGCCAAAGGCGGCGATCAATGCGGCGATGCCTGACACCAGGATGCCGCCCAAAATGGCGAGACCACCCGCGACCAGTAATAAGACCGCGATCGGGTCGGATGCGGCTTTGATCAATTCGCGAACATGATCGTCCGCGTCTTGATCCTTTAAATGATCATAAGACGTATTGGGCGCGACAATCGCGACAATCCAGGCCGCTCCAACCGATAGGCCGAGCAATAGAATGGCGCCGTTTTGGCCAAAAGATCGAATGGCGTCGAGCAAAGTCTGTCTCCCGTTCGTTGAAAACTAACGAGATCAGATTGCATGATGCAAGCGCGAATGCGTGTTCGCGATGTTTAGGCCGGACGATTAAACCTTCCCCAGCCTTGATGGGTCAGGTCTTGTCCTGTTTTCGCTTGATAAACATGACCCCAAGCATGCTGTTCAGCGAGATCGCAATAAAGGGTCGAAAAATCTGGGCAGGTTGGAAGAATGACTAGAATTGATCCATCCTCGAACGCTTTCACGCATTCTGCTACAAACATGTCGAAGACATTTCCATAGAGAGCGCAGGTCGAGCCAACCTGATGGCCAGGAACGTGTTTGACCACGACATCATCACGAATCCATTCCGACTTTGTGTTGAAGTGTTGCGGGGGATAAAGGTGGCTCCCAATCGCGCCAGATAGGACCATGTCGGCTTCGCGCACCACGGGAATTGCCGTCATACACGCGTTCAATGCCATGCACGCAGAAATGACTAAGCCAGTAAGTATCCGTTTTGACACAACAAATCCTCTTTCGAACCTCGAGGCGAAGTTGTCGCACGTGGAGGTTGAAATCTCGCAAAAAAAGTCACGCGATATATTAATAAAAACGGCTGTTTTATTTCACTTTTGTGCGATCAGGTGGTTCCGGACGGATTGGTAATGGCTCGCATCCTGTTATGATCACAACAGATCGCGTCTGATAAAAAATTCGCGTGACAGGCGATTTTTCTCTTGCGATGCGACACTAATGTGAACAAATAAGTGACCATCACAGTTTGCCCCAATTTTCGTCGAGAAGATTCATTAAATATCAGGAGAATCGTGGCATGATTTGTAATCGGGAGAATAAAAAACGTGACGAAATTGCGAAAAATCTCGAAACCGGATGCCAAATTGCTGGCCTCAATCGAGAGTTCTTCTGACGAACTCGGTTTCGAAAACTTTGTCCAATATTCGCGTAGTGCCCCGATATCTTCGGATTTATTTGAACGCTCAATCGGGCCATCTTCCGTCGGGTTTGGCGATTGGCGTCAAACGGCCTATTTAATGGAAAAGCAGCGGGATCGCCGCGAAAAGGTTGATTTGAGCTTTGCTGTCCCAGTCTGGATCGCGGCCGGGTTATTTTGCTCGATCATTCATGTTTTGGTGTTCCGCGGATTAACAGGAACACTGGTTTAATCGTCTAAAGCAAACAGGCTTGACGAAATGTCTCACCGACATCGCTCAGTGCAATGGCGTGCTTTTCGAGCGTCGTCTTTTTGCGGGTAATTTTGTCGTTTAGGACTTCTTGGCAGAAGCCTTGATGGAGGAGATCTGAATAGATCCGCGACTCACGAATTTTAATCCCTTCAGGTTCGTGCAACAGATTCAATCGAACCAAATTATCAATGTAAAGAGGCAATCGAGATTTGTTGTCGCAAAGTTTCGCAAATCGGATGGGTACGATGTTTCGGTGCAGAATCTCGGCATGATCGTTGGATAGGCTCATCCACAGATGCGCCATAGGCAAAACGCGACCAATACTCGGGAATGCCGCTAGAATACGCACCTCGTCAGACGTTAACTGCTTGAGAATATTCAAAAATGAGGGATGCGCCATGGCCGCGTTCTCACGATCCATAGTGCTGGCGACAAGAGCGGCGATCTCTCGACGAAGCGGTGAATAGCGCATCGCTTCAATCGCGGGGATGGTAATCTCGAGATTGGGGGGACCAATACGAGACCTCGGAACACCCCGTGCGCGTAATATTTCCTCGACGGTATTTATCGTAAAAGCTTTGACGTCGCCATATTCCCAAATCTGAGACGAAACCTCGCGGAATGCGTCGGGCAACAAGTTGCTTTGTTCGGAGGCGGCACGCTGAGATGTTACGCGCTCAGGGCGCGCGATCGGATCTCGATCATAGGGCCCGGTCTGGGCGCTTCGGTCGTGTTTCATGAAAGATTGCCTTCCAATCCCCGTAGGCGTTATTCGCAGTTGGCCCGCAGGTTATGGTGATCCTGAGGTATACACACCGCCATATTAGTGCTTTCGGTGTGCCTACGATAGAAAAGTGGCCTTGTCACGATTTTGTTGGGTGGATGAACTGCGATGAGATGTACAGTTTGCTTCGGTGAAATGAAGCAAGGAGAGGACGGACTTGAGTGTATTAGCTGTGGCTTGACGCTCGACCCCGTCGTTGAAGAGGGTGTCGAGGTCGTCGTGGCGGACCCGAAAAACCGCTGGCTGCGCCCAAGTTTGATTGCCGGCGGCGTCATCTTTCTGGTAGGATTTCTAACATTGATCATCGCTTACGCGCCCTCCAATGGAGCGGGCGCGAATGCTCTGAGTAAAAGCGCTATGGTCGCGGTGATCGAAGATTACATTCTCAATGATGACGCGCAATTGGTTGGTGATACTATTCAAAGACCCCGCACGACGGAGGTCGCGAACTTGGTTGACACGATTGGGTGCCAAGCGGTTCCAGCGGACACTGAAACAAGCATCCGTTGGATGTCCATGTTAGGCACGACGGTCAACACTTTACGTCCAGCAATCCCTGAAAATTGGGGTCTCGATAGCGCCTGCCCAACTGAGTCTGGCGGTGCATACTTGCTTACTCATTTGAATGACGGGGTCGCGATTAGCGAAGTTTCGGCAACGGGTGACCTGGTTTGGTCGCAGCTTTTACCGGCCCGTGGCGAGTTGCCAGACGGTGCTAAAATGAACGTAACGGCAAGGGATATTGTAGTGCTTCTGCCACGCCTCGATGTTGCTGCAATGCGTGTGGTTTCGTTCGATTTTAATGGAGCCGAAAAGTGGCGTGAAACAATATATGTTACTGCGTCTGTCGAGCGGTCACACATGACGCAAAATGGGCTAGGCGACTTTGTTCAAGCCTGGACGGAATTGGATCGAGCGACCCGGCTGGCCGTGATCTCACCCGCCGGAGTTTTAGTGCAGAATACTGAGATAGCCGAGCCCAATTTAATTCTAAGGGGCGTTGCAGGCGATGATCTCGGTCAGACACTTCTCGTATTTGACGATGCAGGCGTCTCAGCGCAGCTCGTTTCGGCTTCTGGGGTAGTCGGGCAGCGTTGGCGAATTAATTCCGGCATGACGCCGATTGGTGTGGTGCGGCATGACGAGGTTTTTCTGGTGTTCGCACTATCGCCAACACGCTTGTCGATTTGGGGTATAAACGAATATGGCGCCACGTCTTCGCCAATCGAATTGAACGTTTCTAATCAACTGATCGATGGCGAGATAAAGCAGATCAACTCCTTCGAGGCGATCGCCAGTCTACGCGCTGATAATGAGATCATCACTGATGTCACGCTCGATCTTAGACGCATCAGCAACGGACTGGTATTCGATTCATCCGATAGCGGTTCCACAGCAATAAATGTCTTGGGCAGTGATATGGCCAGCGACATTCCTGTAGCGCCGCTCTCGTCTGCAGCAGATGTTCCATCCACTGCCGCCGTCGAAACTGTAGGAAATAGCGATCTTGGAAGCGTTGCTGAATCCGAATTGGTTGAGCCAGAAGACGACACGCTTCCCAGTCCGCAGGCCGAAACGAATTCAAGCTCACTGTCAGACGCAGCTCGAGTTGAAGCATTGCCTAGCGTTGCAGCTCCGACCTTATCTGAGAATGAAGTCCGATGCACGTTCTCTTGTCAGACCATAGACGAGCCGGTCGCTGAGTATGTGCTCAGTCAAATCGTGGAGAAAGCAGCGGACGAAAGCCTGCAAGATGTGCGCGTTCGATTGAATGAAACACACGAGAATCTCTGCTCTCTGAGTGGTGGTGAACCGGTGGAGAGTTATTTGCGGGTGTGCCGAAACTAAGACGCATTGCAGCGAAAACTGTAATACTGCTTACAGAACGCAAACCGCGGAGATGTCCGGCAAATAGAGAACTGCTCGCCTCTTGGTCAGGATAGATGTTTTTTGCCGCAAGAATTGCTTTGTTTTGCGCACTGGTCGATCCTGCAGCTATCAGGTTGATAATCCAAAACCACAGCTATAGGTCGGTGTGAGGGACAAACAAAATTGACGGAGATTGCCTCCGTCTCGCGTGTGATTGCTTAAGAAAATACGATTTACGTCTTTGAGGGCTAATAGGGCTAGGTTTGGCATGAGAATTGCGCATCGGCTTCCGGATAAACGCGAGATGTTCAGCGTTCAAGCGAACAATGGTTCTTTTGAGCGAAGTAACGCAAAATAGGATCAGTAACGTATGCATTTGACACAGCGAGTTTTGATAACCGGTGGTGCGGGATTCATCGGGAGCCACCTATCCGAGCGCCTTTTAGAGCGCGGTTATGAAGTTTTGTGTGTGGATAATTTTTTTACCGGCACGCGGGCGAATATCTCTCACCTGCTAGACAATAAGAAATTCGAACTTATGCGGCATGATGTGACTTTTCCACTGTTTGTGGAAACCGATCAAATTTACAATATGGCGTGTCCGGCGAGTCCAATCCACTACCAGTTTGACCCTGTTCAGACGACGAAGACATCCGTTCACGGCGCGATTAATATGTTGGGCCTCGCCAAACGTACTAAAGCGCGCATCCTGCAAGCATCGACGTCCGAGGTCTATGGTGACCCAAGCGTTCACCCTCAACCTGAAAGCTATTGGGGCAACGTGAATCCCATTGGTCCGCGATCTTGCTATGATGAAGGAAAGCGTTGCGCGGAAACTCTATTTTTCGATTATCACCGCCAGCACGACCTAAAAATCAAAGTCGCGCGAATATTCAACACTTACGGGCCGCGAATGCACCCCAATGATGGCCGCGTGGTGTCGAACTTCATTGTCCAAGCGCTGCGTGGGGAGGACATTACCCTCTATGGAGACGGACGACAAACCAGAAGTTTCTGTTATGTTGATGATCTGGTCGAAGGGTTGATCGGTTTGATGGAAAGTGATGACGCCCTCACCGGACCAATCAATCTCGGTAACCCCGGAGAATTCACGATCAGGGAGCTTGCTGAGGCAATTATTGAGCTGACGGGCTCATCTTCTAAGATGGTTCATCTTCCTTTACCCCAGGATGATCCTCAACAACGCCAACCGAATATTGATCTGGCGCGACAGCACCTAGATTGGGCACCATATGTGGAATTACGCGACGGACTCACCAAAACAATCGCTTATTTTGACGAATTGCTGAAACAGCTGAGCTAACCCAAACTTTTAACTACATTTTTTAGATAGTGGACAGAATGAAACGCGCCCTTATCACCGGAACAACGGGCCAAGATGGCTCTTATCTTGTCGAATTTCTTCTTAAAAAAGGATACGAAGTTCACGGCCTAAAACGTCGCGCTTCATCGTTCAATACGCAGCGTATTGATCACATCTATGAGGACCCGCACACCGATAATCAGCGGTTTATTCTCCATTATGGTGACTTGACCGATACATCGAATTTGACTCGGTTGATCAAAGAGGTGAACCCGGACGAAGTCTACAATTTGGGCGCACAGAGCCACGTTGCGGTGAGCGTTGAAGCCCCCGAATACCCCGCGGATGTCGACGCAATCGGTACACTCAGACTGCTGGAGGCAATCCGGTTTTTGGGGTTAGAACAGAAAACTCGTTTCTACCAAGCGTCCACTTCTGAATTATATGGCCTTGTTCAAGAAACACCGCAAACGGAAACGACGCCATTCTATCCGCGCAGTCCGTACGGTGTTGCCAAGCTATACGCCTATTGGATTACAGTGAATTATCGCGAGTCCTACGGTATGTATGCTTGCAATGGGATCTTGTTCAATCATGAAAGTCCGCGACGAGGCGAAACCTTCGTAACGCGGAAAATTACTCGCGGCTTGGCAAATATTGCGCAAGGCCTTGAGAAGTGCCTGTATCTTGGCAACCTCGATGCGTTG
>JABSQA010000015.1 GCA_013213825.1 Henriciella sp.
GCCTCAATCACAATTGGGGGAATGGCAATGCAGAAGACGTCAGCCTGTTCGCCAATGCTGGATTTGGTGTGAACGAAGACTGGGAACTCTATGGCTGGGCCGGTTACCAAGACCGCGAAGCTGAAAGTACGGGTTTCTATCGTCGCTCAAGCGATTCTGCGCCAAGCCCACTCGGCACGCGGAGCACGCCGCGCAACCTGACGGAAATCTATCCGGACGGCTTCCTGCCCACAATTGTTGGTGATGTGACCGACATTAGTGGCGGCGGCGGTATTCGCGGCGATCTTGCTGGATGGGATGCTGATTTCAGCGTCGTCTATGGATCGAACGAGCTTGATTATTCTGTCGTCAACACGTTGAACGCGTCGCTTGGGCCGACAAGCCCAACTGAATTTGATGCCGGTGCGCTTGAATATGACCAAGTGGTGCTCAACGCAAATGTCACGCGGACGTTCGACACGCTGTTGCCGGGTACAACCACTGTGTCTTTCGGTGCGGAATTCCGCGAAGAAGGGTTTGAAATCACGCAAGGTGAGCCAGCCTCTTATATCCAAGGCGGATATCGCGGCATCCCTGGTGTCAATTATGACCCCGTGATTGGCGTCAACGTGCCAGTCGGGTTCGACATCAATGATCCTTCGACTTTCCCAGATCCATTTGATGAGAATTTCGGGGTTGGATTTGCAGGCGGAAGCCAGGTCTTTGCCGGTTTCACCCCGCAATCCGAAGTCGATGCGAGTCGCGACAATATCGGTCTTTATGCCGATGTTGAGTGGGAGCCGAATGATCAGACTCTGCTGTCTGCAGCTGTTCGCTACGAAGATTATTCGGACTTTGGTGACACGATTACCGGCAAAATCACCGGTCGTTATGACTTCACTGACACCGTCGCTATTCGTGGTGCTGTAAGCACGGGCTTCCGGGCGCCGTCGCTGCAGCAGCAATTCTTCACTGCGTCGTCGACCAACTTCATCGATGGTGTGCCATTCGAGATCGGGACCTTCCCGGCGACATCGGCAGCGGCCATCGCGCTTGGCGCTCAGCCGTTAGACGCTGAAGAGTCGACCAGCTTCTCAGCTGGCTTGGTGTTCACACCACAGTCTAATCTGTTCATCACAATTGATGCCTTCAGCATCGATATTGAAGACCAGATCTTCTTGTCTGAGAATCTCGGTGGGGCTGATGTTGATGCGGTCCTGGCAGATGCCGGCGTGACCGGCATTAGTCGTATTCGCTTCTTCCAGAACGGCATCGAAACTGAGACCCGGGGTGTCGACATTGTCGCGCGTTATGACTGGGATCTCGGATCGCTTGGCGAGCTTGGCCTGTCAGGTGCGTTCAACTTCTCAGAAGTGGAAGTCACCGAAGTGCCGGTCAATCCTGTCCTACCGGATCTGACCTTCTTCAGCCGCAATAACCGCCTCACATTCGAGGAAAGTGCGCCTGAAACCAAGCTAATCCTGTCGGCTGACTATGCCTGGAAAGACGCGACGTTCAACGCCCGCGCCACGCGCTATGGCGAAGTCATCGATCCATCAAACAATCCGGACAATGACTTCGCGATTGAAGCAGAGTGGATCATCGACGCATCTGTCGATTTCCAAGTTACGGACAATGTTTCATTGGGTATTGGTGTCGACAATGTGCTTGACCAGTATCCGGTCGAAACACCATCGAACCAGAACTTTAATGGGATCTTCCCATTCTCTGCCCGTTCTCCATTCGGATTTGCAGGCCGGTTCATGTACGCACGTGCTGGCTTCACCTTCTAAGCCAACATAATTGCAAAACGAATGGCGCCGCCGATCAGCTAGATCGGCGGCGCTTTCCTATGTGGGTACCAGATTTGTAATTTCTGATTCTGGACATTTAGACAGTTTCGGCCGGGAATATTTCTGCATTGCCGATGCGTGAGACATATGACCTGCAACTATGGCGCATTATATGCATAAGCGACCATAATCTTGTTTTGAAATCAGCTTGAACCTTAGGGTCTGTTGACTTTCGAAACCTTCTGCCGAAAGACACATGGTTCAATTTTGGGGTCCAGTTTGAAGTATAGGCCAGACATTGATGGGTTACGCGCCGTCGCCGTCATGTCGGTGTTCGTGTACCATCTATTTCCCAATTGGCTGCCCGGCGGATTTGTCGGTGTAGACGTCTTTTTCGTTATTTCTGGCTTTCTAATTACAGGTATTCTGTGGCGTGAGCTAGAAACTGATGCGCGTCTTGATTTCACCCGGTTCTATCAAAGGCGCATCGCGCGGCTTTTCCCGGTTATGTTATTGGTCGTGAGCGCAACACTGTTTGCGGCTGGCCTCATCTACACTCAGCAGGACTATGCGTCATCAGGCGTCACCGCGGTGACAGCATTGTTGTCAGTTGCGAACCTCAAACTGTATCTTCAAGGCAGCTATTTTGACATCAGCCACGATGCGCAACCGTTCTTGCACTTTTGGTCTTTGTCGGTGGAGGAACAGTTCTATCTGTTTTGGCCAATACTTTTAGTCTTGTGTCACCGCTTGTTCCGCGCGCGCATTGCGATTGTGCTCGCCGTGATAACGCTGTTAAGTTTCGTGCTTTGTGTGATCGCGACCTCGTTTGATCCCGAGGCGGCGTTCTATCTTCTCCCAACGAGAGCTTGGGAACTGTCCATTGGTGGATTAATAGCAATTTCAGGCAGCTACTGGATCACATCAAGTTCTGCTGGAGCAAGTGTGTCGAGATATCTTGCCGTAATTGGTTTGATCGCAATTTTGGCAGCGTGTGTGCTGTTTAGTGATCAGACACGTTTTCCGGGGTCGGCGGCATTGCTGCCAGTCCTGGGATCAGCCGCAGTCTTACTGGCGACCCGGTCTGACTCTTACCTCGGATATGGCGTCTTGAGCGCCACGCCTATGATCTTCTTGGGCAAGATCTCATACGCTTTATACCTCTGGCACTGGCCCGTGTTTTCGCTGACCGATTACGCGCTGTATGCTTCACCAGAATATGTAAGGGTCACGATCAAGATTGTGGGTAGCTTTGGATTGACCTTGCTAACTTACAATTTGTTGGAAAACCCGATGCGTCGCACGCTGAACAAGCGATCATTTCGCTTTGCGACTCTCGCGAGTTTTGTCGTGATTGTTGCGGCATTTGTTCCACTCGGTTTGCAAATAAGAACGCAAAACTATTTGAGTACAACCGAAGCGCAAATCGCTAGAGGTGGACAGGTGTTCAGCGCAGAAAGGGATACATTCACCGTGATGTTAATGGGAGATAGTCACGCAGCTATGTATGCTACTCTACTGCGGGATATTACGAGAGAAAAAGGCATTTCATTTGTTTCTGTCGCAGTTCCGGCTGGCGACGTTCTTCCTCGACTAAACGGGGATACCAACCCGCTTTGGCAAGACAGTCTACGCATTGTCACCAATACAAAACCGGATGTGGTTATCATAGTTTCCGCTTGGTCGCATAAACTCCGACATGAACCGGATCGTTTGCGACACGCAGTTGACGCCATCCGTCCGCATACACATCAAGTCTTACTATTTGAGGAAACGCCCGCACTACCCGAACGGGCGACGAGAGCAAATATTCGCGCAGGCGAAGTAGGGCCTTTCATGGAGGAGGAAGCTCAACGAACGCTTCGGATTGCAGCGAAACAAACGGTTGAGAGCTTAAGTGATGACGACGTCGAGATTGTTCCAACAAGCCAACGCTTCATTGACGAAGACGGCGGGGTCTCGTTCACGGGTCTGAATGGACGGCAAAACTTTCATGATCGATCGCACTTATCGCGCAACGGTGCCGATCTGTTGCGCCTCGATATTGAGGCTGCGATCGAAAATGCACTTATGAGCACGCCAAAAAAACGCCCCAACGCCGTGAGATAAACTCAGTATGCATTGCTAAAGTAGATTTTCTTGTTGAAGCAGATCGAGAGTTTGCTCGACGATGAGCGCCCGCCCTAGCGCATTGAAGTGACATTGATCAACTCGGCCGGAATCATCGATTTTATCAGTGTCAGGGCCTAAGATGATAGAATGATATGCCTGCGCCACATCGGCTTGCGCTTGGCGCAGCGATTCTACCGGTGGATGATTTCCACAAATGCTTGCTTGATACAAAATAGTCGTTGCTTCCGGGGCCATTTTAGAAAAGTACGACGTTAGCTTTTTGAGATCTGATCGATACTCGGACCGCACATCGTTGCGTCCTCCATCACTTTCTCCTTGGTGCCAGAGAATGAGTTTTGGCGGCAAACCAGCAAGCCGGGCGCTTTCGACTGACGTCTCCAAGCGTGCCAGGAATCCGGAGCGCCGATCAAGCCAGGCCCGATAGCTCGTTGCGCCGACAGCGGAGTTTATAAACACGACGGGCTGCGTCGCAGCAATCTCATGCCCTAAAGCGGTCCACAAACTGCCTCTGCTATCGGTCAGACCGATTAAAGGGTCGGATAGTGGAAAGCATTGACCTTCAAACCATTGGAATGCGGGAACGTTATGATTTGCCGAATCGGGTTCAGAAACACTATTCGCAGCATTTGATTGACCACCGGTGACAATTACGAGCGCCCCTTCAGGACATGGCACGGGGGTTTGATCTAGTCTTATGCCCTGATAGTCCCGATGATAATAACGATCTGGAAACAAAACCCAATCGATGGCGGCAGGAAGTCTGTGCCATGTTAAGGTCTTGTAGAAACCGAACGCTAGCACAGCCAGCGCAATCAATAGGATGGTTTTCGAGAAGATCTTGATGGCGCGTTCCCTTGGTTCGATATCCTGTCAAAAGTCAATCAGGTCTAATTTGTCGAGCAAAGACGAGAATAGTGTGCAGCTATTGCGGTTCAAGGTAGTGATTTCAAGGAAGTGACTTCGCTCATTCATGCGGCCAATTTTAGAGTTTACTGCCAATCTTGTACTCGCGCATTAAGTTGGGATTACAGCCGGACGCCCATGACGATGTCGTTGAAGACTTGGTCACCGACCGGGAATTGCCGCTCGCCCACTTTCTCAAACCCGGCGCGTTGATAGAAGGCCACAGCACGGTGGTTCTGATCATAGGTGCCGAGCAACATCCGCTTGGCGCCGATTTCACGGGCGTGTTTGAGCGCATAGGTCATAAGCTCGCGGCCGGTGCCCGTGCCGTGATACTTTGAGAAAACATAAATGCGCTTGAGTTCGATATCCCCAGGTTCGCCCTGTGTCGGGGCCTCCACAGCACTGGTCACAGCATAACCGATCGGGGCTTTGGTGCCGGAATATTCGGCCAACCAACAAGCATAATTGGGATCATTCGAAGTGATGTAAGCTTTGTAGACGGACGGTGCGTGTTGCGTCTCGCAATGCTTGATCAGGTCCGGTCCTGGAATGGTTTCGCTATAGCTTTCCAGGAAGGTGGCCGCACCGACCGCACCAAGCGCGAACTCGTCGCCTGGTACCGCCGGTCGGATGGTAATCCCAAGCGGCAACTTAGCCCGCTGACATGGCGCGTTCGAAATTCTCGCCAACTGCATTTAGGAAGCCTTCAGTGGTCAGCCACTCTTGCTCAGGGCCGACCAAGAGCGCCAAATCCTTGGTCATCTGACCGCCTTCGACGGTCTTGATGATTGTGTCTTCGAGCTTTTGCGCAAAAGCCGTGACTTCTGGCGTATTGTCCATCCGGCCGCGATGCTGAAGGCCGCGTGTCCAGGCGAAGATTGACGCGATTGAATTGGTCGAGGTCGCTTCGCCTTTCTGGTGGTTGCGATAGTGACGCGTCACCGTACCGTGCGCGGCTTCGGCTTCTACCGTTTTGCCATCTGGGGTCATCAGAACAGAGGTCATCAGGCCAAGCGAACCATAGCCTTGGGCAACTGTGTCAGACTGCACGTCGCCATCATAGTTCTTACATGCCCAAACGTATCCGCCAGACCATTTCATCGCCGCGGCGACCATGTCATCAATCAGGCGGTGCTCATATGTGCCGCCAAACTCTGCAAACTGATCTTTAAATTCGGTGTCGAAGACTTCTTGGAAGATATCCTTGAAGCGCCCGTCATACTTTTTCATGATCGTATTCTTGGTGGACAAGTAAACTGGCCACTTGCGCTGCAGGCCATAATTCATGCTGGCGCGGGCAAAATCACGGATCGATTGATCCAGATTGTACATGCCCATTGCGATCCCTGCTTCAGGGAAATCGAAAACTTCATATTCTTGGCTGTCTGAGCCGTCGGCGGCTTCCCATTTCATTGTCAGCTTACCAGCACCCGGCACCAGGAAGTCTGTGGCTTTGTACTGGTCACCAAAAGCGTGACGGCCAACCACAACGGGCTGGGTCCAGCCAGGAACCAGACGCGGAACATTATTGATCACAATCGGCTCACGGAACACAACGCCGCCAAGAATGTTGCGGATCGTGCCATTAGGACTGCGCCACATTTTCTTCAGGCCGAACTCTTCCACCCGTGCTTCATCCGGGGTGATGGTCGCACATTTTACGGCAACGCCGTATTGTTTTGTCGCGTTTGCGGCATCGATCGTGATCTGGTCGTCTGTCTCGTCGCGCGACTCGATCGACAAGTCGTAATATTTCAGGTCAACATCGAGATAGGGGTTGATGAGTTGATCCTTAATCATCTGCCAGATGATGCGGGTCATTTCATCGCCATCCATCTCGACGATGGGATTTTCGACCTTGATCTTTGCCATGAGCGGAATTCCTTTGCCATTAACGGTTTGGTGGGGCCTATAGCAGGTCTATTGCAGAGGTCAAAAGGCCCCACGGACAGCTTTCGCACTGAGACTTAATCCGCTGACACGGCCCGTCCATGATTCCAGGCGACAGAAGCAATGCTGCTGCGTCTGCAATTGGGTGAGTTCGCACGTATGAGACGCGTTTAAGAATAGAAACCAGAGCAGTGATTGACGCTGGTTCGACAATCGTGCACCTCGCCCAAATGGTTGATCATGTTCCGGTAATTATCCTTCACCGTCCGCAGCTCGGTGAGAATATTGGCTCGGCGGCGCGCGTGATGCTGAATTTCGGGCTAACCCAATTGCGGCTGGTTGCGCCGCGAGATGGTTGGCCTAATGCTGCCGCCGATACGCTATCAGCGGGCGCATTTGAAGCCGGTGTCGAGGTTGCGGTATTCGACACACTCGAGGCGGCGATCGCGGATCTCGGCACGGTGCTCGCCACGACCGCGCGACCGCGGGGTATGGAAAAGCCCGTGTTTGATGCAGCGAGCGGGGTTGAGTTCATTGCGACCCGCGGTCTCAAGGCCGGTATTCTATTCGGGGCGGAGAATCATGGCTTGCCGAGCGAGGCGGTCGGCTTGGCTGACGCCATTCTCACCTATCCCGTGAATCCGGCTTTTGCATCCTTGAACCTGGCGCAGGCTGTGGGAGTGTTTTGCGCTGCTTGGGGCAGCAATGCCGGTGCGATTGGTCGATGGGCGGGGGAGAAATCTGGTGTCGACGACCCCGCGCCGAAAGAGGATCTCATCCGCATGTTCGAGCATTTGGAAGAAGAACTTGAACGGGCGGGATACTTCTATCCCCCAGACAAAACCCCGTTAATGAAAACCAATATTCGCAATGCATTCATTCGCGGCAATTGGACGACGCAAGAGGTGCGAACATTTCGAGGGGCGATTAAGGCTTTGGCTTTGGGGCGTGGCAAAGCCCGCGTCAGGCGTGAGGATTAGCGCCCGGGACCGCCGGGAATGTTAGATTCGACCAGGCGTGCTGATAGATCTCGGCCTTCAGCGGCATAGGCTTTCTCCGCCGTTTCAGCATTGGCGTCGCAGACAGGGTGCAAATCGCTACCCCAGGAAAACCCCGCATTGAAGCCGTTGACCAATGAGCGACGCAACCCGCCCTGATAAGGCGCTTCAAGCTCCAAGAGGCGCAACATATAGCTTCGCCAATATTGATCATTGCGGCCATTGCAAACAACCCGGATGGCGTGAGACTTGCCCAGGACTTCCGCGAGTGCGGTGACATCGCGATAATAGTCCTGTGATTGCACACGGCCCTGGCCATGGGCGGGCTGAACTGGCAACACGGTGAGGCCAAGAAGGCCCGCAGCCAGAAGGAGATTGCGATGTGGCAGCTTTTGATTCATGCGAAAACCTTTGCGCGAATCGAAGACGCATTAAAGCCTTTTGCAGCGCGCATTTCGCCCCTCGTCCTCTCTGATGATGGACAAATGACCTATCCTTGGGGCGAGAGTGAGGCAAAAGCTGCGATCGCGTTTGGGACAACAGATGCCTATTTCAGTCCCGCAGCGATGACATTCTTCAAAACGCTCCTCGATTTTGAGCAATTGGATTGGTTTCAATCCTCTGCGGCGGGCACGGAGCATCCGATGATCCAGGCGATCGGAAAGAAAGCGTCTTTATTCAGCGGCAGTCACGAACAGTCCGAAGCGATTGCTGAATGGGTATTATGGGCGGGGCTCGATTATTTCCAAACCGGTCAAGCGCGGCGTGATGCGCAATCGGAACGGACCTGGGCGCGCCTGCCATCTCGCGAAATCGGCCGATCCAAATGGTTGATCTTTGGGTTTGGTGCGATTGGACAGTCTTGCGGTCGGCGCTTGCGAGCCCTTGGTGCTGAGGTCACGGGCGTGCGTCGGACGCCAGGCGAGTCGGAGGCGGCAGATCGAATGGTCACGCCCGATGTCGCGAATGAGATATTACCTGATGCTGATGTGGTTTTGTTCTCAATGCCGCTTACCGAAGCGACAGAGAGCATGGCTGATTCGCGCTTTTTCTCGCGCATGAAGCCAGGCAGCTTGTTCTTGAATGTGGGACGTGGCGGATTGGTCGACGAAGCAGCTCTGATGGCGGCTCTGGACTCGGGTCAACCCGCACAGGCCTATTTGGACGTGGTTCGCGAAGAGCCATTGTTGGCGGATAGTCCAATATGGACACATCCAAACATCGTTTTGACCCCGCATATCTCAGCCCTGACCGAAGGCTCCAAGCTTCGCACGGATCAAGTCTTCCTTTCAAACTTGGCCTTATTCTTTGATCAAAAACCCCTTCGCAACGCGGTCATGCCCGACGCCTTTTCGTGATTGGCGACATTTGTGGCATACTCTGCGTATGGCACATCTTAGTCGGCCAAAGATCTGGACACCAAACAGCAGATTGTTCTGTCTCACTCTGCTAATGTTCGGATGGCTGATGTGTACGGCGTCGGCAACGGAGCGCGAGGCTCTCAGCTTGCAAGAGAACGCCGAGAATTGGCCGATCACCCTGATTTCCGTAAACGGCCAGACCACAACGGCCTTATTGGATACCGGGGCAACCATTGCAATGATCGATGATGACCTGTTCGCGGCAGATGTGATCGATGCAGCGATTCCTGAAACGCGCCTATTGGGTATTGGCGGCCAACGTATGGTCCCGGTGGCGCGGATTTCGTCTCTCAAGGCTGGCACGTGGGCTTGGAGTGATTTACGCGTCGCCGTGAATACGGAAGACGAGTTTCCGCTGCAACAAAATATATTGCCGACCTCCATCTTCCAATCTGAAGTGGTCGATTTTGATTTTCCAAACGGTCGTGTTGAACTCTATAATGGGGATCCGCAACGCATCCGCGGCACCGATCGCAACATCATGGCGTACACGCCGTATGAGGGTTTGATCCTGATTGATATCCGCATCGCTGGCGCGCCTGGGAAAGCCCTTATCGACACAGGGGCGAGTGTTAGTTTTCTCAATCCGAGTTTCGCAGTTCATGCAGGCGGTGTGCGTCGGATTGAAGACGAACAGGACCTATTTGGCAGCGATCTTGAGCGCAATCCGGTGAAAATTTACCGCTTCCGAAACTTGCGATTTGGCAGCCACCGCGTGTCGGAGTTTGATATTCCAGTCCTCGAAACTGAGATGTTTGCCGAACTTGGCTTGGGCGATCAGCCAGTCATGGTCTTGGGGATGGACCTGCTTGAACACTTCCGCGTACAAATCGATCAGAAGCAACAAAAACTGATTTTGGTCCGCTAATTAAACGTCCCCCCGAATAAGCCGTTGCTTTCCCTACCGTTACGCCCTCGACTGAAAGGAAAGAACCTAAAACTGGGAGATTCAGCCAATGGCTTACGCACCTTTTGATTTAACTGGAAAAGTCGCACTCGTAACGGGCGGCAATCGCGGCATTGGCATGGGCATGGCGCAGGCGCTCGCCGCTTCGAATGCCAGCGTTGCGATTTGGGGTCGCAAAGCCGACGCCAATCAAGCCGCCATTGAAGCTCTTTCAGGGTTGGGCACCGGCGAAGTTAAGGCGTGGAGTGTGGACGTTGCCGACGAACAGGCCGTGGTGGATGCAACGGCCGATGTTGTGTCCTCGATGGGGCGTATAGATTCTTGTTTTGCCAATGCTGGCGTCGGGTTCGGCGCATCCAGTTTCGCCGAAATGACGACCGAGATTTGGCGCAAGAACATGGTCGTCAATCTAGATGGCGCCTTCTGGACATTGCGCGAGAGTGTCAAGCACATGACGGAGCGCGCCAAAGCCGGGGACCCAGGTGGTTCCGTCGTTGGCGTCGCCTCCTTAGCCGGAATTGAAGGCGCGGCGCGCAATCAAGCCTACGCAGCGACCAAAGGCGGGCTGCCATCCATGATCCGCGGGATCGCTTCAGAATGCGGCCGCTATGGCATTCGCGCGAATTCTATTCTGCCGGGTTGGATTGCCACTGACATGACCTCCATGGCGCAAGACAATGATGTGTTCACGACCAAGGTCATATCGCGGGTACCCATTCGGCGTTGGGGTGAACCAGAAGACTTTGGCGGGATGGCGGTCTACCTCGCCAGTGATGCCTCACGCTATCATTCTGGCACCACGTTGATCATTGATGGTGGATACGCGATTTTCTAGTCGGTCGGCTTTGGCGCGATACGGTATACGCGGAGCACGCCTTCTGTTTCATCGATCGGTCCTTCTGGGATGAGCCAGTCAGGCGTTTGATTTTGATTGAGGCGCGCGGCGAGGCTGTCCGACCATCGCGCGCCATATCGATCCGTTTCAGGCAATCCAGCACAATATGCCAAATGTGTCGCTTGCATCTCGAGCAACCGATCATGGGCAAGATCAAGATCACCGATCAGCACGAGGCTGGCACGTTCGATCCCTTGAATATTGCGATGGTATGGGCCGACGAAAACAGAGTGTTGTGTGTAGGTCAGAACGGGAATGCCGAGATCAATCGGCGTGTGAATCTTCATCTCCGGAAGATCGGCCAACGCTCTGATAGGCTCAGGATCTGTACATTGAAGACCGAGCGCACCCGAGAGTTGATGCCCGCGCGCCGGCGCGAACGCCATTTCACCGACCATGCGCCACGTCATTGGCGCCAGAAGAATAACAGATGCGGCAAAGATCAGCAGTGGTTTCGATCCGCGTTTTGCTCGCCAGTCTGCCATTAGCACGCCAACCAGCCAACCAGCGCTGACAACCGCAAAGACGTGCGAGAAGGATTGTCCGCGTACTTGCCAGGCAGTCAAAGCAATAGCCAAGCCGAGCATGATAGCTGCGCCCACTCCTCCAAGTCGTTGCGCAGGCTTCGCTTTTAAGATCATGAATGCGGCGGCGATGCTTGCGACAATGAGGCTGCCAAATACTGAGAGGACCTGATCCAATCTTTGTGCGAGCAATTGCGGTAGAGATTGTGCTTCGGCGACCACGTTTAACCACGTGTCTCTGACTGTGTCGGGAATGGCGGCATATGGATCGTTGAAACAGGCTGGGTTCACCCAAACGAACGCCGCTAAGGTCAATGCTGCGGCAATCAGCCCAATGCCCAGACGCTTTGGCCAATCGTCAAAAAAGCCTCCAAACACGCCGATGAGCGTGAGCAATATGCCGCCAGTGACAAAGGCAGCCCAATGTGAACTCCCATAGGCGTCACAAACCATGCGCTGAGGTCCGAATCCTGGTGCGTCGAGGATTAAGAAGGCTGTTGCGAACACGACCAGGCCGATCCCTGTCGCGCTCAGACGCACCGCTTCACGATGGCCGCGGACGACCCAAAACAGACCAGCTATGGCGATCAAGCCCGCAGCATAAGGCAGCGCTTCAACCGCGATGCTCATCGCAGCGCACAAGCTCAGCGCAAGCAAAACGCCTGAACGAGCGCTCAAACGCGGGCTGACCAGCGCCGTAAATCCAGCGAGGACGCACACGACGACGAACCCATGATGGTCAATGCGACCGGGCCAAAAGTTCGAAAATGCGGGGGAGCCAACGAAGAACAGCAAGCCAAACAATTGGCCCATCCGGTTGACACCCAAACGCGCCATAAGCGTGAACAGCAAAGCCATGGCCACCGCGAAAAGCGTGAGGGGCCAAAAGCCAGCGGCTAGCATTTCTGCTGTGGGTGCGCCGAAGAACGGCGTCATCAACCAAATCAAGCCCGCTAGAAACAAGTCGGGCAGGCGCGACCAATGCATCGCGCCGCCTTCCGGGGTTAGCAATCTGGATTGACCCACATCATGCCAGGCTTGACCGGCCAGCAGATCGCGCACTTGCTGCAAGCGCATCATATCATCCGTTCCGGGAAGCCCGTTGCTGAATAGGGCAGGCAACCTTGCCGAAAGCGCGGCGAGGGCGATGAAGCCGCACACCCAGAGAATCCACTTTCCATGGTTGAACATCCCGTCGGGAGACGGTGTTAGGCTTGTCATTTGAGCGTCCCCGCAGATTTGGAATAGTCTCGCAGGCTTTTGCTATGACAGGCTGAGGTTACGAAAACGCTTTTTTGTGGGAACGATTTGGGCCGTGAGACGTGAAAAAGCCCGCACCTTTCGGCACGGGCTTTTC
This sequence comes from Henriciella sp., assembly GCA_013213825.1. Lineage (GTDB taxonomy): Bacteria > Pseudomonadota > Alphaproteobacteria > Caulobacterales > Hyphomonadaceae > Henriciella. Next base: position 12,804 of record JABSQA010000015.1, read on the forward strand.
AGCTTGTTTGGACTTTTGCGACGGGCGATTATTCTAATCGAAATGGCGTCGCAAGGTTCCGTTAGACCTATTCTTCGGTCGCTTCTTCGGCGGCGTCCTCAACGGCGTCGACGATGTCTGTGACGGTTTCGTCAACAGCGTCTGCAGCTTCATCGGCAGCACCTTCTGCTGCGTCAACGACGTCACCGACGGCGTCTTCAGCCGCGTCGACTGCATCGCCAGCTGCTTCTTCTGTTGCATCCGCGGCATCAGAAGCGGCTTCAACCGTCGCGTCTACTGCATCGTCTGCGGCCTCAACTGTTGCGTCAACAGCATCTGCAGCTGCGTCGGCGGTGGCATCAGCTGCTTCTTCTGCAGCTGTACATGCGACCAGTCCTGAAGCCGCCAGTGCGGCAATCCAAAGTTTCATGCTCATTGTCTCTTCCCCTCTAGAAGATAGCCTTCATTGGCATCGGTCAGAATACAGGAATCGGACGAGAAAGTCAGAGTAAAACTGCAAAACCCAAAAATCTGCCCAATTTCCGCGCGGGAACGCCTTGTCTTGCCGCAAGGTTGCGCCCGTATGAGGCAAGAAAACAGGAGGTTTCGATGGGAATTCATACCCCGCTTTGCGATTTTTTAGGCATAAAACACCCCATTATGCTGGCTGGAATGGGTGGAGTTTCTTATGCCGAGTTGGCGGCTGCCATGTGCAATGCTGGCGGGTATGGTGTGCTCGGTATGGCTGGAACGTCGCCGGAATTCATCGAATCGCAAATGGCGCGCGTGAAAGAACTGACCGATAAGCCATTCGGGGTCGACCTCCTCGCTGCAGACCCGGCGAGCTTGGAAAAGAGCGTCGATGTGATCATCGCAGGTGGCGCAGACAGTTTTGTCGCGGGCCTGGGCGTGCCTTTGCCGATCATGAAACGCCTGAAAGACGCTGGCGTTAAAGTGATGGTGGTTGGCGGCGCTGTGAAACATGCGATCAAAGCCGAACAAGCCGGTTGCGACGCCGTGATCCTGCAAGGCGGCGAAGGCGGCGGTCATACGGGGCTCGTTGGCACTTTGCCTTTAGTGGCCCAAGCCGTTGAAGCGGTAAACATTCCTGTGGTGGCCGCGGGCGGGATATATGATGGCCGCGGATTGGCAGCGGCATTGTCATTAGGTGCTGTTGGCGTCTGGATGGGCACACGTTTCATCGCCTCTGCAGAAGCCCATGCAGCGCAGACCTATAAGGAAACAGTGGTTGGCGCTGGCGACACAGATACGACTCGCACACGCTGTTATTCTGGCAAACCGATGCGTTGTCGGACCAATGACTATATCCTCGATTGGGAAAGCCGTCCTGACGATATTCAAGCTTTCCCGATGCAAGCCATCCATTCGGTTCAGACCGATGTGATTGGCGGTATTGGCGGTGTCACGGACGAGGCGCGTTTGGATTCGACCAAGTCATGCTTTGCCATGGGTCAATCGGCGGGTGGCGTGAAAGATATCTTGCCGGTGAAAGATATTGTCGACCGTATCATCGATGAAGCTGAAACAGCGATTGGTAAGGTCTCTGCGCTCCGTGTCAGCGAGTCTGTTTAAGCTCGCCAAGCGCCGCCTCCACTGCTACGGTTAACCATACTTAAGCATTGGAGGGATCGTACTTATGTGGAAACCACTCATTGGTGTATCTGCGCTGGCTTTAATGACGGCGTGTGCCAGCACAGGCAATATAGAAACAGAACCGGTGGTCGCAGACGCGCCACCTGTGCTCGAAGAGGTCGTTGAAGACGTTGTAGATGTGGTGGTCGAACCGGTCGCATTCGAGACCTATTCGGCAGAGGCCTTCTTCCAGACAACAAGTTTCGGCTTGGCCAATGGTAGTGGCTATGTCTGGTCCAGTGATGACAGCAAAATTCTCGCCCATTCAGACGGCAGTGGTGTATTCAACGCGATTGCCATTTCTGCCGATGGTAGCGTTACGGAACTGACCAATTCAGAAACCGACGCCCATTTTGTGCAGTCATTCTTTCCCGGCGATGATCGCATCATCGTGACAGCGGACCAAGGCGGGAATGAGCTCAATCATATCTATGTGGTCGAGCTCGATGGCACATTGGTCGACGTGACGCCAGGCGAAAATGTCAAAGCCTTCTTTGGCGGCTGGCGCGCCGATGATGCGGTTTTCTATGTCTGGCATAATGGTCGAGACAGCGCGAATTTTGATCTTTATTCGGTCGATCCGGCTGATTATTCGACCACAATGGTGTTCGAGAATCCGGGCTTCCAACCGGGAGCTTTAAGCGATAGCGGGCGCTGGCTGGCGCTCGACAAACCACGCACCAGCGCAGATTCAGATGTCTATGTTGTCGATCTGTCAGCAGAAATGCCCGAGCCCGTTCTGGTCACTGAACATGAAGGCAATATTGCCCATGGCACTTATGGGTTCTCGCCGGATGAAAGTAAGCTGATCTACAGCACCAATGAGTTTGGGGAATTCAGTCAGGCTTGGACTCACGATCTTGAGACCGGCGAAAAAGCTGTGCTGATTGAGGCGGATTGGGATGTCAGCTTTGTCTTCTATTCGCCAAGCGGACGCTATCGCGTGCATGCGATCAATGCGGATGGACTGACCGACCTCACCATTCTCGACACAACAAGTGATGAGAGCGTCACGCTGAATGGCGTACCTGAAGGTGAGCTCGGGCAAATCAGATTCTCGCGCGATGAGTCGAAAATTGCATTTGGTCTGAATACGGACACCTCGCCCTACAATCTCTATATGACGGAGCTGGGTGGCGAAGCTGTTCGTCTTACCGATGCTTTGAATCCGGAGATTGAAGAAGCGAACCTCGTCACCGCCACCGTCGAGCGGTTTGAAGCGTCAGACGGCGTCGTGATTCCGGGTATCATGTACAAGCCTCAGCAGGCGTCCGCAGAAACCCCGGTCCCGGCGATTGTTTTTGTACATGGCGGCCCCGGCGGCCAGACAACGCGCGGCTATAGCGCTCTGATCCAGCATTTGGTCAATCATGGCTATGCTGTCTATGGCGCCAACAATCGCGGCTCATCTGGCTATGGAAAGACCTTCTTCCATATGGATGATAAGCGTCACGGCGAGGAGGACCTACGCGACATTGTCGAAGCCGGTCACTATTTGCGCAGCCTCGACTGGGTCGATGACGAAAAAGTGGGCGTCATGGGTGGCTCTTATGGTGGATTCATGACGGCGGCGGCGCTGACCTTCCATCCCGAAGAGTTCGAAGTCGGCGTGAATATTTTTGGCGTCACCAATTGGGTGCGGACACTGCAGAGCATTCCAGATTGGTGGGCGGCGTTCCGTGAAGCCTTGTATGATGAAATGGGTGATCCAGCGACAGATGCTGAACGTCACCGGGCCATTTCACCGCTCTTCCATGCGGAGAATGTGACCAAACCTATGCTCGTGGTTCAGGGCGCCAATGACCCGCGCGTCCTGCAAGTGGAAAGCGATGAACTGGTCGCCGCCATTCGTGATAATGGGGTGCATGTGGAATACGTGCTGTTCCCAGACGAAGGCCATGGCTTCTTGCGAAAAGAGAACCGGATCACCGCCTCTGAAGCTTATGTCACATTCCTCGACACCTATTTGAAAGGTGAGGGTGCTGCCCCTGAGGGTGAAGCAGAGACCGAGTCTTAAGACCGGCCAGTAACTTAATCGGTTCGCAGCGAATAACCTGCGGACCGAACCGTCCTGATTGGATTGTTACCGCCTTGGCTCATCAGAGCTTTGCGTAAGCGTCCAATATGGACATCCACGGTGCGGGCTTCGACATAGACGTCGGAGCCCCACACGCCATCCAGCAGCTGCTCACGCGAGAATACGCGTCCTGGATGTTGGGCGAAATATTCCAGCAACCGAAACTCCGTCGGCCCGAGATGAATATCCTTATCCGCACGCGTCACACGATGCGTGGTGCGATCGATTTGGATATCCCCGACCCGGATTTTATCGTCCATGAGCGCCGGTCGAATGCGGCGCAGGACAGCTTTGACGCGCGCCATTAACTCATTGGTTGAAAACGGCTTGGTGACATAATCATCCGCGCCCGTTTCAAGGCCACGAATTCGGTCGGCTTCTTCGGTGCGCGCTGTCAGCATGATGATCGGCAAATTGGCGGTCTCTTGCCGGGTGCGGACGCGTCGACAAATCTCAATGCCGGAGATTTTCGGCAGCATCCAATCCAGCAACATTAGGTCCGGAATACGTTCGTCCAAAAGCAGCATGGCTTCATCGCCATCATTTGCGATTGCCGTTTCATAGCCTTCGGATTCAAGATTGTATCGAAGCAGTTCCGAGACCGCTTTTTCGTCTTCTGCGATGACAATGAAGGGTTTCATGATCCAGCGTCCTTACTCTTGCTGCGGGTCTGGGGCGTGTCGAATATCGTCGACTTGCTGTCCGGTGGCGATGAAGTGCACGACTTTCGCGATATTCGTACAATGGTCGCCAATTCGTTCCAGGTTTTTGACAATGAAGATGAAGTTTGACCGAGCGTGTAGCTGGTCGGGTTCTTCGGCCATAAAGACCAACATTGTGCGCAACAGACTATTATAGTGGCTATCAATGTCATCGTCTTGATCAAGCACGCTCAGCGCCGTCACAGGATCTCGCCGGGCATAGGCATCCAGCGAAACTTGCAACATGCGCGAGACGGCTTGGCCCATGCGTTCAATGCCGCGCAGGGTCGTACGATTGTCTTCATCTGCGACCGCAATAGATCGGCGCGCAATGTTCTTTGCTAAGTCGCCGATGCGTTCAATTCCGCCCGATAATTTGATCGCGCCAATAACATTCCGCAGGTCCGAAGCCATCGGCTGGCGAAGCGCCAGCATGCGGACGGCGTTGCGCTCGATCTCACTTTCGAGCCGGTCCATTTCCAGATCGCGTTCAATGACAGTCTCTGCCAAAGCGACATCGCGTGCGACCACCGCCCGAGCGGCGTCGCGGATCATCGCTTCGGCCAATCCACCCATGCGCAGCAAATCGGCCGAGAGTTGTTCCAACTCCTCCGAAAATGCGCTGACAATATGCTGTGGTCCTGACACGTGTCGTCCTATCCAAATCTGCCGGTAATATAATCCTGCGTGCGTTGCTGTGCAGGATTGGTGAAAATCATCTCAGTGTCGCCAAATTCGACGAGTTGGCCGTCATTGAAGAATGCCGTGCGTTGCGACACCCGTGCGGCCTGTTGCATCGAATGTGTCACGATGATGATGCAGTAACGCATCCGCAGCTCGTCGATCAGCTCTTCAATACGGGCCGTCGCAATCGGGTCCAGCGCCGAGCAGGGTTCGTCCATCAGAATGACTTCGGGACTGATAGCAATGGCGCGGGCAATGCAGAGCCGCTGCTGCTGTCCGCCCGATAAACTCGTGCCTGTCGCCGTCAGACGATCCTTGACTTCGTCCCATAAGCCCGCTTTGCGGAGTGAGACTTCGACAATTTCATCTAGGTCTGACTTCGATCCTGCGAGGCCATGAATGCGTGGGCCGTAAGCGACATTTTCATAAACCGATTTCGGGAATGGATTGGGTTTTTGGAACACCATTCCGACTTTCGAGCGGATGAGAACCGGATCGATTTCAGCCGCATTGATATTGGCGCCATCCATCAAAATCTCACCCTCGACCGTGGCATTCTCAATCGTGTCATTCATCCGGTTCAAACACCGCAAGAAGGTCGATTTTCCACACCCTGATGGCCCGATCAGAGCGGTCACAGATTTGTCCTGAATCTTCAGCGAGATATTTTGAATCGCGGGCTTATCGCCATAATGAACGCTGATGCTACGGCATTCGATTTTCGCCCCGCCAATGGCGCTACTGCCTTGGGACAAAGTATCTTGGCTGAGTCCGGTATCGGCCATGTCTACCATCTCCGCTCAAATCTACGCCGCAGTAAAACGGCGACGAGGTTCATCGCGACCAAAACCGTGAGCAAAATAACAATCACTGCCGCGGTCATCGGTTCCCAAGCACGTTCAGCGCCGGAAAACCACTTATATATGAGCACGGGCAATACCGTAGATTCGTCATTTGGCGAGGCCGGAATGTCGCTAATGAATGCGACCATGCCGATCAGCAAGAGCGGGGCGGTTTCGCCCAGCGCGCGGGCCATGGCGATGATAGCGCCGGTGAGAATCCCAGGTGTGGCGAGCGGTAGGACATGGTGAAAAACAGCTTGAGACTGAGATGCGCCGAGCCCAAGAGCGGCGTCGCGAACCGAGGGTGGGACGGCTCTCAAGGCTGCGCGGAATGCAATGATAATGGTTGGTAGAACCAATAGACCCAGCACCAGTCCTCCGACCAAGGGAACAGATCTTGGCAGCCCCAGCGTGTTCAGAAATACGGCCGCCCCGAGCAGTCCGAATATGATTGAAGGGACGGCTGCCAGATTGTTGATATTGACCTCGATCGCCCGGGTCATGCGGGACTTTTTGGCAAACTCCTCCAGGTACACGGCCGCCATGATCCCTACCGGTAAAGCAAGGAGTGCTGTGACCAGCATCGTGAACAAGGATCCTATAAGCGCCGCAGCGGCACCTGCCAGTTCTGGATAAGTGCTGTCCGCGCTCGTGAACAAACTACCGTTGAAACGACGGCTAATTTGACCCCGCTCCAGGAGATGCAAGACAATCCCAATTTGGCGATTTGAGATACGCCGGTCGGCACTCCGCGAATTGAGATGTGTGGCTGAAATTTGGGCGTTCGATTGTTCGCCCAGCTCGGGCAGCGGTCCGGCTAAGTGCGATAAGATCAATACGGCGCCCGAAACCGCTTCAAATTCAAACCATGCCCCGGAGAGCGAAATCAGAATGTCTTGTCGGTCTTCGCCCAGCGCTTGAATGCGATCTTGGAAGGCGATGAAGCCGTCCGGACCCGCCGCGGTGAGTCGGAACAGGCCAATCTCTGTTTGGGACAATCGTCCCGCGGGTCCGAGGGGCTCAGACCTATGCCGTCGAATCTCATTCTTGAGATAGAGATCAAGATCATCGGACAGCGCTAATCGCGCCACGATCGGGTCTTGAGCAATTTCTGGATTGGCGCGCAGTCTATCGCGCAGCGGAATAACGGCTAAGCGGGTCGTAATGCTGAACACATCGCTTCGGGCGGTGCGTTCAGTCTGGGCTTCAGGGAATTGTTCTAATAGCCGGTCTCTCACCGCGCCATTCACGCCGCTGACCGTGATGTTTGATGTCTCAGCAAGGTCCGGCCGTTCGAGTGTGATTTCGACCATATGCCGGGAGAATGCGGTGGTGGCGCGGCTGGCAATCGAGCCGAGCAATAGGGCGAGGAACCCAATGGCGATGCCCAGCGCGATTTGCCCATAGAGTTTGAACCGCTTCTCGGCATTGTGCCGTTTGCGCAAACGCTCTGCCGTTGCCATGGCCGGAGATAGATTGCGCTCACTCATAAGCTTCTCGATACCGTTCAACCACGCGCAGCGCGATGACATTGAAAATCAGCGTGATGCCAAACAGGGTAAACCCAAGGGCGAAGGCTGACACCGTTTTGGCGCTGTCAAAGGCTGTGTCGCCGGTGAGCAGGGCGACAATCTGATAGGTCACGGTCGTGATGTCAGACGTCGGGTCGAGCGTGATCAAGGCCCGACCACCGGCCGCCATGACCACAATCATTGTCTCTCCAATGGCGCGCGACACGGCCAGCAAGATGGCAGCAATAATCCCAGGAAGGGCTGCAGGAAGAACAACTTGCTTGATCGTTTCAGAGCGCGTTGCGCCCATAGCCAAAGCGCCATCGCGAAGCGATTGCGGGACCGCGCTGATAACGTCATCCGAAAGCGAGCTGACAAAGGGAATAATCATGATCCCCATCACCAACCCGGCCGCAAGGGCGCTTGTGGGTTGCGCAGCGAGCAGGGTGTCGGGTGTGAAAGGGAGGGCGTTAATCCACTGCGCAAATCCACGCACCAGCGGAGCGATCAATATCGCTGCGAAGAAACCGTAAACCACAGTCGGGATACCCGCCAACAGCTCCAACGCGGGTTTCGCCCAATTGCGAAATCGCGGACTAGCATATTCGGACAGATAAATGGCCGAGAACAGTCCAATAGGGACAGCCACACACATAGCCAAAAGTGCAACCATGAGTGTTCCGAAGAAGAGGGGCACTGCGCCAAAATTTTGGCCGGTCTGAGCGTTCCAATCGGTCCCGAACAGAAACTCCCAAACGCTTGGTCCATCCGGCAGGCTGAAGAAACGAACCGTTTCATAAATCAGCGAAAGCACGATGCCGAGTGTGGTCAGAATCGCAATCGCGGCACAGATGAATAATAGACCTTGAATGGTGCGCTCGACAAAGGTGCGGGCGGGGAAGTCTCGGGGTAGCTGTTTGCGCCCCCAATGGAATCCTGCTGCTCCGGCGATAATGGCGACAAACAAGGCCACAGCGCGGGCGAACCCTTTCAAATAGGCAAATCGTTCCACGCTGGAATCGAATAGGAGGTTCCCAGACACAGCCGATTCTCGCAGACCTGCTTGTTCAGCGACCCGGTCCATGAAGAAGCTAACATTGGCGTCACCGCGCGCGACCAGATAGTCTGGCAATTCACCTTCCAGAACGCTGCGCGCGTAGATGTCTCCGAACATCAGATAAATCAGAAATATAATCGCAGCCGGCAGGATCGTACTAAACGCGAGGAAATAGCCATGGTAATTTGGTTGGGAATGCAGGCGCGCACTTATGCTCGACCCGGTCGACAGCGCGCCGATCTGCGTGCGGCCAGAATAGAATGCAAAAAAACCTGCCGCAGCCAGAGGCGCGATTAACAGCCAACCAATTGGCAAGTGTCCGAGTGATTCCAGCATCCGCGGGTCGATCTTAGCAGTTGGCCGCTCTTACATCTGGACGTTGACACATATGTGACATCTTTGGCTTCGAACGAAGTATTCACTGCTTAAAATGGCGTTTCCGTTTCGAAGCTTATCAACTTCTCCGAAACAGGATGATAAAAACTGAGCGACCCCGCATGTAAACACAGGCGCTCGTGCGTGTTTGGATCACCATAAAACACGTCACCGAGAATGGGATGACCCAAGCTCATCATGTGTAAGCGGAGCTGATGAGACCGACCTGTTTGGGGCTGGAGGGACATCCGCGTTGTATCATTCGTGCGATCAAGGACGGTCCAATGCGTGATTGCTGTTTGGCCCTCCGGATCGAGATGGCGCAGAGGGCGTTGGTGAGAGAATTTGGCGATCGCTTTGTCGATGATACCGGACTCGCCTTCAACACTGCCTTGAACCAAAGCCTGATAGGTTTTGTCGACCTGCCGGCGTTCAAACCCGCGCGACAAAGTCCGCTGTGCCGCCTTGTTGCGCGCAAATATGATGAGGCCCGATGTGTCCATGTCGAGCCGGTGCACGGTTAAGACGGGACCATGTCTGTCACTCAAAATACTATTCGCGCAAACCGCTTTTTCCGGGCCGATACCGGGCACGCTCAGCAGACCGCTCGGTTTGTCCGCGACAATGATGGCCTCATCTTCAAAAATGGTTTTGAGGGCCTCAGGCTGAGGTGGATTATAAGGTTTCGGTGGGGACATTTTCGCGCAAGCGGGGCATCCATATTCCGAAGGCAGAGCCATGCCCTTCTAAACTCTCGACCGCCAACCCGCCGCGATGTCTGGCCATAATGTGTTTCACAATAGCGAGACCGAGCCCGGTGCCTTCAATTTTGCCGCCCCGGCTCTCATCGGCACGATAGAAACGTTCGCCCAGCCGCGGCAGATGGTTTTCTGAGATGCCCTCGCCATCATCGGTCACGCGGATCCAAACAGCGGGCGCGCCTTCTGCTGCGTAAGGCTGCAGCAATAAAGATCTTTTGGCGTCGGGCGACTGTCGACTGCAGGCTGTGGCGGCCTCCGCCATAGTTGGGGAAACGCCCACCAAGATCTGAACTTCGCCCTCTGACCGAGCATATTTGATCGCATTACTGGCCAGATTTTGAATGACCTGCGCAATCTCATGGTCGTCAGCGATGGCGTGAATCGAGACATCTGGCGCATCGAAATGCAGTTTGATTCCAGCGTCCTTGGCGATCGGGTCGAGCGCCATGCTCGCTTTGCGAGCCAATTCGCCAAACTCGACCTGATTTTTGGGGGCGCGGTGTTCGCTAAACTCGATCCGCGACAGCGACAGTAAATCGGCCACCAAGCGTTTCATACGCTCTGTCTGCTGGCCCATAATCTCCAGGAAGCCGTCCCAAGCCTCTTTATCGTCTTTGGCGGGGCCGCGCATGGTTTCAATGAATCCCCCAATTGCGGTCAATGGTGTGCGCAATTCATGGCTGGCATTGGCGAGAAAATCTGCGCGGGCGCGTTCGGCACGACGCACAGCGGTGAGATCTTCGAACACCATAATGACCGACCCTGCTTCTGGACCGGGGCGTACATGCGCCATCCAGACTTCTGCGTCGCCATGTTGGGTGAACTCCACGCGCTCATTCGCTCCATCGCGGCTGACTCGTTCAGCCGCAGCAAGCAGATCAGGTTGACGCAAGACCGCCATCGGAGAGGGGAGGCTCGCGACATCCATTCGGAACATATTGCGCGCATGAGTGTTGGCGGTGGTGACGGTGCCATCATTGGCGATCAAGAGGGCTGGAAGCGGCAGGGCGAGAATAAACGGCTCAATGCTATTTTCAGGGCGCACGGCATCTTCCGAGGTCGCTGTTTGCAATACAGGCGCTTGTCGTGGTTTCTGCTGAGAAGGAGCAGAGCCAACATAAAATGCCAAGGCGCCGGCGCTCATCACGATCGCGCCCGTGATCCATTCAACCGCGCCAATGGCCCCGGTCAAAAAGAGCAAAGCAAGGATTGCGATCGCTCCTGATGTCAGAACAAAGAAGTCCTGAAACCGCTTCGGAGAGTCCGCTTGGTTTTCATTGTCCCTTTGTGACATCTTAGTCTCGCTTTCGGGATGGCTATGGTCCGAGCGACGTTTCTCGGCGTATAAAGGGGTGGTCGCGATGAGCAAGCCTGAAAGCTTTTTCACAATTATTGAAAAACGATAATTATTTGTTGACAGTCGAGTAGGGCAGGCGTAAAGCCACAATCCGGGATCAAGAGGTATCTATGAAGCAAGCGAGTATTGTATTGGGCTTTTTGGCCATGGGCGCATGTTCAACCGTGCCAAGCGTGCCGAGTCTGCCATCCTTTGGTGGCGATCGCTTGGTCGTTTTTCCAATCGCGCCTGACGCTCCAGACGCTTGGGCGGCAAATGGCGTTTCGGGCGAACTCCCACAAACGGATTGGTTGGCGCAGTTCAATGACGAAACCTTGGTCGCTTTGGTCAATGAGGCGCTTGCAGCTAATCCGTCGATCCGCTCGCAATTCTATGCCGTGGAAGCCGCGCGCGCGCAGGCCCGCAGCACGTATGGCCGGACTTTGCCGAGCATTTCTGGTTCAGCCAGTGTCACCGGCACAGATACATATGTCGAAGCCACGGATAGCCGCGTCTCTGGCGAGTCTTACGGTCTTGGTCTCGATCTTAATTGGGAGCTTGACCTATGGGGCCGTTTGCGCGCGAGCATCAACGCCGCTGAATCTGATCTGATTGCCAGCGAAGCCGATCTCGCATCGGCGCGGCTCGCTTTGGCGGCGCAAACAGCTTCGGCTTGGTTCGATTTGAACGAAGCCTTGGCGCAGGAACGCGTTGCTGTTGAAACCTTCGAAGCCCGGACGCGCGCATTGGAGCTTACAGAAAGACGCTTGTCGCGCGGCCTGTCGTCAGCGCTCGATGTGCGTACGGCGCGGACGACGCAAGCGTCTGCCGAGGCTTCGATTGCAGCTCAGCGTCTGGCCAGTCAAAACGCCACGCGCCGGCTCGAAATTTTGCTCGGTCGGTACCCCAGCGCCGAGCTCGACGCGAGTGCAGATCTGCCAGAACTGCCTGGACTGCCACCCGCCGGAAATCCAACCCTGCTCTTGACGCGTCGACCCGATATTGCCGCCGCTGAAGCGCGGGTCACTTCAGCCGGCTTACGGGCTGAGCAGGCACGGCTTGCCATGCTTCCAAGTTTCCGCCTCACCGGCGGCGTGTCGACGTCAGAAGCCGATATTGCTGACGCTTTTGACCCAGGGCGCATCGCTGCGCGCTTGGTGGCGAGTCTGACAGCTCCGATCTTCAATGGCGGCGCCCTCGATGCTGATCGCGACGCTGCTGTGGCGCAGGCTCGGGCGGCGGTAGAGAATTATGCGGCCACCACACTGACCGCATGGCGCGAAGTGGAAGACGCATTGGCGGCGGATTCCCTCCTCGCTCAACAAGAAGAAGCGCAATTAAGAGCGCTCGAAGAAGCCCGTTTGGCCGAAGAGTTGGCCACCCGGCAATACACGAATGGATTGGTCTCGATCTTTAATTTGATCGATTCTCAAACCCGACGCCTGAACGCGGAAAGCACCGTAATCTCTGTGCGGTCTGCGCGGGCATCTAATCGTGTCAGTTTTCACCTCGCACTTGGCGGCGGACTGCCGGTTTCTGAACCAGCTGCACCGACTGTCGCGAGTACAAATAGCCCTGAAGAGGCCATCCTCCCATGAGTCGCATCATATCCATTATCATAACCATTATTGTTCTGGTCGGTTTAGGCGGCGTGGCGTTCACGACCGTGCAAGTGCTCAAACCAGAACCTGAGCAGGCAGAAGAAAAGTTTGCCGGCCTTTCGGTGTTCGCTGAGTCAGTGACCCGTCAGGACCTGGATTTCACGGTCACCGCACAAGGCGAAGTGCGACCGCAACGCGAAATTATCGTGGCGCCACAAATCGCTGGCCGGATCGCATTTGTGTCTCCTGACTTTATCGATGGTGGCTTTATCCGCCGTGGCCAAGTTTTGGTTCGCCTCGAAACCGCTGACTATCAATTGGCCGTGGTTCGCGCCCAATCAGGCGTGGCGAGCGCGGAACAAAGACTGGCGCGGGAACAAGCTGAGGCTGAGATTGCGCAGCAGGACTTGATCAATCTAGGCATCACCGACTCCAGCCCATTGGCGCGCCGTGAACCGCAATTGGCCGAGGCTGAGGCCGCTTTGGAATCTGCGAAAGCGCAACTCGCTGACGCTGAGCTGGCTCTGGCGCGTACGGCTGTGGTGGCACCGTTTGATGGCCGTGTGCGCGAAGAGAATGTCGATGTCGGTCAATTCGCATCCCCCGGGCAATCTCTAGGCCGCGTGTTTGCAACCGATATTGTCGAAGTCGCATTGCCGATTAGGGACGATCAATTGGGTCAATTAGGTCTGCCTTTGGCTTTTGCTGAGAGCGACTCTATCAAAGGCCCAGAAGTGGTCTTTACCGCCGCCGTTGCCGGCGAGATTCGTCAGTGGCAGGGCCGGGTCACCCGAACCTCTGCGGCGGTGAATGCTCAAACGCGATTGATCAATATCATTGCAGAACTTGAAGATCCTTATGGTGCGGGCTCAGACAATGGCGCACCTATGGCGCCGGGTCTCTTCGTCGGCGCCGAAATCGTTGGCACAAAGATCGAGAACCTATTGGTCGCACCGCGCTCTGCCATTCGCAGTGGCGACAATATTTTCATCGGTAATCCAGAAGAAGGCGAATTGCGCATCTATCAAGTGGACCTGGTCTTCAGTTCTACAGAAGGCGCATGGTTCCGCAGCCCAGACGTTAATGTTGGCGATCTGGCAGTGACCAGTCCGATCCGCGGATCAAATGACGGTATGAGCATCACAATTCTCGAGCGGCTCGAGGATGGATCGATTAAGAATCACAATGAAGCCGCGCAATCGAATGATGATGGATTGGAAACGACCGGTATTGCCGACGCGTCTTCGGAAATCGTCGCATCATCCGGTGATGGAGGTTAATCATGTTTGGAATGGTCTCTTGGTTTGCGCGAAACGCTGTCGCCGCTAATCTGCTAATGATCGTCGCCTTCATGGGCGGGGTCCTGGGCTTTAACTCGATGGAACGGGAAATGTTCCCGGTCGTCCCCGTGGCGGGAGCATCGATCACAATGACCTGGCAAGGCGCCTCGCCTCAGGATGTTGAAGAGCAGATTATCACGCGTATCGAAGAGGCCGTCGCTGATGTCGATGGCCTCGAACGGATCACTTCAATCGCCCGCGAGAGCTTTGCGGTGGTCAATGTCCGTGGCCGAGATGACATCGACATGCAGGTCTTCATTGACGAGATCAAACTGCGCGTCGACCAAATCAACAATTTGCCGCAAGCGGCGTTTCAGCCGCAAGTGACGCGATGGGAGCAGCGCGATTGGTATTTCGGCATGGCCGTCTATGGCAATGTCGATGCACGAACACTGAAACGCGTTGCCGATGATGTGCGCGACGACATCGCTGAAATAACCGGCGGTGAGTTGGCGGTCTTGCAGGGTGTTCTGAACGAAGAAGTGTCGATTGAGGTCTCTGAGAACGCACTGCGCCAATATAATTTGAGCTTCTCTGAAGTCGCTCAAGCGGTCCGTCAGTCGTCGCTCAATTCATCTGGCGGGCAAATCCGCTCGAATGTTGGCGATGTGTCGATGACGGCGCGGGCATTGGCAGATTCGCAGGAGCAATTTGAGAATATCATTGTCCGTCAATCAAATGACCAAGGCACAATCCGTGTGGGTGATATTGCGACTGTGGTGGATGGTTTCATCGATGCCGATTTGGACGCGACCCATAATGGGGAGCCCACCGCTTTTGTCATGGTGGTGCAGCCCGACAAAATGGACATCGTGAACTATGCCAATAGTTTCCGTGACTATATTGACCGGGCGAATAATCCTGCCACCGGCATTTTGCCAGAGGGCATGCAGATTGAGATTCTGTGGGACAATTCGCAGCCCTTCCAAGCGCGCATGCAACTGATTTCAGAATCGGCCCTCTTGGGTGCGGTTCTGGTGATGCTGGTTTTGATCTTATTCTTGCGTCCAATCGTGGCGTTCTGGGTGACGATTGGCATTATCACTGCGTTTGCGGGCGGGATCATGTTGATGCCATTATTTGGCGTCTCGTGGAACGTCTTATCGACCTTCGCCGTCCTCTTGGTCATCGGGGTTATTGTTGATGATGCCATTGTGGTCGGGGAGAATATCCATAGGGAGGTCGAAAGCGGTCGGCGAGAAGGCTTAGATGCCGCCATTGTCGGCACCCAATTGGTTTTCAAACCGGTTGTCTTCGGCGTCATCACCACCATCATCGCTTTTGCGCCATGGGCCATGCTAACAGGGCCAACACGCGCCTTCACGCAGCAAATTACATTTGTTGTGATCGCTTCGCTCGTTTTCTCCATTATCGAATGTATGTTCATCCTTCCGGCGCACTTGTCGCATATGACGAAAGAGGACAAGACCAAGCAAAATGCTTTGGCGCGGTTCCAACAGCGGATTGCGGATAGTCTGCTTTGGTTTGCTCAATTCGTGTACAAGCCTGTGCTCGAATTCGCACTGCGTATGCGTTACGCCACCATCGTCTTCTTCTTCATCATTTTCGCTTTCGCGATTAGCCTCGTGGCCAACCGGATCGTGCCGTTTAAGTTCATGCCGGAAATTGAAAGCGACTTGGTCCAAGTGACGATTGATATGCCAGAGGGCACACCCTTCTCTCGGACTTTGGAAGTTCGCGATCAGTTGCAAGCAGGCATTAATCGGGCCGAAGCCGAGCTGAACGCGAAATGGAACAGTCAAATCAATCGCGGCGAAGGCGATTATCAAGGCGGTGTATTGAATGGCGCCTCGGTTGTCGCGTCGAACAGTCAGGTCCAATCTTGGATTGGATTGGTGCCGCCTGAAAATCGACCAGAGCTTCTTTCCACACGTGAAATCTCAGAAAAGATTCGCGAATTGGTCGGCCCGATTCAAGACGCTGAAGAAGTGTCATTCGACTTTACCGATAATGAGAACGATACCGGGGTGCGGTTCGCGCTCAACCATCCAGATCTCGATCGTCTGAGAGAAGCGTCGGCTGTGGTTCAAGAGCAGCTCGCCACCTATGCTGCGGCGTATGATATTGGCGACAATCTCACAGCGGCCGCGGATGAGTTACGGATTGAGCTGAAGCCCGGGGCTGAAGCGCTCGGTGTCACGTTGGCGGATGTATCCCGCCAAGTACGACAAGCCTACTTTGGTGAGGAAGTCCAACGTCTGCCGCGTAATGGTGAAGACGTACGCGTCATGGTGCGTTTGCCGAAATCAGCTCGAACGGATCTCGACAGTATCGACAATTTGCGGATCCGTACGGCGGATGGAAGAGAATTGCCGCTCACCCAGGTGGCAGACTTCACCTATGCGCCCGGCATTAACCGCATCTTGCGTCGCAATCGCACCCGCTCTGTTTCAGTGTTCGCGGACGTTCTTGGCGATGGCGGTCGTGGACAAGTTGTGGCGGATATGAACCTCAATTTCTGGCCAGACTTTGAAAAGCAATTCCCAGACATTGAACGCGGAACCGCAGGTGGGTTTGAGCAAGAGCAAGAGTTCTTTGCCGAACTGGTCATGCTCGCATCCGGCGCCGTGATTTGTATGTATATCGTCTTGGCCATTGCATTCCGGTCATACGCACAACCCTTACTGCTGATGACGGCCATTCCGTTCGCCATTACCGGCGCGATTCTGGGGCATGCCATTACCGGGACATCAATGGCGATGTTCTCGATCTTCGGGATCGCGGCGGCGGCCGGCGTTGTGATCAATGACAATTTGGTTCTGGTGGATTTCGTTAATCGAAAACGGGCGGAAGGTGTCGGGGCTGTGCAAGCCCTGGTTGACGCGGGCGTGTCGCGCTTCCGGCCGATTTTGTTGACCTCTGTGACCACTTTTGTCGGCATCTTGCCGCTGATCGCCGAACGTTCGATGCAGGCGCAATTCCTGAAGCCAATGGTCATCTCGCTCGGATATGCGGTCGCCTTCGCGATCTTCGTATCCCTGTTCTTGGTGCCGACGCTTTACGCCATGGGGGTTGAAGTCGGGCGCGTCCTGAGATGGACCTGGGGCGGTCGGCCTTATCGCAAGATTGGTGAGTCCTATACAGGCGAAGTGACGATCGATAGCGAAGAATTGATCGGAACCAGTGCGGAAACACCTCGACCGATGCCTGCTGAATAACAGATAAGGCCGTAAACGGTCATAATGAATAGAGCTACGTTCAGGGAGATATGAATGAAACAGCTTTTGTTGGCGGGCGCAGCAGCGCTCGCATTGTCCGCGTGCGGCGGTCAAGAAGCAAACCAAACCGCAGCGTCTGCTGACCTTGGCGCGCTAGATTCGGCTGAAGCCGAACGTGCGGTTGAGACAACCTCGCGCGATGATTGGGGCGAGTTCGGCCTCGATCTCTACTCTATGGATACGTCTGTTCATCCCGGCGACGACTTCTTCCGATATGTGAATGGCACCTGGTATGACGAGTTTGAAATGCCCGCCGACCGGACGCGCTACGGCTCATTCACGCTGTTGCGCGAAAAGTCTGAGCAGCGTGTGAAATTCATCATCGATGATCTTGCCGAAGCCAAGCCAGACCCATCGACACTGGAAGGCAAAGTCGCGTCTTATTATAATGCTTATGTCGACGTGGACGCGATTGAAGCTGCGGGCCTTACCCCGGTGCAGCCTTACTTGGATCGCATCCAAGCTATAGAAAGCAAAGAAGACTTGGTTCGCTTGTTTGCTGCGACCGGGTTCTCGTCGCCTGTCGCAGGTTGGGTCGATGTAGATTCAAAAGACACTGAAAATTATATTTTCTATGTCACCCAAGCCGGACTCGGCTTGCCAGATCGTGACACCTATCTGACCGATGATGGAAAAAATGTTGAAACGCGTGAAGGCTATTTGGCATACCTTACCTTCCTTTTAGAACAAGCAGGTTATGACGACCCAGCCGAAGCCGCCGCGCGGGTTATGGCGCTTGAGACCGAAATTGCGAAAGCCCATTGGGATCGCACCGTCGGTCGCAATCGCAACCTGACATATAATAAGTTGAGCAAAGACGAACTCATCGCTTTGGGCGGTGACTTCCCAGTCGCACTGATGCTGTCTGAAATCGGTCTCGGCGAACAAGAGAATTTTGTTGTTCGCCAAGTGACGCCCGATGCCGAGGAGATTGAAGCGTTGGGCCTCACCGAGGAACAAGTCGCAAAGATTTCCGGTGGCGGCATTGCTGGCATTTTTGAAGTCGTGAATGAAAGCGCGCTAGACGATTGGAAAGCCTATCTGTCGGCACACATGCTTTCAGATCATTCGGCGGTTCTGCCGAAGGCGATCGACGATGCGACGTTTGAATTCTACGCCAAACAATTGCGTGGCCAAGAAGAGCAGCGCCCACGTTGGAAACGTGGCGTCGGTGCGGTCGAAGGCGCCTTGGGTGAAGCGGTCGGTAAAGTCTATGCTGAGCGTTACTTCCCAGCCGCCAATAAAGCCGCAATGGACGAGTTGGTCGCGAACCTGCGTCTCGCCATGGCTGACAATCTCAATGAGATTGATTGGATGGGCGAAGAGACCAATGTCGAAGCCCGCGACAAGCTGGCAAAGTTCACACCTAAAATCGGCTACACTGAAAAGTTTGAGACCTTTGACACGCTGACCGTAGGCAATAGCGCGTTCGAAAACGTCATGGCCTCAAACGCTTGGCAGTTTGAAGATATGATGAGCCAGTTGGGTCAGCCGATCGACAAGACGGAATGGTTCATGCTGCCTCAAACGGTGAATGCTTATTATAGCCCGAACCGTAATGAGATAGTGTTCCCGGCCGCCATTCTGCAGCCGCCTTTCTTCAATCTCGAAGCCGATCCTGCGATCAATTACGGTGCCATTGGCGGCGTGATCGGTCATGAAATCGGTCATGGCTTTGACGACCAAGGGTCAAAGTCGGATGGCGATGGTTTTCTCCGCGATTGGTGGACCCCAGAAGACAAAGCTGCCTTCGAGGCCCGCACCGACGCGCTGGTTGGACAGTATAATCAATTCTGCCCGCTCGATGATGGCGAAACCTGTCTGAACGGGCGTCTCGGTCTTGGTGAAAATTCCGGTGACCTTGGCGGTCTCTCAATGTCCTACAAAGCCTATCGTATGATCCTGGACATCAATGGCGATGGCGAAGTCAGCGCCGATGAAGAAGCCCCAGTTCTGGGCGGCCTCACTGGCGATCAGCGCTTCTTCATGGCCTGGGCCCAGGCTTGGCGGAACAAGTATCGCGAAGAAGCCCTGCGTCAGCAAATCATTCGCGGTCCACACAGCCCGCCCTATTATCGTGCCAATGGCATCGTGCGCAATTTCGACGAATGGTATGAAGCCTTTGATGTTGGCCCAGACCACGCGCTTTACCTGCCGCCGGAAGAGCGTATCCGGATCTGGTAAGCTAGGCGCCAAAATCTGAGACAGGGCGAGCTTCGGCTCGCCCTTTTTTTGTGATGAAAACTTTTTGCAGAAAAAAAGTCCGTTCAACTATGGTTTGTGCAGCGCACTTTGGAGTATGGTTAATTTCGGGGTCGAAACGATGAGGCATGGGCATGCCAAAGCCGAAAACGGTGCGCGCTTATTTTGATGATCTAGACTCGCATCAATATGAAATCGCGGTGGCGTTGGAAAATGTCATCAAAACGCATTGGCCACACCTCACTGTGAAACTCGCATGGGGCTTTCCATGTTGGAGTGGGCATGAACGGATCTTCTCCGTAATTGGGCAAGCCGACCGATGTAACCTTCAGCTCTGGTATGGGGCCAAATTGGCCGAAGACTTTCTCGATCGGATTGAAGGCACCGGCAAAGCTTTGCGGCATGTCAAAGTGCGCTCTATTGCCGAGGTGAATGACGAACTGATTGATATTATGGATCGTGCAGTAGAGCTGGATGCTACCGCGCCGCAGCGGGTGCGCTGAGTGCCTTTTCTGCCCTGCGGCAGGCTGACGCGCGACCGCTTGGACACTCGTCCTTTCACTTAAAAAGTGTCCCTTATCTGGCGTGGAGGTGACCATGCTCGAGGGGCTGCTCACGCTTTTGATAGCGCTCTATTTGGCCGATTTCGGATCTGGCTTGGCGCATTGGTTTGTGGACCGATATGGACACCCTAAATGGCCAGTCATCGGACCCCATTTTATCGCTCTCACACAAAGACATCATGATTACCCGCTGGAAGTGTTCACGCTTTCGCTGCTCCGCCGCAATGGTGGGATATGGGCCATGGTCGCGAGTGCCGCGTTGATCATCTGGGCTTTAGGGTGGTTGAACCCAGTGACCGGGATGGCGCTATGCATTGGCGCTTTTGCGAACATTATCCATGGTTGGGCGCATAAATCTCGCAAGGCCAACGGCCCGTTCATCACCGCCATTCAATGGCTGGGCTTGCTGCAATCTCGTCGCCACCATGCGCGGCATCATCTGAACGGTAAGAATAGCCATTTCTGCATCATCACCGATCATATGAACCCGGTTTTAGAGGCGGTAAGTTTCTTTGCCATTCTTGAACGCGGATTGGCTCTGTTTGGTTTGCAGCCATATTGGTGGCAAGCGCGCCCGGCGCATCAAACCTATTGATTCGACGAAGTGATGACTTGACGAGAGTGGGTCTTCGCCTCCATTTGTTCGCAACTGCACAAAACTGAAAACCGATCCAAGCTTGTAGGAGGGCTTACCATGTCGAATACAGACCCTGTTGTGATTGTTGGAATGGCACGCACACCGATGGGAGGCTTGCTCGGCGATTTGCAAGCGCTGTCCGCGAACGAGCTTGGTGCCATCGCTGTGAAGGCCGCGGTCGAAGAAGCCGGTCTCGGCGCCGATGAAGCTGATGAAATCATCATGGGCAATTGCCTTCCCGCGGGTCAAGGCCAAGCGCCAGCGCGCCAAGCTGGGTTTAAAGCCGGGATGGATAAGGGCCTTGAAGCCACGACCATAAACAAAATGTGCGGCTCTGGCCTGCAAGCCGCAGTTATGGGGCGCCAGTCAATCGCGTCTGGTGACGCAAATATCGTCATCGTCGGCGGCATGGAGAGCATGACCAATGCGCCGCATCTGATGGATGTCCGAAAAGGCCATAAATATGGCGATATGGGCGCCAAGGATCATATGGCTTTAGATGGTCTCACCGATGCTTATGCTGGCGGACCCATGGGCGCGTTCGCTGACATGATCGCGGAGAAGTATCAATTCACCCGCGAGCAACAAGATGCCTACGCGCTGGAAACCCTGAAACGGGCGCAGGACGCGACCGAGGGCGGCAAGTTCAAGCGTGAAATCGCGCCTGTCACGATCAAGACTCGCAAAGGCGAAACCACGGTTGATACGGACGAGCTGCCGCGGACGGCGCGCCCTGACAAAATCCCGTCTCTGCGTCCGGCCTTTAATAAGGATGGCACGGTGACCGCCGCGAACGCCTCGGCGATATCCGATGGTGCGGCCGCATTGGTTCTGATGAAAGAGTCAGAGGCGCAATCGCGCGGGTTAACCCCGATTGCAAAAATCATCTCCTCGTCAAGCCACGCGCATGAGCCAGAAAACTTTACCACGGCACCCGTCCCCGCCATGGAAAAGGCGCTCGCCAAAGCGGGCTGGTCGAAAGACGATGTTGGCTTGTGGGAAATCAATGAGGCCTTTGCTGTCGTGCCCATGATCGCGATGAAAGAGCTGGGCCTTAGCCATGACAAGGTCAACGTCAATGGCGGCGCTTGCGCAATGGGTCACCCAATCGGAGCTTCTGGCGCGCGTATTCTGATTACGCTTCTCGCGGCGATGGAAGATCGCGATGTGAAAAAAGGCGTGGCCTCACTTTGCATTGGCGGAGGCGAAGGAATCGCCATGTGCGTTGAGCGCGCTTAGACGCAGCGTAGCAATCCATGAAAATAAAAAGGGCCAGTTTGTCGAACGACAAACTGGTCTTTGCTTTTCGGGGATACGGTTTCGCTTAAGGCTTATCCAGCTGGGACATAGTCGCTGACAAGCCCAAGCGGAACGGCGGTGGTGCGCTTGGCGACATTGATGATGATGCGCGATTGAACATCGGACACCAAAGCCGAGCCGAGCAGCTTGTCGCGCAAAAACTTATCATACGCATACATATCCGTAGTGGTGACGCGAATGATATAATCGACGGCGCCCGTCACAGTCATACACTCCATCACTTCTGGCCACCTGGCGACCAGTGCCTCAAAAGCCTCGAGATTTTCCTTGCTCGGCAGAGCCAGTTTAACATTGGCCACGACTTCGAAGCCAAGGCCGAGGGATTGGCGGTCGAGCAGAGTCACCCGGCCCTGAATGATGCCCGCTTCTTCCATACGCTTGATCCGCCGCCAGCAGGGCGACGAAGACAGGCCCACGCGTTCAGCAATGTCCGCGACAGAAAGCGACGCGTCTTTTTGAATCAAATCGAGAATCTTGGCATCAATAGTGTCTAATGGTTCCGACAAGTTTTCCCCCAAAAGAGTATTATTTTGGTTATTTATTGCCTGAATTAGCCCAATTTGTGCAAACAAGGCAAGTAATTTCGCTAATATGTTGGGATATATGACCTAAACGACACACTCGAGAGGTGCGCTTTGGAACATCGTGAAGTTACGCTGAACGACAAATATGATCTTGTCGAGGGCAAAGCGTATATGACCGGGATTCAAGCCCTGGTCCGCCTACCGCTTGATCAGAAGCGGCTTGATTTGAAGGCAGGCCACAATACGGCAGGCTTCATTTCTGGTTATCGCGGCTCGCCCTTGGGGGGATATGATCAACAATTGCGTGCGGCGCAAACTTGGCTAGATGCACACGATATCAAGTTCTGGGAAGGTCTGAACGAAGACCTCGGCGCCACTGCGGTTTGGGGCAGTCAGCAGCTCGGCCTATTTCCCGGGGCGCAGCGCGATGGCTTATTCGGCATTTGGTACGGTAAGGCGCCTGGCGTAGACCGGACAGGCGACGTTTTCAAACATGCCAATGCCGCGGGCACATCGGCGCTTGGCGGCGTGCTCGCCGTGCTGGGTGACGACCATATGTGCAAGTCTTCGACTCTGCCATCGCAGTCTGAGTTCGCCATGCAAGATGCGGAGATTCCGGTTCTCAACCCGGCTTCGATCCAAGACGTGTTGGATTATGGTCTGCATGGCTGGGCGATGAGCCGCTTTAGTGGTGGTTGGAGCGCCATGATCGCGCTCGCCGACACGATGGATAGCGGCGCCGTTGTCGATGTGTCCCTCGATCGCATGAATTTCGTGACCCCCGATTTTGCCTTTCCAAGCGATGGCGTCCATATGCGCCGCGCGGATCCGCCATTGGAGAAAGAGCGACGCCTGCGCGAGTTTAAGCTCCCGGCTGCGCAAGCCTGGGTCCGGGCCAACCAACTTGATCGCGTGATATTGCCGAGTGCCAAACCTCGCATTGGATTGATCGTCTTAGGCCAGGCGGCCCGCGATGTGTTCGAGGCGCTGGCCGCGCTGGGTCTGACCCCCAATGATGCCGCTCAGCTCGGCGTATCCATCTTCAAAGTCGCCATGCCTTGGCCCTTGGAGCAAGACGCCATTCGCGGCTTCTGTTCTGGGCTCGAGCGCGTTTTGGTCATTGAGCACAAACGACCACTGATCGAAGATCAATTGCGCGCCGCGCTTTATCCTTTGCCAGAGAAGAAGCGGCCAATGATCGAGGGTAAGCAGACCGTCGATGGTCGACCCTTGCTGCCGCAGATCGGGTCTATTCCCGTCCCCGTCATGGCTGAGGCGCTTCGCGGTGTCTTGCCGAAAGGTTGGGACACAAGCAAGGCTGACGCCTATTTCGCGCGCGTTGGTTTAGCCAGTGAAGCCGCGCGCACCAATGCGACACCGACGGTCCGCACGCCGCATTATTGTTCTGGCTGTCCGCACAATACGTCGACAGTTGTGCCCGAAGGCTCACGCGCGCTGGCAGGGATTGGCTGTCACTATATGGCCAATTTCATGCCGGACCGGAATACCGACATGACCAGCCAAATGGGCGGCGAAGGCATAGCCTGGGTGGGACAGCATTTTGCCACCGATGAGAACCACATGTTCGTCAATCTGGGGGACGGGACTTATTCGCACTCAGGGTCGCTTGCCATCCGGGCGGCAGTCACGTCCGGGGCCAATATAACCTACAAGATCCTGTATAATGATGCCGTGGCCATGACCGGCGGGCAAACCGTGGAATCGGGTCAAACCCCGCAACAGATCGCCACGCAAGTTAAAGGCGAAGGGGTCGAGACGATCGTCATCGTCACCGAAGATCCGGTACGCTATGCCAATGTCAAAGGCTTGCCGCGTCGCGTGCGGATTTACGATCGCGCTGATCTCGACAAAGTGCAGAAACAATTGCGCGAGACACCCGGCGTCTCCGTTCTGATCTATGATCAGATTTGCGCCACAGAGAAACGCCGGCGTTCGAAACGTGGCTTGCGCGCCCCTGACCGGACGCGCGTTTTGATCAATACCGAAGTTTGCGAAGGCTGCGGCGATTGTTCGATTAAGTCGAATTGTCTGTCGGTCGAACCGGTGGAAACGGAACTCGGTCGCAAGCGCCGGATTAATCAATCGACGTGCAATACGGATTTGTCTTGCGTCAATGGATTTTGCCCGAGCTTTATCACAGTCACCGATGGCGAGTTCACCGCCAATGATGAGCCGCGTCCTGAAATCGATGCCACCAATCTGCCGCTGCCGGACACGCCGAGCCTGGATCGGGCTTGGAACATCCTGTTCACCGGCGTCGGCGGCACTGGGGTAACGACGGTCGCCGCCATCTTGGCGATGGGGGCGCATGTTGATGGCAACGCTGCGTCCAGCCTCGACATGACAGGTTTGGCGCAAAAAGGCGGACCGGTTCTGAGCCATTTGCGCTTCGCGCGCGAGCCGGACATGATCTCAACGGGGCGCGTCCCTCCCGCCAGCACAGACTGTATGATTGCCTGTGACCTAGTGGTGGCGGCGGGTGGTGATGCGCTAAACTTGATGGATGCTGAGCGCACTGCGGCCTATGCCAACAGCGATGTCACCCCGACGAGCGAGTTTATCCGCGATCGTTCGAAGAAATTTGAGAGCGACCTCTTAGCGGCTCGCGTCAAACGGCAAGCGGCAGATTTCGCCACGTTCGATGCCGAGGCATTGGCCATCCTCTATTTTAATGATGCAATCTACACCAATATGATCATGGCGGGCTTTGCCTGGCAGAAGGGTCAAGTTCCGGTATCCTTACGGGGCGTGTATCGCGCGATCAAACTCAACGGTGTGAAAGCCGATGACAATATGGCAGCGTTCGATTTGGGTCGTATCGCGGCCTATGATCCTGACCGTTTGGAACGCGCAAAGGATCCCCGCGGGCATATCCAACCCATGACGTTGGATGAGTTGATCGAGAACCGTGCTGAACGGCTCACTGGCTATCAGAACAAAGCCTATGCGGAGACCTATCGGGCTTTGGTTGCTAAAGTGCGGGCTGCTGAAACCGAACATGGGCTCGGCGAGCGCCTGTCTGAAGCTGTGGCGCGTTTTGCCTATAAGCTGATGGCATATAAGGACGAGTATGAAGTCGCGCGGTTATGGACCGACGGCAAGTTCGACGCCTATCTCGCGCGTAAGTTCAAAGGTGGAAAGGTCGCATATCACTTGGCCCCACCGTTGAACTCGAAGAAAGATGAGAATGGGCACCTTAAGAAGAAATCCTTCGGCCCTTGGATGAAGACCGGATTTAAAATTCTCAAACGCTTTAAAGGCCTACGTGGTACCCGCTTTGATCCCTTTGGTTGGACGGAGGAGCGGAAGCTAGAACGCAGAATTCGCGATCAATATATCGATAATGTCGATCGCCTCTTGGTCGACTTAAGCGCCAAGAATCTCGATCTCGCGGTGACAATTGCTGAAATACCCGATGACATTCGTGGCTATGGTCACGTCAAAGAGGCGGCGATTGCATTGGCGGCAGAAAAAGAAGCAGAGCTTTGGCAGCATTGGCCGAACGGTACGCTCCCAAAATCGCGTACAACGCTTATTGCAGCTGAATAGAGATAAAAGAAAAGCCCGCGCCAAAAGCGCGGGCTTTTTTTTAAGAGCTTTTGGTGCGGCTCTATTTCGAGATACGCAAATCGGAGATCGAAGTGGCGATCGCCTTATAGGCGTCTGTCAGCTCAGCGCCCGTTTCAGGCTCGAAGTAGAAATCTGTTCCAGATGCGCAGTAAGACAATACTTCTTGACCCGCAGTCGGTGCGTTCAAGGCGACCGCATAGACTTTGATATCTTTGAGCTTCATATTGTCACAAAGTGCGCGAGCCTGAGCGGCAGAGTCACCTTGTTCCGGGAAGATCTCAGTGTTGAAGGCGCCGTCTGTCATTAAGATGACCACTTTGGCGGAATCGGGTTCCGAATAGTCCAACGGCGCAGCTGTTCCATCAAAGATCTGATTCCAGTCTTCCGAAACCAGATACCACGTCCATGCCACCCCGAGGTGTCCAGCAGTATAACCGCCTGCACTTAGAGAAGAGATGTAGGTTTTGAGCGTGTTTTTATTATTCGTGAGCTCGACTGGCTCAGCGCTGCGACACTCATTGCCGTCATATTTGCTATCATTGGGACGGTTAGGGTGACCGACATTCCAGTCGCCACCGTCACTTTGTGAAGGATCTTCTTCGAACCAGGCCTGCTGGTGCGAGAGATATGCCCCGGTCCCGGGGGCGGCGTCCGTGAATTTCTCGTCGCCATCACGCTCCCAGACACAGCGCGAGGTCAGCGTATAAGTTTTGGTTTCAGGCTCGGTATCGTTTTCCAGGACAAGGGTGAAATTTATCGTCTCATCGAACAGCAAATTACCGCTACCGCTACCGCCATCATAGACTCGAATGCGCAATTCGAATTCGCCCATATCCCAAGCTTGGCCCACCATGTTGGTGATGCCGCTATCGCCATACATCGCATATGGCTCATAGTTTTCGAGGCGGTTTTGAGTTTCGGGGCCGGACAGATTGAATCGGACACTGTCGTCTTGACCATAAAGATCGTGCCAAGGGTCTAATGTCATCGCGACGGTCAAATCGTCATCCCAGTTTTCATCAATCTTGATCACGGCACCATCACCAAATTCGGCAATCAGATCATCCGTATCCGTATCGTACAGGCCGAGATGGAATTCATCAAACAGGTTGCCTTCGGTAAAATCATCTTCTGAATATTCAGGTCCGATTTCATGCGTATAGGTTCGCGTTGGCGTCACACCCGTCACATCCTCAAAGAAGTCACCTGCATTGACCATGGCATTGTATGACACCATTGCGAGGCGCGTTTTCTCCAACAATTCCGTTGACGCGCCATCTGGCAAGAGTACGTCGACGGCTTCTTCAGCGGCGCTTTTCAAATTGGTCAAACGGCTTGAGCTATTCATCGATCCCGAAATGTCGAACATGAAAGCGACATCGATCTTATCAATGCCGTACTCTGAGCCAGAAATAACTGTGAACGACATTTCATCGTGGCCGATGACTTTCATTAAATAGGTGTTCTGACGACACGAAACGCTGGCATCAATCTCTTCGTCATTTTGTGAAACGACCACGGTCGCCGGAGCACATGTTAGGCCACCCAGGCCAGAGATTTGGGCGTCTAGGAATTGCTGGACGGCGAGTTTAACGTCGTCATCCACCGCCCCGGTCTGTTTCACCTTGGCTGCGGCAAGAACCGAAGAGTCCAAGACCAGTTGGACTTTGGCCTTTCGTTTCACTGTCTGTTGGAAATCAATTGCAAATCCCGTGACCGCTAGGAATGGTATGAGAACCAATCCGAAGATCATAAAGACATTGCCCCGAGAGTCATTCAGGAACTCTTTAAACATGCTCAAATCGAAAGTGGCTTCTGCACACTAACGTCCCTTTTTTTTAGCGTTTTACAGGAGCGTGTTTGAAACCACGTTAGATTTCAGGTTCGGATTCGATTTGAGACGTATAGACAATTTTTACTTTGTGGCGTCGGCACGGGCGATTTTGTGCGCGAAAACCATCGTCTTTGAAATCCAGCTAGTGTGATGTGTTTATTGGGGAATATCTGCCCCTCGTGGCTGGCCGAAAAGGTTGATCAAAAGTGGCCGGTCTGGGATCAACTTCGTCGTGAAAATCCATAAATTCTTCACCCTTTCTGGCTGAAGGATCTGGCATTGCCCGACGAGTCATGTTTTCCAGGGCGGATGAAGCAATATCACGACCTGTTACAAGACATTCTGGAGAATGGTGTCGACCGTGGCGATCGCACCGGCACGGGGACCCGAGGCGTGTTTGGACGCCAGATGCGATTTGACCTGGCGGATCGCTTTCCTTTGCTGACAACCAAGAAACTGCACTTGCGCTCAATCATTGTTGAGCTGCTCTGGTTCCTGCGTGGCGACACAAATGTGCGC
>JABSQA010000150.1 GCA_013213825.1 Henriciella sp.
CGGTGAGTTGATTGTCCAATTCTCGAATTGGGCTCGGTGGATAAGGCACTGCGAGCATGAAGTCGGCAAAGGTTTGCATGTCTTCAGGTGACAGCCGGTCGGTATTGCCGAGCAGGTCAACAAACGCACCATTGAATCGCCGGAAGGCGCCATTCTCGTCTGTGGTTGATCGCGGGTCATCCCGGAATTGGCCTGCCGCCCGGTCGCCGCGCCAATGCATTGGACCTTGCCCATCAAGCCCGCGCAAATTTTGGGTCAGCATAGGCCCCTTCATTGGGTGATGATTTACCGAGAAGCTCTCTGGAAAAATGAAACTAAAGCTCGCCTCTAGATCATCGAGCGAGACAAAAAGCTGTTCAACGAAATTATCTGCGACTTCGGCATCCGGATTGCCAAGATCCCAAGAGAGACTGTCTGTCTTAGAAAATACATGACAGCTTGAGCATGAGGCTTCGCCGTTTGCTGACGTAAGGTCCGCGTCATAGAGGAACGGGCGTCCGGCCTGAACAAAGTCCGGCTCAGGATTGTACGAGAGCGGATAAACGCCCATCTCTGTGCCCGCGCCTTGGCTGGCATCAATCACGGAAATCGAATTGCCGAAACGCGAATAGACATAAAGCTGATTGAGATCAGGATTGAACACCAACCCGGCGGGGCCACCACCGGAAATATCAACATGCGTATTCTGATTGGGATCATAAGCGCCGCCATCCAACGCAGCTGGATCAACCATCGTCACACGTCCAGACCCCATCGCCGACACCCAGAGACGTTCTCCTGAGCCGTCAAAGGCCATTTCGAGTGGTGAAGCCACACTGGCGCTCTTGAAGTTTTGCGCGGCAGATTGGCCTGGCGTTAGGTCGTAGTTGATATGACTATTTAGGTGGACAGGGTTGACGCTCCCGCTCGCCGGATTAATCGCCGTGATCCGATATTGGTGGAGGTTTCCGCGCACAGTGCTGCCACCGAAGATGCCCGGGCCTTCGAACCGGGTCATGTTTTGCGCCTCACCATTCGTGACATAGACCCGCCCATTGTTGGGATTGACGATCATATTGAACAGGATGGTTCCGACATGAGGGAAGGATTGTGTAACGCTAGGGATTGCGCTGGACGCGTCTATTTCGAACACGTCCAAATCAGGTAGGTTGAATGGGACAACATTTAGCCAAGGTACGCCAGCTGTATCCACAAATTCGCCTTGTGCGGCGTCAAACTGTACGATGCGTCCTGTGTGGGGGGCTTCGATCCCATCAACATTCGTGAGAGGACCGAGTTCAATCTGCGGCACCGAAGCCTTAAACTGCTCAACGATCGGTTGTGTCAGCACTTCATTCAGTGCGACCGTTTGATTGCCGGAATGGAAAATCGCCGCGTAGACTTTATTGCCGTCCGGACTGACCGCGAGTGCCCGCGGTGTGTCTCCGAAAAGAGTGAGAATGGTCACCGGCTCGCCAGCTACGGCCCCGCCAAGATTGTCGGCGTCGAAGACCCAGACATTGGCGCGCCCTACGCCAGGGGCTGTGAGCGCCGCGTCATGCGGGATGTTCTGCCCGCGCCTAGCCGTTGTGACATAGGCATGGTCTTTGTCAGGGCCGGCAAAAACGATGTCGCGTGGCTCGTCTCCGACCAAAAGCGTCTTTTTTACATAAGGCGTACCCGAAACATCGACGATGCTGATACTATCGGAGAGGTGATTGACCACCCAGATCTCGTCGTCGCTCCGCGCGGCGACCGCAATAGGTTCTAATCCAACGCGTACAGAGTCGAGATAAACAAGACCCGCAGGTGTGACATCGAATACCTCCAGACGATTGTCTGAGATGTTTGTCGCATAAAGACGCGATCCGTCCGGCGAAAGAACGAGCGGACGCATTGGCTCACTTTCAAAGTGGACATAGTCTTGCGCGGTAGCCCGAGACGAAGCATCCAGCCCCATACAAACCGAGGCTATGGCGGCCAAGATCGATATCGGTCTGAGCATTATGGCAACTCCGCAATCAGCGTGAAATCCGGGCGGTCATTGGTCAATACTGGCACGATTTGGACGCGCGCACCGACCGCCTCGCTCGACGCTCCAAGTGTGAGTGACCCAGTGCTACCGGCATAAGCGAGCGTCAGCGTCCCTATGGGGTGAACGCCGGTGACGCCGTCGGCTGTACTCACCCAAGACAGGGAAATTTGGGAAGGCGAAGACTGGTTCCAAACCACATCATTGCCCGTCGCCGGGGCAAACCCAGAGATCGAGATATCGCCGCTCGCTTCAAGCGCAATGAGATAGGCGCAGACTTCGTGCCCGCTAGCATCAAAGCAAGGCGTTTCACTGGCCGGGCTTACATCTAAACCCGTCTCCAGGAATAGTTCGATCTGAGTCTGTGACGTACTCAACTCCAATACGGCATCCGGATTGGCCGTCACCGCGCTGCTTTCGGCGAAGATGATCGGAGAGACGCGGTCGGGATCCTGAGATGAATTCGCATCCGGTGGCGGTGGCGGTGGCGGTGGCGGCGGAGGCGGAGGTGGTGGAGGCGATGATCCTGTTGCGGAAGGTGGTGCGCTTGAACCTCCGCCTCCTCCGCCGCATCCTGCTAATCCGAGTACTAGCGCTAACGCTTGGTCGACTGCACCCGGTCCTCGCTATCTTTCAACCCAATTATTGGGCTACGTCGCCTGATCGAGTCAGCGCTCTTTCTTTCATTAAAGCCGAAGCATTGAGATTTGGCTACATCTGCAACAATCGGTGCGCTTCTGGCGGCCTTGCGCGCAAAATCGTGCACTAGTCTGGTCGGCCAGTACACTAAAAACAAGAAACTAGAAGAGCACTACGCCTAATTCTCGGATGTCAGCGTCATCGTGGAGCGAGTGTCTGCTTCGATTGCTTCGTCGCTGAACCACCAATACGTTCGCGTCGCCGCGTCTGCCCATTGTTCTACCTGATCGTTCAAGTTAGCGTGAAAGGTTCTACCTACCACGCCGCCCGGCAATACGGCACGAACCTTGTCCGGATCGTTCAAGTCAGCCGTCATGCGCAGCGATGCCGTCCACTGTGTGTCAAACGGGGTGTGATATGGATAAAGGGCGCGCTTCAGGGTTTCGCCGGATCCTGACATTGGAACATTAAGGTTCCCAGTCAAAGACCCCACAATCCCGTCCCTGCGCAGAGGGCCGGTAAAGCGCATTTGGTTGACACGGCCCCATTTCCACTTTGAGCGGTCGGCGCCATATGTATTCGTCAATCGCTCCACGGCGGCAAGACCCGCAAGGCGTATGAGTTCCGGCAAGTCTTCTATCTCTTCAGTCCGGATATCGTCGAACCAGGGTGATGTGCCCGCTTGTACCATTTGCCCAAATCGTTCCTGCCAAATGTACCAGTTGGACAAGTACAGGGCGGTCATGTCGCTGCCGAGTTCGTCTTCAAAAGTCATCTGCGCCAATTGTCTTGTGGTTTCCTGGAACAAAGTAGTGGCGAGACTTTCCTCAAGATCATGGTAATCCCAGTCACCCAAAAGCGCAGCTAGATCTTGTAACGCCTCATCATCTGAGACGGCCCATGCGGAAACATATGTCGGCGCGAGGTCGCGCGCGAATATGTTTAGAGTATCATATTGTGCTGACCAGAGATCGTCGGCGGTCACTGACGCTTCGTTGAACAACTCCGAAATACGCCGATAGCGATACGCGGGAGAGGCAAAGGTTGTGTAGACATAGGGATAGTCTGCGGGCGCGGTCATGTGATTGGCTGTGCCGGTCCAGCCGCGTTGCGGGTCTATTTCACCGGGCATTTGATCGGCTGGAATTGGTCCGGCCCAATTGTCTTCCCCATCGGTCACTGGAAATGGTGTCATGCCATCGCCTCGCAACCGGATCGGGGCAGCGCCGCTGGCGCGACGCGCAATCCGCCCGCTCGTGTCGCCGACAACAAAGTTCAGCGATACCGTGCGAACTGTGTTGATCGCGTCAAGTGCGTCTTCGATCGACGTCGCGCGCATGATCGCATCAAGCCCAAGTTCGCGGCCCATATACTCTGCAGAGGCCCATCGCACACTCAGAACCGCGTCACCGATTTGTCTGCTTGAGAGATCAGAAATGACTGGCCCGCGACGCGTCAATCGCACCGTTCAGTGCTCTTCTCGGAAACCATCACTGGCGGTCTCATCCTTCACGCGGTTTGTCTCTAAAACGGTCTCGAATGGATAGGACTGCGCGCCCTCGAGATAATGATCGGGGTTTGCCGGATCTATCGTCTCGACATAGACATCAACTGCATCGGCATAGGCATTGGTGACACCAAAGGCGACATGTTCATTGCGTCCCACAACAATACCTGGATGTCCGGTCGAAACGCCGACGACGCGAAACTCCGGTGTTATGATGCCGACCGGATGCCACGGTCCGGGTAGCGAACGACTATCCAGGTGCGGATCATTGGTCACAATGGCGGCGGGCTGCCCGGCTTTTTGACCCGTCACCGCCCAATTATTGCTGCCGCCATACCCCAGCTGCCTCCACCCTTTCCCTGTCCAGCCATGCGGGGCGGCAGCCGGACCGGTCCAACGCGGGGAGGTTGGTAGCCATGCATCGCGGGTCGCCTCAAGGTCTGATTCATCGTCCGGATTGTTGGTGATGGGTGCAATTTCTTCAAAGACTTCCGATCCAACGGCTTGGATGAGTTCGTGCGCAATCAGCTCCGCATCGAAATTGGCGGAACTTCCCCACCCCATATAGAACATAAAGCTGAGAACGTCCGTTTCCGTCCATACTTCGGGCTCGAACCCTGCGAGGCCAAACTCCATTGGGTGTGTATCGGCGCGCGTAGTGATGTATGCGTTCAATCCGTCGACATACGCTGAGACAAGTTCGCGGGAGTCGGGCGAGAGCAGTTCAAATTGCCGCTCTGCCAGCCGTCTAAACCCAATCGTGCGTGCTTCTCGGTCAAGGCTCAAAATTGCATCTTGTGGTCCGCTGCCCAGCGCTTCAGAGAGCCGTCCGGTGGCTGCCCGCTTGGCAATTTCCAATTGGAACAGCCGGTCTTGACCCATGACAAAACCTTGAGCGCGAATAGCATCCACGAGCGTCTCAGCGTAAATGTACGGTGTCGCGTTAGCATCACGCACGACCGTTACGGGCGCGTCGAGAACCGACAGTTCAATCTGTCCGCTCACTTGGCGATCATTCAATTTTGGCAGTATCAGCCAGACGGTGAGAGCCCCGAGCAGTATCAGGCCCAAAACACCGATTAATATTTTCAAACCTAATCGCATAGAACGGGCTCCCTCGTACTCATGTCGTTTTTGGAACGTCTTTCAGAACAGCGCAACATCGAGGATGAAGAGCTTAGCGCGCCGATCCTACAGTGACTGAATTATGCGGAAGCGTCTGATGGCTGTCTCTCAAATTCGAGTTGATTCCAATCCCCCTGATCTGCGGGGCCGCGACATGCACGAAAATCGAGGTTCGCGGGATCGAAAACCACGACGGCATTCGTGGTCGCGCCTGAATCGTCTTCCGCGAAGCGATTGATGCTCAAGCGCCCATCGGCGCGATTGGTAAAAGAGTGAATTAGGCTGTCGAGCGTATGCTGATGCGATCCTTCGAGGATTGATTGCATGCGATCCTTTCGTGTGTGTGTGCTTTCGGAAAGGTCCGATTCCAGCGCAACGTGCGGCTCAAACAAGCAGTGATTTGAACGTGCCAATGGACCCTCATCTGTTGACCGGGAGAAGGCGGCTTCCGGCGATTTTTCCCACTCGATGGCCCCAAAGCGATCCCCAACAAAATATGTATGGCTTCCAGCGACCGGAACGTTCTCAATGACTTGGCTCGCCAGACGTTTGCTCGGTTGCTTCAGCGTTTTGTGCAGAACCGATAGGTAAGGGATCCCGATACGCGCGCCCTTAGTTTTCAAGTTGGTCGTACCCACAGTCACACCATGTTGATTCATGCCCATCAGCGTTTGGCATCCGGCGCATGTGACCGTCCATGTTTCTGGCTCGTCATTAGGGATGCGATGAAGTGCGATCACGTGTTTCACATCGGGTCCGTTGAGATCCCAGGTTTGACCCTGCAGACTGTGGCCGTTTTTCGAAATGGAGGATGGCAAGAGCGCTGCCGTACACCCTTCGTCTTCCAGAATGGGCGGGTCACCTGGAAGAACAATAATATCTCTGACATCTGTCATATTGGCGGACGTAAACAGCAGGATAGGGTCAATTTGAGCGCTTTTCGCCATCGCCATATGTTCTCTATACCCCTCTGCGTCGAACCTCTTTACCTGTTCGAGGCAAGCGGCCCCGGCGCGATATAGATCGTCGGTCCCGGCATGACCTGCATCGCTGAGATATTCCTCAACCGCCGCGACACGATCCGCGACGAATAAGTGAATTTGATCCCCACACAGCTCACCATATTGGCGACCCATCTGCTCCGGCGTTCCCGCTACGGTGAACTGAGGAAGTGTGATGCTCATGAATTGATTCCTATAGTCTGAATTTTTGTCGCCGACATCCGTGGTCACGAAACGTCGACAATCCTCAAAATTGTGATGCTATAACATTGCGTATGAGGCGAACCCGGTTTAGCCCATATCTAGGTCCATCTCAACGCGAGAAAATGATGAAAACACTTATGGTCAGTTTGGCAGGAGTCGCACTCCTATCGACAGCGGCATGTGCACCAGCCCTGGAAGGGTCGGGCACGCTCATCTCCGAGCAGAAAGCACCAGACGGCACAATCTCGAACGGCGCTGATTTTCATGAAGGCTTGCTTACGCTAGATGCACATCTAGACACGCCAGCATTGTTCCACCGTGATGGGTATGACTTTTCGAAGCGCGGGACATATGAAACAGACCGCACAAATGTTGATCTTCCGAGATTGCATGCCGGAAATCTAGATGGCGGCTTTTGGGTGATCTACACGGCGCC
>JABSQA010000151.1 GCA_013213825.1 Henriciella sp.
TTTGCAGCGTCTTCTTCTAATCGTCCCATCATCGCGCATCTCCTCGATCTGTACGAAAATTACTGAATCAGAATTCGACCATTTTGACTCGGAGTTTTTCAACAGTATCGGGCGTCTTAAGCCGCTCCTGCAAAGTCGGTTTGAATGCTGGAGCTAAGCATGATCCATGGCTCATCCCAAATGCATCTTAACCCCGAGCCTGGAAACGATCTCGCAATTCTGGTTTCAGAATTTTTCCGTTTGCATTGCGCGGCAAGGGGTCATCCTGGAACTGAATCTCGACCGGCACTTTAAAAGCGGCGAGTTGGTTGCGCACATGCGCGCGGAGCTCATCTTCACTGACAGCCATATCAGGTTTCAGCTGAACAACGGCCCCCACTTCTTGGCCGAGCACCTTGTGCGGAATGCCTACAACGGATGCATCCATGACGGCCGGATGATCGTACAATGCGCTTTCAACTTCGATACAGTAAATGTTCTCACCGCCTCGGAGCAGCATGTCTTTGGCGCGGTCAACCAAGTATAGGAAGCCCTCTTCGTCCAAGCGCGCCAGATCGCCGGTCACAACCCAACCATCGATAAAGGTCTCGGCTGTTGCTTCTGGCTTGTTCCAATAGGCTTTGCAATTCATCGGGCCTTTGCACCAAAGTTCGCCGACTTCTCCGGCTGGCAAGACATTGCCATCAGGGTCGACAATCTTGAACTCAACCGCACCCGGAGGCGCGCCCGCACTGTCTGGCCGATTGACATAATCCTCGCCGAGATTCACCGATGACGTGGCGCAGGTTTCGGTCATCCCCCAGCCATTGCCAGGGGCGGCTTCTGGGAACCGTTTCTTGATCGCCGAGACCAATTCCGGCGCCGAGGGTGCACCGCCATAAGACACGACCTTAATGCTCGACAGATCATATTGATCGCGGTCAGGGTGTTCGAGCAACTGCCATGCAATCGCGGGGACACCCCCCACCGCATTGATCTCTTCTCGTTCGATGATCGGTAAAGCCTGGCCAGCATCCCATTTATAAACAGAAACGATCTTGTTCCCTTGCAGCATGCTGGGGATCAAAACAGCAAACGCGCCTGTCGCATGGAAGAACGGAATCGCAAGCAGGGTTGCACTTTGCTCATCGGGATCGGGCTCAGGTGGGGTTTCACCGCGCCGCAACAACATACGCATCTGACATGTCAGAGAGTTGAGCATGTTAGAGATAATCGCGCGATGCGTTGCTAAGGCGCCTTTTGGACGACCGGTTGTCCCGGACGTATACATGATCGTGGCATCATCATCCGGACCAAGCTCGACCGGCGGGAGGCCAATCGCCTCCAAATTGGCCCAGCTATTTGCGGGACCGATCAAAGCTTCCATCGAGTGCAGATTGTCGCCTGAGAGGTCGCCGCTTGCGCGGGCAACAACGATGTTTTGCAAGTCCGGCAAATTACCGAGGTGATCGTTGATCCGCGCCAGGATCTGAGGGTCGACAATAGCGATCTTGGCGCCGGAATCTTTCAGGCCATATTCCAGTTCGTCGCCCGTCCACCAGGAATTCATAGGTGTCGCAATCGCGCCGATCGAAAGCGCGGCGAAGAACGGCACGGGCCATTGTGGGAAGTTCCGCATGATGACCGCGACGCGGTCGCCTTTCTCAACACCGAACTGCTCGCGTAGAATTTTGGCGAAATGTTCAACGGCGCGGGTAAACGCAGCATAGGTGACGCGTTCGTCTTCATACACGAGATAGTCGCGCGCACCGAATTGCGGCTCGGCCAATTCCAGGATTGTACGAATAGTTGGCGGGGCGTCGACATAGACTTTCATCGGCACGCCGCCGACAATGGCATCGCCCAGTTTGAGTGGGCTATCCGATGCAGCAATTGCCGCATTGGCTTGCGCGATTGAAATGACGGGCCAGCCTTCCGGCAACGCAGCAGCAGCCATGAGTATCCTCCGGGTGTGTTTTCATTATTCCCGATGGATATGAGACAAGCACGGCCCCTACGGAAGGGGCGACGCCGCGGCAGGCCTGTAATTCTTTAGAATTTTGACGCGTTTACTCGTTCAAAGAGAGCAAAACATCAGCTGGCAAGTCCATGCTGCCATCCAGATAAGGATACGCATCCAGGGCTAAGACCAAGGGCTGGATGGGCTCTTCGACGACGACCGGCACCATCGGCACGTCTGGAGTTGCCTCCAGAGAAACCATATCAATGTAAGCATCAGCTTGTTCTTGTGGTTCCGGACTCATCAACATCACGCCGATAAAGGCCAAAATACCAGCAATAAAAACCGTAAAAAACGATTGCATTTGAGGGACAACTCCCAACGACTCTACACGCCTCCCAGACGAGCAAAACCTATGCCATGTCCGTTAAGCTTACGAGTTACTTTTTGCAGAGTTTGGTAAGAATTTGTCAACGATTAGATTCTGCCCAAATGCAAACCAGCGCTGCCCCAAGGGTCAGCGCTGGCGCCCAGCCTCATTTTTTGCTGCTTTCTACAGCTGAGACCGAAACTCTATTTACCAAAATCGCAAAAGCGCACGTTTCGCTCTGTGCCATCTGGCTCCGTCAAATCATAGCTCGGGCCGGTTAGCTCGGCTGCATCGCAGAGGTATCCGATCTGATACATGTCTAAGATATAGTCGTTTTCAGGCAGGAGAGCATTTTCAAACATGAGATCCGCCGCCGCTTGATGCTCCCCCAAACGGAATAGAATTCTGAATTCCTCCATCGGGGACAGCTCGCCCATTTCCAACTTGCCGTTCAAACTGGTGGCTTCGCCGCGGGCATAATCGCGGAGCTCTGAAGCAGCCTCGGCGCGAGCATGGGCTGGATACGTCTCCAAAAATTCGTCGAGCGCATCAATCCCGCCCCAGACTTGATTGCCTTCCCCCATTTTCAGCTCAGCCATACGATACAAAGCTTCGGCTTTCTCATCATCGCTGGCCGATTGCATCCCAATCAGTTGCTCTAAGCGCAGGATCGCAGCTTGTTCATTGCCCGCCTCAATCAACTGATCGACGGTCCCCATCGCTAAATCGAAAGCGCTTGGTTCAACGACGACCGGTGGTGCATCTGCAATCACGGGTTCGGTTTCAATATTGGTCGACGCGCAAGCAGCAGCGAGTGCCAGCATTGGAGCAGCAAAGAGTAAGCGCATATTTTGATCCCTCTCAAATTGATCTGTTCAAGCTTCTGTATCGGTGGTGGCGAGACTAAGGCGGAAATCAGGAGACGCTTGGATTATCACACCAAACCGCCCCTTCGACATCGTCCCGCAAGGTCCCGAAATTGTGGACCGGACTTCCTTCTTCTCCCGGATCTGTCGCCGACTCAGGGCTGGCTGTGTCGACGCTCGACGCTTCGCAAATGAAACCCGCTTCTCGAAGCAAGTATACTTGCGACTCATTTGGGGTCAGGCCGGATTTGCGATAACGCGCCGCCGCGGCCGCAACATCGCCCATGAGGACTTTGTCATCAAACCAATTCGGTAAATTTTGTAGATTTGCGAGTCGTCGCTGAGCCTGGTCGATTTCGGAGGTCGCGAATATCTTCCGCCGCTCCGCCGTTGCCACGCGCGGGTCTTCGGGAATAGCAGTGACGAAGGCGTCAAAATCAGCGATAGCGCCGGGCAGATTAAAACGCGAATCCAACCGCTTCTCGGCTCTCAAAAACAAGACATTGGCGCGCTGATTCGGCGTGAGGTCCGTTCGTGCTAAGAGTGACGTCGTCATATTCTCAATGGAAGCAACGCTAGGATTATCGTCAATTCGGCTCAATTGGGTCTCGAACAGTTCAGGATCCATCGTCGCCGGGACGGTTTCGCATGCGGCTAAACCAAGCGCGACCATCGCGATAAAAATCCGGAGAATCATGAGCGTTCCTCTACACCTTCAAAACAGAAGAAGAGAGGCTTTGACAGCCGACTAAGGCTGAAAAGCGGCAATACATGTTACAGTTCGATTAGGCGCGTGCGAAACGTTCGATTTCGGCCACATCTCCGCGGCCCAGGGCTTCAATCGCCCGCGCTGCGATATGGCGGGCTGTCAATCGCGCTTCCTCATACATGAGGTCGGGTTTGTCTTGGTCTTGGAACACGTCCGGCAAATGTAGCGTCCGGATTTTCAAGCCATTATCCAGGCCACCTTTTTCAGCCAAGTGTTGCAGAACAAAAGCCCCGAAACCGCCCATGGCACCTTCTTCCAAAGTCAACAAGACCTCATGATCGCGGGCCAGACGCTCGGTCAGTTCCGCATCTATGGGTTTCGCGAACCGCGCATCCGCGACCGTACAAGACAGGCCTTGCGCAGCCAGCATATCGGCGGCTTTCAAGGCTTCTTGCAAACGTGCGCCATAAGATAGAATGGCAATTGAAGTCCCTTCGCGAACCACGCGTCCCTTGCCGATTTCAAGCGGCGTCAAAGTTTCAGGCATCGCCACGCCATACCCTTCTCCGCGAGGGTATCGGAAAGCTGAGGGACGATCATCGATTTCATTCGCGGTCGCAACCATTCGCGCCA
Source organism: Henriciella sp. (assembly GCA_013213825.1). Classification (GTDB taxonomy): domain Bacteria; phylum Pseudomonadota; class Alphaproteobacteria; order Caulobacterales; family Hyphomonadaceae; genus Henriciella. The sequence goes on from JABSQA010000151.1 coordinate 4,518, forward strand.
ATTCGGCCTCATCCGCTGCGGCCATGCAGATCATCCCAGGCAGGCTGCCTAGATAACCGATATCAAAGCTGCCGGCATGTGTAGGTCCGTCGGCGCCGACCAAGCCGGCCCGGTCGATGGCGAACCGCACCGGCAGACTTTGTATGGCAACGTCATGGACAACTTGATCGTATCCGCGCTGCAAAAAGGTCGAGTAGATCGCCGCATAGGGCTTCATCCCATCTGCAGCCATGCCGGCTGCCATGGTCACAGCATGCTGTTCCGCAATGCCGACATCAAAGGCGCGGTCTGGATAAGCTTTCTGGAACAAGTTGACGCCAGTACCGGACGGCATCGCCGCCGTGATCGCGCAGATCTTATCATCGGTTTCGGCGAGCTTGACCAAAGTATTGCCGAAGACGTCTTGGAATTTCGGCGCGCCAGCAGCAGACTTTTGCTGTTCGCCCGTGACAACATTGAATTTGGAAACGCCGTGATACTTATCCGCACTGTTTTCAGCGGGCGCATAGCCATGCCCTTTATGCGTGACGACATGGACCAAGACCGGGCGCTGCATCTGCTTGACGTTTTCTAAGACAGGCAAAAGCACATCAAGATCATGCCCATCAATCGGGCCGACATAATAGAAGCCCAATTCTTCGAACATGGTTCCACCCATGGCGAAGCCACGAAGATACTCCTCAGCTTTACGCGCTGGGTTTTCCAATCCGATCGGTTTGACCACTGACTTGGCGAGGCGGCGTAGACCACGATACTGACGGCTGGAGACCAAGCGGCTGAAATAATGTCTCATCGCACCCACGGGTGGCGCGATAGACATATCATTATCGTTGAGGATCACCACTTGGCGCTTTTGATCACCACCAACATTGTTCATCGCCTCATAGGCCATGCCTGCTGTCATCGACCCATCACCGATCACCGAGACCACGTGATTGTCATTGCCTTGCAGATCGCGCGATGTCGCGAACCCATGGGCCGCTGAAATAGAGGTTGATGCGTGCGCCGCACCAAAAGGATCAAACTCGCTTTCGGCACGTTTGGTGAAGCCGGATAAACCGCCGCCCTGACGCAAAGTGCGGATGCGATCACGCCGTCCCGTCAGGATTTTGTGTGGGTAGCATTGATGTCCAACATCCCAGATCAGTTTGTCATCCGGAGTTTTGAACACGGCGTGTAGGGCCACGGTTAGCTCAACCACGCCTAAGCCAGCGCCCAAATGACCACCTGTGACCGACACAGCATCAATCACTTCTTGACGAACCTCGTCCGCGATCTGTTTGAGCTCCTCGCGCGACTTATTTTTCAAGTCGTCCGGCGCGTGAACGTCATCAAGCAATCGGGTGTTCTTCAGGTCTGTCATTTAGCGGTCTCCCTCTAGCCTGTACCCCAATTCGGTGACTTTAGTGTTTCCGATCTAAAACAAAATCAACTGATTGCAGCAGGATATTGGCGCGATTGCGGAAAATTGCGAGGTGTTCTTTCGCCTGCGCGGCGAGCAGCCGCACCCGCTCTTGTGCCGCTTCCACCCCTAGAAGCGTAACAAAATTGGCCTTTCCGGCCGATTCATCCGTTCGGAGCGGCTTGCCCACATCGGCCTCGTCACCGGTCGCGTCCAGCAAATCATCGGAAATTTGGTAGGCCAGACCCAAATCATGTGCGAATCCATGCAGCGCTTGGCGCTCCATCTCATTCGCCCCGCCAATGATCGCGCCGGCTTCAACCGAATAAGAGATGAGCGCGCCCGTTTTGAGACGCTGCATCCGCGTAATGGTGTTGAGATCGCGGGGACTTTCATCCTCCAACATGTCAATCATCTGCCCACCAACCATGCCTTGCGCGCCCGCATTGTCGGCAAGGCGTTCCAACAGTTTCAAGCGGATATGGGCATCCTGATGCGTTTCGCGATTGGCCAAAATCTTGAAGGCCAATGTCAGGAGCGCGTCGCCCGCCAAGACTGCGGTCGCTTCACTAAAGGCTTTGTGCACGGTTGGCTGCCCACGGCGAAAATCGTCATCGTCCATGCACGGCAAATCGTCATGAATGAGCGAGTAGCAATGGACGCATTCGAGCGCCGCCGCTGTTCGTAACAAGCTCTTTTCTGGAGCTTCGAACATGGCCCCGGTCTCGATCACGTAAAAAGGCCGCATCCGTTTGCCATTGGCCAAGGCCGAATGACGCATTGCGCGCATCAAGTCTGCTTCCGGGCCTTGAGCGGGAGGGATGAGTTGATCAAGGGCGACCGTCACACGATCAGCAATTTCGGTCAAACGCCGACCAAAGTCAGGGTCGCCGTCCGCGGCCATCAGTCGAAACTCGCCGGCTCGGTTTTCGGTTCCCCATCGCCGCCCTG
>JABSQA010000152.1 GCA_013213825.1 Henriciella sp.
CCTGATTGGGACGATGCTTTGGTCGCTTTTCGTCATCGGACATGATGCCGGGCATGGGTCTTTCTCGAAAAATCGGTCAATCAATACGTTTATCGGGATATTGGTGCATGGCGCCATCCTGGTGCCGTATCGTGGGTGGCAGCGCAGCCATGCCCTCCATCATATGAAAACCGGACATTTCCGCGAAGAAGAGGTCTTTCGGCCCGCGGGAAAAGGCGAGGATACGCTGTTTCGGAAGCTGATTTTCCGCTCAGGCATCTTCGTGATTATTGGCTGGCCGATGTATAAATTGGGCATCCGAAACCTCACCACCTATAAGCCGATCACGGGCAGCCATTATTTGCCGCAGAGCGATCTCTACACGTCATCGGTGCGGGTCTCATGGTATCTCGGCCTGCTCTCATTGATCGGCTTCCTTGCGCTTTATTTGAGCCTTGGGCTCATCTTTGGATGGGGCTTTTTCGCGAAATACATTCTCGCCCCTTATCTGATCTATGGCGCCTGGTTGACCTTCGTCACCTATATGCAGCACGTCTCACCTGAGGTTCCCGTCTATGACGCAAAAGATTGGACACGTCTGAAAGGCGCCCTCGCCTCTGTTGACCGCAATTATGGTCCGTTCAATTGGCTGACGCACAATATCGGCAATCTGCACGTCATTCACCACATCTTCCCGACCATCCCGCATTACCGCCTGCGCGAAGCCACGGATGCGATCAAACCCATCCTGGGCGCGCATTATCGACAGACCAATAGTTTCGTGCTCACCGACTTTATCAGCAGCCAATTGCGGTGCCACTATGTGGTGCCCGATGAGGGGTTTGAGCGGTATGAGAGCGCGTATGGGTGGTTGAAACCACAATCCGAGATCGGACTAGTCGCGGGAAAGCCGGAACCGCAAAGCTAAATCCCTTCGCTGGATATCCAGATCCCTGTTTTCACTAAAATTATCCGCAGACCCCAGCGAAAGCGGGGGTCCATGGACGGATATTTGCCACTTAGACCGACAGCCAGTTTTGTCCCTGGATACCAGCGTTCGCTGGCATCGGCGGATATCGGAGCGTGCCAGGCCAAGCCATCTTTGGAGACAAGTCATTTTTCAGAGTGAGGATGGTACAGCCTCTTGGGTTCGAACCAAGGACCTCCGGCTCCACAAACCGGCGCTCTAACCAACTGAGCTAAGGCTGCACTGAACGGGTCTCATACGCCGGAGCGCGCCAGCGTTCAAGAATGAATTGTAATCTGCTCTGCTATTCTGCAGCGCCCGGAACCGCTTCAGCCACATCCTGCACCGTCTCATGTGCGCGGCGGAACACGAGTGCGCCATCTTCGAGCTTGCCGTGGCGCATCAAAAAGATGTCGCGCGCATAGTTTTGCGTGATCAACCAAGGTGCAGACTCGCCTTGCTTTGGGAAGCGGCTCAGCGCCCGTTGGACATAGCCTGAGGAGAAATCAAGGAAGTCCGCAGCGGGTTCCACCCCATCCGCCATTGGACGTGCTTCGACAAAATTCTCGCGCTCCATATGATTGAGGACTTTGCACATATATTCGCTGGTCAAGTCTGCGCGCAGTGTCCAGCTGGCATTGGTATAGCCAAACACGGTGCTCATATTCGGAATGTTCGACACCCTGGCGCCGCGATAATTTAGAAGCTCATTTGGCTCCTGCTTGCGACCGTCCACGATCATTTCGGCGCCGCCGACAAACTGCAAATCCAGCCCTGTCGCCGTGACGATGAGATCAGCCTCTAACTCTTCGCCCGATTTCAACTTGATCCCGGTTTTGGTGAAATGGTCGATATGGTCGGTAACAACCGAGGCTTTCTTTTCGTTCAAAGCATTGAACAAGTCGCCGTCCGGGATCAGGCACAAACGCTGGTCCCAGGGATTATATTCTGGCGTGAAATGTTTCTCGACCAATTCATCGCCAATCTCTTCCCGGGTCATATCGAGCAAGCGATCTTTGACCTTCTGGGGACGACGACGCGTTTGATTGTAGACGAAAAGCTGCATCAAAACATTGCGCCAGCGCGTGATCCCATAGGCCATCATACCCGGCAGAAATTTCCGCATCCGGTTGGCCATTTTGTCGACCGAAGGGCGTGACACAACATAAGTCGGCGACCGCTGCAGCATGGTCACGTGCTCAGCCTTGTCGGTCATCGCGGGAACGACTGTCATCGCCGTGGCGCCGGAGCCGATCACCACGACCTTTTTGCCCGAATAGTCATAATCTTCGGGCCAAAGTTGCGGATGGATAATGTCGCCTTCAAAATCGTCGCGCCCAGCGAATTCCGGCGTATAGCCGCTCTCATATTTGTAATAACCGGCGCACATATGCAGCCAATTACAGGTCAGCTTTTGGTGCTGGCGCTTGCCTTTGACTTTGACCTCGACGGTCCACCGAGCTGCCGCGCTATCCCAAGACGCCCGAATGACTTTGTGCCCATAGCGAATGTGCGGATTGACCCCATACTCGTCAGCGGTTTCGTGGATGTATTCGCGAATGGCCGGACCATCGGCGATCGCCTTTTCCGCCTTCCAGGGCTTAAAATTGAACCCCAAAGTGTGCATGTCGCTATCACTGCGAATCCCGGGGTAACGGAATAGGTCCCAAGTTCCGCCCATCGCGTCTCGCATCTCAAGAATCTGATAGGTCCGGCCAGGACTGCGTCTTTGCAAATGTGCGGCGGCGCCAATGCCGGAGAGCCCGGCACCAACGATCAAAACATCATAGTGGGTCGTATTCATGACGCCAGTGTCACTTTTTTTGGGGACGCTGTCCAGCCCTCCCCGCGCGGCAGCTCACGCCCCCTCAATCAAGCACACGAACATTCACTGAATTGGCGCGACCAGACGGATCAATCGCCGATATTTGATAGAATCCGGCGCGCTCAGGCTGCCAACTTGGCAGGCCGCCATCATCCGGTGAAATCGGCACGCCATCGACATACCAACGCAGCTCGCCTTCACCGCGACCTGCAAACACAAATGGGCGGGCCAATTCACCGTCCACTTTGCCCGCCCAAAGCTCAGCATTGCTCGGCGGGAACAGGATTTCTGCAGGGCGCGCATCGCCATCAAATTCGGCCAGAGCCCCTTGCGCCTGGGCCGGGCGGCGGCGGAGCAGTTTGGCTGAAGCCCGATTGAAATCACCAAGATGATGGATCGCACGATCAGCGGTTTCGAACAGCAATGGCAAAGCCGCTTTGCGTCCAGTTTCGCCTGGCCGCGGGGCGCCATCGGCGCGCCCGACCCAGATCACAATGGCATAGGCTCCGGCGACACCGGCCGCCCATGCGTCGCGATAGCCATATGAGGTGCCCGTTTTAAAAGCGATTTCGGGCGCATTCGCCGTCAACTTGGCGGGCATTCGACCCGCGGGGGCTGGCGTATCTTTCAGGATGTCGACAATCTTTTCTGCGCTCTCAGCACTCATCAAACGATAGGTGCGTGTCGGTGCATCTACGCTGTCTGCATCCCAGACCAGAGGCCGTGCGATGCCACCATCGCCAAGCGCGGCATACAGAACGGCCAATTCCTGCGCGGTCAGCCCGGCGCCGCCTAAGGCTAAAGCCAAGCCGGGCTCTTTGCGCGCGGCCCCGGAAATTCTGGGATGTGCGCCCGACAGTGTAAGCGCTGCGGCGAACCGCTGCGGACCGATCCGATCAAGCATCAGAACCGCCGGCACATTCAGAGAGTGCTGAAGGGCTTCCGAGACACGAACATCGCCGCGAAAAAGACGATCAAAATTTTCGGGTTGATAAGCGGCGAAACGTTTTGGCAAGTCGGCGATCCGCGTTGATGGGGCGGCACTGCCATCATCGAAGGCGAGCGCATAGATGAAAGGCTTAAGGGTCGATCCCGGCGAACGCGCCTGCGCTGTGAGATCAAGCCAACCGCCGGGTCGACCACGATCTGCAGAGCCCACCGCCGCGCGAACAGCCCGCGTCGGAATGTCGACGACAAGAATTGAGACTTGAACTTCGTCCCCCATTTCCTCGGCACGTCGTTTTGCGATCTGTTCCAATTCCGCTTGCAAACCAGAATCCAATGTCGAGCGGATATCCGCGCGTCTCTCGCCAGCCGCACTCGCGGAGGCATGCCAAGCTCGGGCTGGAAAGGTGTAACGTCGCCCAGGAATTTGCGCCGCGCGCGCTTCATTTGCGCGATGTTCCGGGAAGTAACCCAGTCGCTCAAGTTTGGCGACAATCTCATCGCGCCCCAGGCGAGCGCCCTCGGGTCGCAAATCTGGACGACGCACTTCCGGGGATTGCGGCAGCGCGATCAACAAAGCGATCTGATCATCTGAGAGGCGATCGGGTGCGCGGCCAAAATAGCGCCAGCTCGCGGCGCGAATGCCCTCCAGATTCCCCCCATAAGGCGTCATGGTCAGATAGAGTTCGAGAATTTCGCGCTTTGAGAGGCGCCACTCTAATTGATGCGCGCGCCAGATTTCTGCCAGTTTCGCGCCGACCGTCCGATTTGGACGTGGCTCTAAAAGACGCGCCGGCTGCATCGTTATGGTCGAGCCGCCCGAAACCACCCGACCGGCTTGCGCGGAACTGATAACAGCCCGCGCCATTCCAACCCAATCGGTCCCACCATGCGACCAAAAACGTTTATCCTCAACTTCCAGCAAGCCTTCAATGAAGATCGGATCAATCTCATCCAGATCTGCCGCAAATCGCCATGTGCCATTGGAAAGCGGAAAGGCACGTAAAGGGCGATCATCGCGGTCAGTGACCATGACCGAGACAACCCGTCCACGCTCGATGGGAGGCGGAAAGAGTTTGTCCAGAACAAAGATAACGACCAGCGATGCTATGATCAGCACCGCCAGCCGCTTAAGCCAGATCATTTGATGCCGCCTGCCCCAGAGGTTTGAGGCGCAATATTGATTTCAGTCGATGCGGATCGGGCGAACACATCCGGACGGTACATGTCTTCTGCGACGACGCCCGGCATCGTGAATGTGCCCGGTGTCACCGCTCGGACGACGTAGGCGAGCGTGCGCGACTCATCGATCACATCAATGGCCGCGACAAACCGGTCATCGCGGGCTTCCGCGGTTGATGCCGCATCGATCTCACCCGCCCAAGCAAAGACCCCGTCAGGACCATATTCGCGATTGCCGTCAGCGGGACGTAGGATTGTCTCGATCTCAAAGCCTGCTGGCAATAGGTCAGCGATGATTACCGGATTGTTCCGACGTTCCTGCGGCGAGACGGTGAGCGTCACCACCAGTTGATCGCCTTGTGTCAGATCCGACAGATCCACGCGATTGCCTTGCAGTGTACGCACCCGCTTACTGACCGAGAGCTTCTCACTCGCCGGTTGCGGTGCGCGCTCCGGCGCACCGGTGACCATGACCGTCCGAAATACCGGGCTCGAGCCTCGGCGAAGGCGGAAGCTGACGCCACGATCAACTTGTTCTTGCGTCACAAAATAGCGCCGATCATTATTGCTGTTGCGACCAAGGCCATCGACGTCCAAACGCAATCCGTCTTCCTGCGCCAAACTCCCAACCGCGAGAAGCATAAAGGCTTTCTCCTGCGTCGTGAGACGATCTGGTTCGGGCGTATCTTCGCCGAGCTGTTCGGCGATGCGACCGACATGGTCGTTGAACCCTGTCTCTGCCGCGAGCGCGAGTATGCCGGATATGTCCCGCAATGGCGTCTGATAATAGTCGCCATTATTGTCATAGCCGATCGCTTCTTCGGCCGCATTGAACGCGCTGAAGGCGCGCGACCGATCGCCCATATAGGACAAAGCCGCTGCCAAATGGGCCTTAGCCAGTGGCGAGCGAATATCACCGAGTTCGCGATCATGCAGATAACGCAACCGAGAAACATCGGCTCGGCCCGCGCGCGCCAGGACGTAGAGCGCATAAGGTGCTGCGCGTTGCATCAGCTTCTGCTCTGTGTCCTGGTGATAGCGGCTTTCATAGACATCGGTCTGATAGCCATAAACGCGCCAAGCATCGCCCTGCGCAATTGTACGCAGCGATTGATAGGCCCGGTCCAGAGCGGCCTGCGGCACTTCATATCCCTGCTCTTTTGCACGATACAGGAAGTCCGTCGTGTAAGCGCCGAGCCACGGAGACGCATAGCCATCGCCAGCGCGCCATAATCCGAAAGACCCATTCTCGCTCTGACGGTTGAGCACCCGCGAAATTGCGGCCTGGACCCGGTCGCGGGCGACCGGCTGATTGTCTTGCGCACCCTCTTCGATCAGCTGCTCAGCATAGATTAAAGGCAGGGCCCGGCTGATTGTCTGCTCAGTACATCCATACGGATAGCGCGCCAAAGAATTGTAGAGCGCATTGGGATCAACCGGCAGGCCAGAAAAGCTCACCGTCATCCGTGCCGTGCCCGGCACAAATCCGTCGAACAGACTTATATCCGGCGCGTATGTTTGATCTTCTTCCATCAAGGTCTGATCAATATTCGTTACAGGCAGGAAGGCGGAGCGTGTCTCAATCTGGTAATTGCGAACCACACTATAATTCTCGGGTCCGTTAACGCTCAAAGTGAGATCAGAGATTCCCGCTCCGTTCGAAGAGAAGCGAACGCCTTCATCGGCGCGAGCGCCACTTGGAAGCGTTTTGGTGAATTCGGCTGCCGGCACACTCACGGGTTCAGAAGCCGCGAAATTCGCTGTGAATTCACCATCAGGAAGTTCAACATTGTCGATACTGATCGTCGCCACGGCTTCGTCACCCGGGGCCATGAAACGTGGCACGATGAGGTCGACCGGTGCTTCGCGACGCACGGTCATGGGTTGATCTGCGGCCCCCAATCCGCTGGCAGACCAGGCCACCGCCATGAGACG
>JABSQA010000153.1 GCA_013213825.1 Henriciella sp.
TGGCAATCGCTCCGTCCCTCCTAAGACAGGGAGCGCAGATGTCTTGGAAGCGCTGGGCGTAGATCTGGATCTGCCCGAAGACCGTTTTCGCAGCTGGATCGAGCACGCGGGCGTCGGTTTCCTATTCGCGCGCAGCCATCACAGCGCCATGCGCCATGTTGCACCGGTAAGAGCCAGCCTCGGCATCCGGACGATTTTCAACTTGCTTGGCCCACTCTCCAACCCTGCCTCTGCGACGCACCAAGTGTTGGGTGTGAATGAAGCCAGATGGCTACGGCCAATGGCGGAGGCCTTACGAGACCTCGGCATTACCCGCGCTTGGGTCGTCCACGGGACAGATTCTGATGGGACCGTCATTGATGAGCTTTCAATCGCTGGCGAAACGCATGTGATTGAAATAATTGATGGAAACTTGAAAGAGCGGACCATCATTCCGGAAGATGCCGGCCTCTCGCGCAATCGTCTCAGCGCCCTCCAAGGCGGTGCGCCGGACGAAAATGCACTCGCCATTCGTGAGCTCCTGGATGGCCGTCCCGGCCCATTCCGCGACGCCGTTCTCTTGAATGCCGCCGCTGGGCTCCATCTGCTCGGCCTTGCAGATGATCTCAAAACTGGCGCGGCCAAAGCCGGCGAGGCGATCGATTCTGGCGCAGCCGGTCGCACCCTGTCATCGCTCGCGGCTGCTTCTAAAGGCCTGCCAGCATGACCACGGCGCTGGATCGCATCATAGATTATAAGCGCGGAGAAGTCTCCGATCTGAAACGATCGCGATCAGAGCAAGATTTTCTCGCCCAAGCGCGCGATCAAGCGCCTCCGCGTGGGTTTGCCCAGCGCCTCACAGAAATTGCTGCTTCCGACGAGAATGCCCTTATCTGCGAAATGAAGCGCAAGAGTCCAAGTGCAGGCGAAATCTTACCGGGTGCTGACCCATGTGAAATTGCCAAACAGTATGAAACGGGCGGTGCTGCGTGCCTCTCTGTCCTTACGGATGGTCCCAGTTTTGGCGGCAGTCTCGACGATTTTGCAGCCATACGCGATGCGGTTGCCCTGCCAATGCTTCGCAAAGACTTTATGATCGATACGATACAAGTCGCTGAAGCACGCGCGCATGGCGCGGATGCTGTTCTGGTGATCTTATCCTGTAGTGATGATGCGCTGGCGTTGGATTTGACCCAAGCTGCTCTCGATCTGGGTATGGATGCTTTGATCGAGACGCATGACGCTGAAGAGATCGAACGGGCATTGCGACTGCCCTCACCGCTGATCGGCATCAACAATCGCAATCTAAAAATCATGCAGACTGATTTGGCGACAAGCGAAACCTTATCCGGACTTATACCTGAGGATCGCCACTTCATTTCTGAAAGCGGCATTAGCGTCGCTGAAGACGTTAGCCGCCTACGCAAAGTCGGCGCGCGCCGATTCCTAATTGGCGAAAGTCTCATGAAGCGTCCGGATCGCCTCAATCACGTTCAAACCCTCAGACACGCCAAATGACCCTCAAGCTGCGCAAATTTGAGCGGCGAGATATGGATGAACTTTTCTCTTGGTTCCCGACTGAGCGGGATGTTTTGCAATGGGCCGGCGCGGGCCTATCTTGGCCACTCCGCAAAGGCGAGTTTCGCAAACTGATCAAAGAGCATCGCGGGGACACCCTAATTCGCGAAGTTTGGGCGGTCGAGGCGCAGAATCGGATGATTGGCCACTTTCAATTTGCCTTGAACAAACGACTTCGCACCGTCGGAATTGGCCGCATCGGTCTGGCACCAGCTGCGCGTGGACATGGGCATGCGCGCCAAATGATGGATCTGGTTTTAGAATGCGCGTTTTCGCGGGAATGGGTCCACCGCGTTGATTTATTGGTATATTCTCACAATGAAAGCGCCATTCGGGCCTATCAAAATGCGGGTTTCGTTTTAGAAGGTACACGCCGCGAAAGCACCCCGATCGGCGGCGAGATCTGGGATACGCATATTATGAGCCTTCTACGATACGAATTTGACAAAAGAACAGAACGAGAATAAACATATAGTGAACAGATTCGTTATTGCGGAGAAATTTTGTGCTCACGACCAAACAAAAAGAGCTCCTTCTATTCATTCATGAACGCATCAAGGCAGACGGCGTCTCGCCTTCCTTTGATGAAATGAAAGAAGCGCTCAATCTGGCATCCAAATCCGGTATTCACCGGTTGATCGTCGCCTTGGAAGAGCGTGGGTTTATTCGCCGCCTCGCCAATCGCGCACGGGCGCTGGAAGTTCTGAAAATGCCAGACTCCGCGACGCCTGCGGCACCACCGCGCGGGCGGCAAGCTTTTAGACCCAGCGTGGTCGGATCGCAAACTCCGCAAATGGGACGTAACACCATTCCTGTCCTCGGCCGAATTGCTGCGGGTGTCCCCATCACCGCGATTCAAAATGAAGTCGATCGCGTCACCCCACCTGAAGAATATGCCGATAGCGACGCGCATTATGCGCTCGAAGTCAAAGGCGACTCTATGATCGATGCGGGCATTCTTGACGGCGACATTGTCATTCTAAAACGCACCGATAGCGCCAATTCTGGCGACATTGTTGTTGCTCTGATCGATGATGAAGAGGCAACTTTGAAACGTTTGCGCAAAAAGGGTGAGTCCGTCGCTCTGGAAGCGGCGAATCCGGCTTATGAAACCCGCATCTTCGGACCCGATCGTGTGCGTGTGCAAGGGCGCCTGGTGGCGTTGATCCGAAAGTACGAGTAGATCTCACTGATCAGCTCTGCATGGGCGCCACGCGCGCCCACCACATACAGGCTTCTCACGTCTCACCCAATCTCGTCCGCGGCGTTCGAGCGTGATGCCATTTTCGCGAATGACGTCTGACCAAGTTATCTCAACCGGATTGCTTGGCGGGGATTCTGGATACAGACCCGTCACAATCAAAACGCTATCGCCCTTCTCATAGCGATGTTCGATCGCCGTATTTGCCAGAGTTAACGGACACTGTGTTAGCGACTCGCAAGACTGTGTGATCGGAAGGTCTGCAAACCGCAGAGGCGGCAATCCATCACCATCTTGAAGGTCGAACCGCTGAATAGCGCCCGTCTTCGCCTCAACGAATAGGTCGCCAGAGGGCGCCCACTGCAGCCGGTCTCGACCGCTCATCGACCACACCAAAGCAGCGGCGATCACGCAGGCGACTACTGAGACAGTTTTTTCCAATCGTCCGTTTACGATCGCATACGCAGAAATTGCTAACGCGAAAAAGGCTAAGCTTACGCCCGGCATTTTCGGCCACTTTACCGCACTGCCGCTGCTCCAATCGGCGAAAAGATGGGCAATCTGGAGTACGAGTTCCAAGGACGCGCCAAACCATCGCAAAACCAATACATCTCCCCCAAAAGGGGCTAGCAATAGCGACGCGCCTGCAAGCGGAGCGCTCATAAGCGATATGATCGGCATGGCGAGCAAATTGGCGACCAGACCAAAGCCCGCAATGCGCTCGAAGTGAAACAGCGCAAAAGGCATCGTCGCGAGCCCCGACACAGTCGAAGTCACAAATAAAGACTTTAGCCAGAATACTGGGCCATTGCTCGCAGATTGAGGTGCCTTTCGGCGCTCACGTCGCCACGCCTCATAGGTCGCAATAAGCGCGCCCGTCGCGGCGAAAGACATTTGAAATCCTGGGGTTAGAACACTCCAGGGCGCCAAAGCCAGGATGATGATCATAGCAATCGACAAGGACCGAAGACTTATCGCCGTGCGATCAAACAATACGGCGCTAAACGCCACTGCAGACATGATGAAGGCGCGTTGCGTTGATAATCCCGCGCCTGAGATCAGCAAATATGCGGTACAGACCAATAGTGCCCCAAACGCGGCGGGTTTCTTCACTGGCCAACGCAATGCGATGGGCTCGATCAGAGCGCAAACGCGCCAGAAAAATAGAAATACCAGGCCGCCAACAATCCCCATGTGCAAACCAGAAATCGCCAAAAGATGCGCAAGTCCCGATCCGCGTAAGGCGTCTTGATCGTCCGCACGCATAAAACTGCGGTCGCCAGACGCTAATGCGGCGGCGAACCCGCCCGCCCGTTCACCTGCAACATCGTATACATGTCGGGCCAATTGGCGGCGCCACGTGCCGAGCGTTAAATTCGCTCGGTCCGTCCACCCAAGGGGCGGCCCTAGCGCACCGCCCCGGCATCGACCTTGAACATAGCCGACCGCGCCGAGTCCTGAGAACCAAGCTTGTCTGGCAAAGTCATAATCGCCGGAAATGACCGGCTGAGGCGGGGGTCTAAGGACCGCCCAACACCGCACATAACGGCCGGGTTCTGTGTTCAGCGACAAGGTGTGCGTGAGCCGGACCTTTTTTGGCGTCAGCTCTGCGTCCAAGCCATCTATCGCATGCACGCCAATCACCAATCGCACGCCTGATCGTCCTGGCTGGGCATCCATGATCCAGCCTTCCAGCAAAACTGGTCCCATTGGTTCTGCAATCATCACTTGATCAGCGCGCTGGGTCGCGAGCCCCCCCTCCAAAGCCCCCGCCGAAGCCCCGCAGACAATTATGGCCACGATCAAAAAGACGGAAGAAACAGCCCGCCTTTGCAGCCAAACAGCCCCTGTACAAGACAGGGCGGCGAACCCCATCAACCCGATCAGGGAAGGCTCCGCGCCAATCGAAAAGTACCAGACGCTCCCAGCCATCATTCCTATGGCAAAGGCAAGTGGCGCTGAAAATTCTCCCCCAAACTGCACTGCGGACAGCGAAAATCGCTGCATCAATCCTCCCCGCCCCTTGCGAAACTTTAGCAGAGCGTGTTGAAGCGGGGAAGATTATCCCAGAAGACTGAATCCACGGACGAAAATAGCTCGATGACCGTCATCACTCGCTTTGCGCCCTCTCCCACAGGCATGCTCCATATTGGTGGCGCGCGGACCGCCCTGTTCAACTATTTGTTGGCAAAACGCCATGGCGGTACATTCCTGTTGAGGATTGAGGACACCGACAAGAAGCGCTCCACCGACGAGGCCACGCAGGCCATTCTAGATGGCATGGCCTGGCTCGGATTGGATGCTGACGCGCCACCGACCTATCAAAGCCGGAATGCGGACCGACATGCCGAATGCGCATTGCGAATGGTCGAGGTGGGGCATGCCTTTCGATGCTACGCGACGCCAGAAGAGCTGCAAGCGCGCCGTGATGAGGGCGAGGCCAAGCGGGCTGCTGCCAAAGCCGATGGGCTAAGCGAAGCGGAGCAACAATCCCTTCGCGCAGAGGCGGACGCGTTGTTGGCGCCATATCGGTCCCCGTGGCGGGATGGCGGTGATCCGCCCGCACCCGATACACCTTACACGGTCCGACTGCGCGCACCCGATCAGGAATCGATGACGGTTAGTGACCAGGTTCAGGGCGAGGTCACCCTAAACACGACAGAGATTGACGACCTGATCCTCCTTCGCGCCGACGGCACGCCGACTTATATGCTCGCCGTTGTGGTCGATGATCATGATATGGGCGTGACACACGTTGTGCGGGGCGATGATCATTTTAGAAATACGTTCCGACAATTGCCGATTTACTGGGCGATGGGTTGGGATGTTCCAGAATTCGCCCATGTGCCAATGATCCACGGCTCCGATGGCGCCAAACTCTCGAAACGGCATGGCGCCCTGTCAACATTGGCCTATCGCGATATGGGCTACCTGCCTGAAGCCATGAATTCATACCTGATGCGTCTGGGCTGGAGTCATGGCGATCAAGAGATATTTTCGATGGACGAAGCGGCGAAGGTGTTCGATCTCGCTGATATTAACAAAGCACCAGGCAGATTAGATTTGGACAAATTGGGCGATGTGAATGCCTATTTCATCCGGACCATTGATGAATCACGACTTTTACACCTCGTTCTGGCGGAAGTCGCGAACCTGACGGATGCGTCAGATTCACTCAGTGAGCGCCTGCAGCAAGCGCTGCCAACCCTCAAAGAACGGGGGCAAACCCTGCCCCAATTGGCTGAATCCTGCCGGTTTTTATGGGACAGCAATGCTGACAATTTAAACAAGAAAGCCCGGAAGGCATTGCGCGAAGAGGGCATCAAACGTGTGTCAGAACTCCGTGAGGCACTAGACCTATCGGATTCTTGGACTATTGAAGCCTTACAGAACGTGTTGGAGTCGTATTGTGCGGCGCACACGCTTTCTATGGGGCAAGTCGGACCGCCTTTGCGGGCCGCACTAACCGGCGGCTTGCCGGCGCCGGATCTCGCGCCAGTTATGTACTGGCTTGGGCGCGAAGAAGTTCTGGCGAGACTGGACAAACACTTACCTGCTTAACCGCAGGCAACGGAAACGAGATGCAAGAGGGCTAATATGATCAATAAGACGAAACAAACCGGAACCGCTACGCTCAACGTCAAAGACAAGACGATTGAGCTGCCAATTATGAGCGGTACCCATGGCCCTGATGTTGTAGATGTTAAACGCCTGTACGCCGAAGCAGGCGTTTTTACGTTGGACCCAGGTTTCACCTCGACCGGCTCATGTGAGAGCCAAATCACATTCATCGATGGCGAAAAAGGCATCCTCTTGCACCGCGGCTATCCCATTGATCAATTGGCCGAACAATCTGGTTTCCTGGAAGTGGCTTATTTGCTGCTGAATGGCGAACTGCCGACACAGGCCCAATTCCGTGAATTTAATGGCCTGGTGACCCAGCATACGCTCTTGCACACACAAATGGACCGTTTCTTTGACGGCTTCCGCCGTGATAGCCACCCGATGGCGATGCTGACCGGTACCGTGGGTGCAATGTCGGCC
>JABSQA010000154.1 GCA_013213825.1 Henriciella sp.
AAACAAGGTTCATTTGACTATCTACCGTACACGCATTCACGAATGTGGTATGTTGGGTTTTCACTATTCCGGCGCTAGCATGCACGTGACCAAAGCAATGCAATCCCGGGCGCACCCGGTCCACCGCCACCGACAGATGACTGCATCCATATCGTGTTCCGGAGCGAGATCGATCCCGAATCTCGGCTGGTGGTGAATGCGTTATCAAAACATCCACGTCTTCTGGAATGAGCGACCATTTTTTCTTGATCTCATGATCAGGCTGGTAAAAAGCAAGGCTCTGCAACATCGGAACCCATGGAGCGCCGTAAAAGACGACGCCATTCAGTACGATGCGCGTGTCCTGCAATACGGTTGCGTTGCGAAACGGCTGATGGGTCGTCCGGAGCGCCGCTTCCAGGCTCAGATCATGATTGCCGCCAACGCAAAGGATTTGGTCGAAATCCAGGCTTCCGAACCAGGCATCCATTCGTTTCACATCGTTGCTGGCCCTGTCGAACAGATTAAACATGACGCCACAATGTACTAAAACATCGCCGGTTAACGCGCGAAGTTTTTCGTGTTGGTTATGTGTGTCGCTGACGACGACGATTTTCATGTTTAACGCCCCTAATTCCTAACATGATAATGTCCAAGACTTGCTCAATGTGTGTGCTCGCCTCGCTTTCTCAAATGATATTGTCATGTTCCCTTTGCGCCGCCGGCCCGCTTTGACTAGGGATATCGTGAAGACGTGCCAGATGTGGGCTAAACTGGAATGAATATCGACTCGGAATTTGAACAGCTGCGCACACGCTTTGATCAAAGCCCCGACTTTGAAGTCATTCGACCAACTGGACGCGATCAATCCAGCTTCACCATCGGTCTATCTGGACGTCAGGCAAGATTTCTCCGCGTAAGAGAATACAACCCACTTCTGCTGTCTTTCTGCCTCATGCAGGACATGCATGAACTCAGAAAACGGCGTGAACTGAGCCTATCGCCCTATGGCCGGATCTTCGAAACGCCAGGAAAACCATACAATGTCAGTCTCGACTCAACCGTGGGTATCGAACCGAATGTGATGACAACAGATAAATTGTTTGATGCCCTCGTTGAAATCAGCCTTTCATCCGGGATGCGCAAACTGTTGCCGCAGCCAGACGATAGTTTCATCGAGACCAAGCTCAAGCATTACTATGCCGCCGAAAATGAGTGGGAGACGCACGACGCCATCGAGCAGGTTGCGAGCGCCGTGAACGAGAACAATTTAGACTGGGTGATGTCTTGTATTCCGGCCATCGACCCGTGGGCCGACCAGGACCCGGATAGCGTCCCCGGAACCACCTTAATCATACTCGATGAAGTCGTCAGAAAACACCATCGCTGTATCAGTCAGGCGCGACCTCATTTGACACGCATTCGCAGCGACTTTGAGAAGATTGGCAGGATGGCGCGAGAAGACATTTTGGAAGTCAATGCATTGCTGGGATTGATCTCCGAACAGCTGAATTAATGTCTGGCTTCTAAGGATACGCATCACCTCATTTCGTGAGTGCCAAAGCGATTGGAATTGTCAGTGGAAAGTGCGCGTTAACTGCCCCGCGCTAGCTTGGCTCGATGACCAAGAACCCATTTCGCTATTTCAAGACATCATCTGAGATCATCCAGCTTGCCGTGATGATGTACGTCCGGTTTCCGCTTTCTCTGCGCAATGTGGAAGACCTGCTTCACGAACGGGGCGTCGATGTTTGCCATGAAAGCGTTCGTCTTTGGGTCGACCGGTTTGGTCCGATCTTAGCCAGAAAAATCAGAACGAAACGCGCCTCCTACATGCGACAGCATACTCAATGGCAATGGCACTTGGATGAGGTCTTCGTGAAGATCAATGGCGTCCAGCATTATCTCTGGCGCGCTGTCGACCACGAGGGCGGAGTGCTGGAAAGCTACGTCACCAAGACCCGGGATAAGCAGGCTGCGCTTAGGTTTTTGAAGAAAGCAATGAAACGGTACGGTGCGCCACGCTTGGTCATCACAGACCGACTTCGGTCTTATGGGGCTGCGATGAAAGAGATCGGAATGGATGACCGCCAGGAGGTCGGTCGCCATCTCAACAATCGAGCCGAGAATAGCCACCTGCCCTTTCGAAGGCGAGAACGAGCAATGTCGAGATTCAGGCGAATGTCGAACCTACAAAAATTCGCTTCCACCCACGCTTCGTTCCACAATCACTTCAATCTAGACCGCCACATCAACCACCGTTCAACATTCAAATCAATGCGAAACGCCGCCCTCTCTGAATGGCGCGGCCTTTTGGCTGGATAAGAACCCCAACCCCAAACGCTGCTGGAGACTGGTTCGCATTAGACTGACACCACCGGTTAGACACTTTTGTGTTCCGGACCTGTACTCAAAGAGTACCAGAGTGGTGCAATTCACAAGCAAATGGCAGATCAACCGTGGGCCGGATTAGCCGCTTGTCAGACCTGCGATCTTACTCATCAATCTTTCGCGAAAGGCGGGTTTAGCATCTGAGGCGAGGCATAAAAACACGCCAACTAGCGCCTGCTTCCTGAACCCATTCAAATCGAAATACCCATTGGCCCAATCTTGTCGCGCCAGGCGATAACAACCGTAGATCTGAGGACCCAGCACCTCGGGTGCGATCTGACCACGCAGAAGTCCCGCTTCGACGGCCCGGGTACAGGTTTCGATTGGTTGCTGCACGAAATGCGCGAAAATACCCTCCCCAGAGCTTTGCTCGAACAGACCACTGCGATCGCCCGCGATAAAGGCGGCACGATAGAAAGCTTCATCGGTGGCAAAGTGATCTGCCAAGTCCTCGATCAGTTTCGCGAAGGACTCCTCGACCGGATCGATCCTGGCTGCGTCTTGGAGCGCACGGAGTTGTACCACCATTTCTTCGATGATGACGGCCAGTATTTCATTCTTGCCGCCAACCAGATTGTAAATTGTCGGGACGGTCAGACCCGCGCGCGCGGCAAGGTCGCGAATCTTCAAAGCTTCAAACCCCTCATCAGCAATGAGTGAACGGGCTTCGCGCAAGATGGTCTCCCGGCGTTTCGCCATATTCTTTGAACGCGTGCTTTCGCGTGATCCAAGCGTTTCGACTGCCATTTGGATTCCTTATGCCGATTTTCTGATTGACACAAGAATTAAACGATGTTTAAATTTAAACAACGTTAAAACAAAGGGAGGATTCGCTCATGTCTGAACCCCATTACATGGATTCCATTGAAGCCTGCGCCGCGCATTATGGCGATGATGCTAACGCGATGCGGGACTATCTCATCTCCGGGCACAAGCGTGCCATGGCTTTGGACAATCGTGGGCCGATTGAATTTGACGCGGATGGCAATCTCGCCGGTCACATCGTCGACGCTTATAAGAAGTACGGGTTCTATGTGTTCACGGGCGTCCTTCATCAGGATGAGCTGGACGACATCAAACAAGACCTCGCCGAGATGAAAAAGCGGTTCCCTGCTGGACCGGGCGAGAAATTCACCGCGGATGGGGCCCCAGCCCTTGGCGCAGATTGTGAGACGACAACGCTCGTCTGGTCAAAGCCGCTCGGCGACCCGCTGGGCGGTTCAGCGCTCGCAAATGGGCGCCACCAGGTAAAACTGCTTGAGCCTAAGGCCGCAGATGATGCGCCTGCGGCCGCGCCATTCATTCTACTTGGCTCGCTGCAGTTCTCCGAAACGTGGCTACGTGTCTATGGACATCCGCAACTGCTGAAGGTTGCCGAGGACATTAACGGCAAAGATTTCGCGCCCTTCAATGAGAGCCTATTTATCAAAGAACCCGGCATTGGCGCTGCGGTGTCTTGGCACCAAGATGGCACCACGCATTGGGACAGTGAAGACTTTGATGACGGCATTCACGGCTTCAATTTCATGGCCCAGGTCTATGGCAGTACAGCCGTGAATGGCGTCTGGGTCCTGCCCGGCAGTCACAAGCTCGGCAAAGTCGATATCAAGCAATTGGTTGCGGAGTCAGGCAGTGAACGGATTGCTGACACGGTCCCGCTGGTCTGTGATGCAGGCGACGTGGTGATGTGCAATCGCCAACTCGTACATGGCTCATTCGCGAATACAGGTTTCGAACCGCGCATCACGGTGAATATGGGCTTCCACCGTCGTAGTTCGGTCCTCGGCGTCACGGGCGCAGGCACACACAGTGCCGTTCAAGTCTTCGATGAAGATCTCATCGCTAAGCGTTCTGAGGTCATCGGCTTCGGCATCGATGCCCGAAGCAAGCGTTTCCCGAATGAGACGCCCTATAAGTATCAGCCATTCGTCGAGAAGGGCTTGTCTTTTGAATGGAACGAAGACGCGAAAGCCTCACTTCACGACTACAATGCGCTCGATCTGAGCATTTGAACCACCCCACCTAGAATTCTGCGCGCTCGAGACGAACGTTCGATGTGAGCGCGCAGTTTTCCCTACTTATCTTCAAATGAGACTGCGTACATGACCAACGCCACTACCGTGCTCGCCATGCATTCCGAAATGCACACACTGTTTCCGAACCGACCTGAACGATGGAACTGGTTGGAAACTCAAGGCGACGTAGAGAAGACCATCACGAACCACGGCGCTGATGTGGATATTCTGCTCTCGGCCAGCATTGAGAAGCTCGACAAGGCGATGCTGGCGCGCTTTCCGAACCTCAAAATGGTCGCGTCGGTCTCAGCCGGGTTCAGCAATATCGATCTCGACGAATGTCGCTCGCGTGGAATTGCCGTCACCAACGCTCCAGGGATGAATTCGGGAGATGTCGCCGATCTCGCCGTTGCCCTGAGCACATCACTGCTCCTGCGCATTCCGCAGACGCAAGAGTGCATTATGACGGATCAGTGGGTCGGCGCCGCACCACCGCTGCGCCACTCGATCCGAAATATGCCAGTGGGGATTGTCGGTCTCGGGTCGATCGGCAAAGAGGTGCTTGCTCGATTGAAGCCATTCGGCGTTGACGTAAAATGGTGGGGACCGCGTCCCAAGCCAGAGATCGAAACCCCTTATGTCGACTCACTAGAAGACCTGGCGGATCAGTGCCGAGGCTTAGTGATCTGCTGTAGGCCGGATGACACAACGCGCCATCTTATCAACGAGAACATTATCGACCGGCTTGGCGCGGACGGTGTCCTCGTGAACGTTTCGCGGGGGAGCGTCGTTGATGAAGTCGCACTGATTGAGGCGCTGAAGTCGAACCGACTCGGCGGCGCGGGTCTGGATGTTTTTGACCCTGAACCAACGAATAGTGCCCGCTGGACCGATGTTCCAAACGTCATTCTGACCCCGCATCAAGGTGGCGCAACTTTCGAAACGCTCTTCGCGCAAGCGCAATTGGCACAATCAAACATTGAGAATTTCATAGATGGAAAGTCACTGCTTTCCAGCGTCATCTGATTACTGAAAAGCGAGCAAAAGGAGACGTAAACAACGTCCGCTTTTCAACCGCCACCTGCTGCGATATTCAACGCATAGGTTGGCGAGTATTGAGGGCGCAAAATCATCGATCCTTTAGAACGATCCCACACTGCACCAAAATTTGCCGCGGCAAATCCTGGCGATACCGCGCGCTGGTATGTCGAGCATTTGGATTTCCCGCATCATGCGGTTTTTGATAACGGGAACTACGCAATTGTGCGGGGGGAGAGTCTGACACTTCATCTTTGGAAATGCGATAATTCAATTATTCCTGAAAACACGTCGTGTTATGTCGAGTTGCGAGATGTAAGTGCTCTCGACGAATTGCATGCCTCGCTATTAAAAACTCTCAGCAGAGTAGCTTCGCTCCGGGACGTATTGAGAAAACGCCGGTCAATGCTAAGGGGCACGGAATGAGAGAGTTTCACGTTTGGGACCCGAACGGGAATTTGATTTGCTTTGGAGCAGTGATCCAGCCAACTTAGATCCTCCCCAGCGAGCAAAAAAGCATAAACTGGAAAGCTCGGTTATCCTAAGTCACAAATTTGACGTTTGGAGGATGCGAGGCGTCTTGCAGAGCGCGCAATAACTAGTGCATCGGCGATCGAACATGTGTTGGATGCCTCGTTCTCGGCGTCTACGACATTGCACCTTTCTTCATTTGCCAGCGCCTGTTTTCCGACAAGCTGGTTCTGGATCGCCAAGACATCGTAGGAACCAGCAACGCCGTCTGAGTCAAAATCACCACACTCAGACTTATCCGAAACGCCATTGGAATCGCGGTCAATAGCCACACGATTACCACTGCCTGGGTAGGCACAGGTAAACGTCAAAGCTTCTTCTTGGCTGTCGGAGAGTGCCAGCAAGGCAGCATGAGATAGGGTCGTGCCATCGTCACCCAAATAGTCGCCGCTGGCTTGCATGAACCACGAGCGCTTTTCCCCACCAATCGTACCAGACACAATCAGATCGCATTCCGCGCGTGGGCTAGATACTCCGGCACGCGCGCGCATAAGATCGATCCGGGCTGCGGCTGAGCCGACTTCGTGTTTTAACAGTGAAGATGAGGCCGACGCGTTGGTCACGGTGACCTGCTGCCCCACGATGGGCGCAAAATCGCTATCAAGAGCCAGCAGGAAAGCTTCGAGCTCACGCTTCATCGCAATCTGTTCCGCGTCGGTTCCAGGGAAGAAGAACACCCCGTTGCGGCTTTCTCCACCCAAGAAGATGAAGAGGTTGGAGGTGAACCCGTCATGGGAAAAACCAGTGCCGCGGATTTGATCGCCGACGGTAGGCCCTAGAAACTCACCATGCATTCCGACACGCTCATAGAGAGCTCTCAAATGCGGGACTTTGAAC
>JABSQA010000155.1 GCA_013213825.1 Henriciella sp.
ACCAATGATGGCGGATTGGCCCGGGCGATGGAATTGCCAAAAACTGGGTTGATCCGGCATTATCGAGCACGGGCGCATGGTGAAGTTACCCAGGACGCGCTCGACACGCTGAAGGACGGCGTCACCTTAGACGACGGAACCCGGTTTGCGTCGATTGAGGCGGAACTGGAACGAACCACGGGCGCCAACAATTGGATCAATGTGCGCCTAACGGAAGGTCAAAACCGGGAAGTTCGCAAAGCCATGGAACATCTCGGACTGCAGGTGAACCGTCTGATTCGCACACAATATGGCCCTTTCGAGCTTCAAGACTTGCGCCCAGGTGCTGTCGAGGAGATCGATGCAGACCTTTTGCGCGAGACGCTCAAAGATGTTGTTCCGGCAAAACACCTACCGGCCGCGCCAGAACCGCGCCAAGACCGCAGAAAGCCTCGCGCAGCGTCACGGGTTCACAGACGAAAACGGTAAGCTAGCTTGAAACCATGACAGACATTAGATCTGTTTCGGCATAGCGCCACAAGGCGCTCCGAATGTTTCATGGAGGTTTCCTATGGGTTTTCAGAACGTCACCGATACATATCAGGTTGAAACACCACCAGCGGCGCCGTCGAATCCGCCAATCTATGATCTCGAGCCTCCTGTGGACCTCACAGACCCGGCTGTATTCTCTGGCCAAGGCGGATACACGTTTGACGCGTTCGATCAAATGCGCCGGGAAGCGCCCATTATGTGGCATCCCGAAGAATATGGTCGAGGATTTTGGGCGCTGACATCACACGAACTGATCAAAGCGACCGAGCTAGACCCGGCGACCTTCTCATCACAAAAAGGCGGCATCTTGATGAATTATGGGATGCCAGACGTTCCGCGGCATCCTCTGCTTCATTCTTCATCCTTGAACTCTCTGATCAACTTGGATCGCCCCTTTCATACGCCATTGCGCATGGAACATATGGCTTGGTTTCGCCCGGACTTCGTTGCTGAGCTGAGAAAAAAAGTCGACGTTAAGGTCAATAAGCTGCTCGACGATATGCAAGCCAAGGGGCCTGTCGTCGACATGGTTGAAAGCTTTTCAGCGGAGCTACCTCTATTCACGCTGTGTGAAATATTAGGTGTGCCCGAAGCGGACCGGCCCAAGCTTGTACATTGGATGCACTATCTTGAGAATGCGCAGTTTCAAGCTCAACAGGAAGGTCTGGGGAACCTGTCGCCCGAGCAAATCATGGAATTCATGAACGAAATCCAAGCCCTGTTCGATTATGGACGTCACCAATTGATGGAACGCCGCAAAAATCCCAAGAATGATCTGCTAAGCGCCATCGCAAATGTCAAAGTCGATGGTGATTATCTGACAGACGAGTTTTTAGATGGATCATGGTTGCTAATCGTGTTCGCTGGAAATGACACAACGCGAAACTCGCTGTCTGGAACGATGAAGCTTCTAACCGAACATATGGACCAACGGGCGAAACTCATCGCCGATGACCGGCACTATCCAAACTTCGTCAATGAGGCCATTCGGATGGTTAGTCCTGTGACCTATATGCGCCGGACAGTCACGCAAGACGCAGTCCTCGGCGGACAGAAGCTCAGTGAAGGCGACAAGATCGTCATGTATTATGCTGCCGCTAATCGCGATCCGGCGAAGTTTGAAAACCCCAATCAGTTTGATATCGAACGCGGGAATGCCAATGAGCATCTCGCCTTTGGCAATGGCCCGCATGTCTGCCTTGGAAAACGCGTGGCAATCATGCAGCTTGAATCTGCCTATCGAAACATTCTCTCACGTTTTCCGAACATCCGTTGGACCGGCAAAGGTGCGCTCGCGCCGAGTAATTTCGTTCACGCGATTTCTGAACTCGAAGTCGATCTTGGCGCTTAGTTGCGTAAGAATTTTTCGATTTTATTGACTGACATGGGCCGTCCAAGAGCGAAGCCCTGCGCATGATCAAATCCTAAAGATCGCAACCGGCCCATTAGTCGCTCATCTTCGACACCTTCCGCTGTCGACGTCATACCGAGGCGGCGAGACATGAGCGTAAGCGCTTCCAATATGGTTTCAACGCGCGGATTTTCTATTTGTTGGACGAGCGATGCGTCGACTTTGAGCGCGTCTGCGGGCAGGTCCGCGAGCCACTGGAACGATGAATGCCCAGACCCAAAATCATCTAGAACCACACCTGCCCCAACCTCTCGTAATTCGTGGAGGCGTTTGAGCGTCTGCTCCGTATCGCGGAGCGCATCTTGTTCGGTCAATTCCAAACGAATGGACCGCGGTGCTAAATCGTGGCCGCTCTGAAGCGCCGAAATCAGATCGACCAATTGGCCGTCGGCGAGATCAAGACTTGTTATATTGACCTGCATAAACAGGTCTTTATTGCCCGATATGCGTCGAAAGTGACTTACCGCCTCAGCCGCATGTAAAAGCATGGTCGACGCCAATCCGGCATTATCACCGACGGGCGCTTGTAAGCCT
This sequence comes from Henriciella sp., assembly GCA_013213825.1. Classification (GTDB taxonomy): domain Bacteria; phylum Pseudomonadota; class Alphaproteobacteria; order Caulobacterales; family Hyphomonadaceae; genus Henriciella. The sequence goes on from JABSQA010000155.1 coordinate 2,477, forward strand.
TGTTCGGTGCCCCAGCGGGCTAAAGCTTCAAAGCCTTCAATCTTTCGGCTTCGCAGCCCAACGATGGGCTGAAATACGGGTAATAGCTCAACCAGTTGAGCAACCTCATCGTCGCCCTCTTCTTCGACCGAAAGGATCACGCCGCGCGACATCTCTTCATCCACTCGTCCACCCGCAAGGTGCACTTCTAGACCTTCAGCGGTAACCAATTCGAGGGCGACATCGCCATTCGGGGTTTCCAGACCGCTGCGTAGCCGCTGTCGACTCAACCCATCGAGGACGTAACTCAAATCTTCCAGCGTCCATTCACCGGACAATTGACGACCCAATACGGGCGGCTCCAGCGATAATCTGAGGCGCTGGGTGGTGCGGTTCCACTGCCATTCTCCGATTGGTGCACTCATCGTTTTTAAGCGTCCGCCACCAATTTCGCGCGAATGAGGTCTTTCACCGCGCCTAAGTCATTGGTGATGCGTTCGAACACCTCACCGCGCTCTCGCAAAGATTGGCACCGAGCTGGCAAGCCCGCATCATCGCCCGTAGCGTCTAAAACAGTTTCGGGAAACTTGGCGGCATGAGCCGTTGAAAGCACGACCGTGGTCGCATTGCTCGTAGGCAAACGTCGCGCCACAGCTGTCCCGACCGCCGTATGCGGACATATGAGAGCGCCTGTTTCTTGTTTGAAGCAACGCATTTCTTCCAGAGTGTCAGCATTGCTGACCATGGCAGAGGAGAAGCCGGTGCATCCGAGCGGCCCACGAACCTGCTCTGGCAAATCCGCGGTGCCGGCTTGTTTATATTGCTCATAGGTACGTCGCACCAAATCCCCGTCCCGACTTGCGACCTCGAAAAATAAACGTTCGAAATTGCTAGGGACTGAAATATCCATTGCAGGGCTGGGCGTTGCGACAGCTTGTTCGCGGCGCATCACGCCATTCTCGAGCAATGTATCGAGCGTCTTATTCTCGTTCACCGCACAGATCATTTCGAATCCAGCCAAAAGTCCGCATCGGGCAGCCACATAGCCAGCAAATGCATCGCCCATATTGCCGCTTGGAACGACAAAACGGATGGGACGGTCAGGCCCAAGCGCGGCTTGCGCAGCTGCGTAATAAACCGCCTGGGCCGCAATGCGCGCCCAATTGATCGAATTTACCCCGGACAAGCGCACATCAGCCGCAAAGGCTTTATCGGCAAACAAGGCTTTGACGATCGCCTGGCAATCATCGAAATCGCCATCAACCGCCAAATTGTGCACGTTCTCGGCGCCGGTTGTGGTCATGAACAGCCGCTGCACAGGGGACACGCGCTCATGTGGATGAAGAATATAGAGGTCAACCTGCTCGGCCCCGGCAAAGGCCGCGGCGGCTGCCCCACCTGTATCGCCTGATGTGGCGCAGACCACGCTCATCCGCTCGCCGCGGCGTTTTAAAACCAGATCATAGAGCTGGCCAATGAACTGCATGGCGACATCTTTAAAGGCCAGGGTTGGGCCATGATGCAATTCCAACACAAACTGATTGGGACCACTCTGATTGAGCGGTGCGACCGATGCGTGCGAGAAACTTGCGTAGGCGCGCTCACAAAGGCCAGCAATATCGTCTCGGCTCAATGCATCTCCTGCAAAGGCCCCGAGCACACGACTGGCAATTTCAACATAGGTCTCATTTGCTGCCGCCGGTGTGATTTGAGGCCACTCGGCTGGCACATAAAGGCCACCATCTGGCGCGAGACCGGTTAAACAGGCCTCAACAAAGTCGACCGCTGGGGCCTGACCGCGCGTGGAAACATATTTCATGGCGTTCAAGCCTTCTTAAATCTCAAGCGTCCGCGAGAATGGTGAAGCGCGACATACACGCCAATCAAGCCGAGCGCCATCCCCCACCATGTCAATGCATACCCAAAATGCCGTTCTGGCGGCAATGGATCAACCGGCTTCGCTAATGCATATGGATTAAAGGTCTCGCGGACTTGCGATGTGTCAGCAGCGTTTCTCACGGACATCAGAACGGGTTCCGCGATTTTCGGTGTTTCATCCAATCCTAAATGATCCTTCAGCGCGATTGGATCCAGCCCGTACCAAGTATCATTTGCGGGATCGTCTCGTCCAGAAAATCGACTAGAAGAAGCGGCACGCTCCGCGATAAAGCCCTCAAATGTGACCGTCTCTGGGAGGTCTGAAATCGCAATCGGAACGGGTGTGGCGCCGCCGGTGGCCTCTACCATCACCAATATCGTCTCCCCGCTAGTCTGGATGGTGCCAGGGGCATATCGACGCCAGATCGGCTCGCTATCTGCAAATCCATACACTTGTTGGACATTTCCTGGATGCGCGCGATCGATCGTAACGGAAATCTCTGTTCGCTCTTGCGCCTGCTCTATCACAGTGGGATTGGCCATTTTGTCGGCGTAGCGTGCATATTGCCAATTTCCCAGCGTGATCAGAATAATCAAACTGATCGTGCTCAAAGCGGTCAGGATTGGCATTGGACGGAATGTCATTTCACGACCTTTTCTACACCATGCCCACGATATTGTGGCGAAAAAAAAATTGGCGCCTCATCGAGATCAATGAGGCGCCAACCGAACTTAAAGTTTTATGTATCCGATCAATGCCCGAGAACGAGGTGCGGAAGCACATAAACAAAGGCGAATAGGAATAACCAAACGACATCAACAAAGTGCCAATACCAAGCCGCAAACTCGAAGCCGAGATGTTTCTTGGCCGTCATATTATTCGCATACAGTCGGAACAGGCAGACGGTTAGGAAAATTGTTCCGATGACGACGTGAGCGCCATGGAAGCCTGTCGCCATGAAGAATGCAGACCCATAAAGCGTCCCATCAAAGGTGAACTGAGCTTCTGAATATTCGTAAACCTGCAAACAGGTGAATGCGACGCCCAGAATGATCGTTAGGATCAGCATAAATTTCGCATTGTCCATTTTGTCATGCTGCAATGCGTGGTGGGCCGCGGTCACCGTCGTTCCAGAAAGAAGCAGGATCAAGGTGTTGATCAATGGCAAATGGAATGGATCGAACGTTGTGACGCCCGTAGGTGGCCACTGAGCAAAGGCATTTAGACCTTCCCATACCGGGCTCGCTGCGTCGAAAGTTCCGCCGACACGGGCTGGATAGAAGATTGCGAGTTCGAAGAAGCTCCAGAACCATGCGGCGAAGAACATAATCTCCGACACGATGAACAAGACCATGCCATACTTGAGACCGATCTCAACAACAGGCGTATGATCACCGGTGCGGCCTTCCTTGACGACTTCACGCCACCACCCTGCCATGACCCAAATGACCATTAGGAAGCCAGGTACCAGAGTCCATAACTGACCTTGTTCGACGCCGAACAGGCCCTTCATATACATCACGCCGCCAACCGCGAGGGCGAGCACCGCAATCGAGCCAATCAATGGCCATGGCGATGGGTTTACCAGGTGATAATCGTGTTTGACGTCTTCGGCCATGACGGGGAACCCCTTGTGGCAATAGTTGTTACAACCTCAGGCCCTTGTAGACCGGTGTGCACGGATTCTGCAACCATTCAGTTAAGCGATGCCGTTTTGGTCGCACCTGTGAACTCATTGGTGTTAAAAAAGGTGTATGAGAGCGTGATCGTCCGGATGTCTTGCGCCCCGCGCTCATCTTCCATTGCCGGGTCGACAAAGAAGATGACCGGCAGTTTTTTGGTTTCACCGGCTTTAATGATCCGCTCTTCAAAGCAAAAACACTCCAATTTGCTGAAGAAACGACCCGCTTTGTGTGGCGTAACATTATAGCTGGCAATGACGCTGACATCGCTCGCCGATGTGTTGGTCACCTCGTAAAACGCCAAAGCATGCTCTCCAAGGCGTACAGGAAGATCGGTTTGGCTTGCTTTAAACCTCAACGGCGCATTGGCAACATTGGCGTCGAATCGCACTTTGACTTCGCGCTCACTGATGCGATCAGGCGCCGCTTGAGCGGTTTGGGTGGTTCCGCCAAACCCAGTGACCCGACAGAACGTGTCGTAGAGTGGCTTTGAGGCAAAGGCGAGCCCCAGCATAAAAAGAGCGGCAAGAGTAGCCGTTATTGCGATTTTTGAGTTATTCATCGCTGGCGTCCTCAGCGGTCGAAGCCTCTCTGGCCGCGGCTTCGGCGGCCGACCGCGATCCGGCATTATGGAATGCTAGCGGTTCAACTTTCTGTGGGGTCCGAACCGGGGAGAGGGTGTTGAACAA
>JABSQA010000156.1 GCA_013213825.1 Henriciella sp.
GAAATTTCCATTTCGGCACAGGACTTGCTGTGAGTTTTCCCGAAATTCATATTCGGGACTCATGGGGAGTCTGCGAGCATCCGGGAGTGCGGTATGACGGATAAAACTGACCTGCATGTGGGCAAACGCCTGCGTCGCCGACGTCGATTACTGGGTATGACCCAGCAAGATCTGGCGGGCATGGTCGGCGTGCGGTTCCAACAGATCCAGAAATATGAGTGTGGCGCCAATCGGGTCACGTCTTCTCGTCTGTATGATTTGTCGCGTGCTTTGAACGTTTCGGTTCAATATTTCTTTGACGGTTTGGAATCAGAAGACATGCAAGGTCTGGCGGCAAATGATGCTGAACGACTTGATGCTGATATTCTCAGCCAAAAAGAAACGCTGGAATTGGTGCGTGCCTATTATCGGCTGGGCGAACGCCCGCGTCGGCGCCTGCTTGAACTGGCGAAAGCCCTGGAATCTGAAACATCTGATTCGGGCGCTGCCTAACCCATCTGTGGCTCTATCTTGACCAAACCTGACCCGCGCGGCTAAGCGCGGCGTATGACTTCACACCTCAATTTTGATGCGATTTCGGTCGCTCATGCGATGGCGGACGCAGCTCGCGCAGCCATTCTACCGCACTTTCGCGCCCTTTCTGCGATCGAAAACAAGGAAACCGGGAGCGATTTTGATCCGGTGACCGAAGCGGACAAAGCCGCGGAACGCGCCATGCGCGCTGTACTCGCCGATCTGCGCCCCGACGATGCCATTCATGGTGAAGAGTATGGCCGCCAAGACGGCACGACCGGTTGGACCTGGGTTTTAGACCCGATTGATGGTACCCGGGCTTTCGTCGCTGGATTGCCAGTTTGGACCACACTTATCGGCTTGGTCGATGCCGAGGGCGACGCGATTGTCGGCGTGATTGACCAACCCAATTTGGATGAACGCTATGTTGGCGGACCTGACGGGTCTTATCTGCGCACCCAGAGCGGCGATACGGCGATCACAGTCTCTACTTGCGACGACTTACGCCACGCAGTCATCGCGACCACCGATCCCTTCATCATGACTCCGCCGGAACAAGGTGCTTGGACGCATTTGCGGCATACGGCACGGATCATCCGCTATGGCTTAGACGCCTATGCCTATGCACGCCTCGCGGGCGGGACGATTGACCTGGTCGCCGAAGCGGGGCTGGCGCCTTATGATGCAGCGGCTTTGATCCCTGTGGTGCGCGGCGCGGGCGGCCTTGCCTGCGATTGGCGCGGAGATCCCGCCAAACCCGGCGGACAATTGGTCTGCGCGGCGAGTCAGGGCATCTTAGATCAAGCTCTGATTTCCCTGCGACGATCCGCAGTTTAAAACCTCGACAGAGCTAGCCATTTTAGCGCAAACCACGCTACACGGGGGTCCATGTCTAAAGAAGCACAACTCGTCGAAACGCGCACGCCAACCAAGCGCGCCCCCGGCAAGTGGCGGTTGAGTTCGATCATTGATGGCCGAGCTCTCCGGGTGAAGCTGACTTCCGCGGCCTTGGAGCATGAAGGCGATGAAAAGGCGACGCGAAAAGCCGCGCTCGATATCCTACATGGCGCATTGTTCCGGGGGCGATTGATCGCGCAAGAGCGGTTGCAGCAAGGCGCCGATGGTCTGGATTCAGCCCGCCTGCTCGCTGCGGTTCAAGACGAAGTGCTGCACGCGCTCTATGATTTCACGACCACGCATGTCTTCCGGGCCCGCAACCCGACCGAAGGCGAGCGGCTCGCGGTGTTCGCAACGGGCGGGTATGGCCGGTCCGTCCTGGCGCCGTCATCCGACATCGATTTGTTATTCATCCGCGCCTACAAAACCAGCCCGCATGCCGAAAGCGTGATCGAATTCATGCTCTACGCTTTGTGGGACATGGGCCTGAAAGTCGGCCATGCCTTCCGCACGCCGCAAGAATGTGTGCGCCTGGCCAAGGAAGACGTCACCATCAAGACCAGCCTGCTCGATGCGCGGTTCTTGTTTGGCGATGAGGCTTTGGCAAAAGAGACGCGTGACTTGTTCAATCGCCAGTCCGTTTATGGCCAAGACGCCGTGTTCATCGCCGACAAGCTGGAAGAGCGCGACAATCGGCATGCCCGCCAAGGCAATGCCCGCTATCTGGTTGAGCCAAATGTCAAAGAAAGCAAAGGCGGATTGCGCGATCTCCAGACGCTATACTGGATCGTCAAACATATGCATCCGGATTCCACGTCATCGTTAGAGGACGTGATGAAAACCAAAGTGTTCACCACGCATGAATATCACTTATTTATGCGTGCTGCGCGCTTCCTTTGGACGGTACGGTGCCACCTGCATTACATTACCGGGCGCCCAGAAGAGCGGCTGAGTTTTGACTTGCAGCCTGAGATTGCCGCCCGGATGGGTTACCAAGACCGGGGCGAACAGCTCGGGGTTGAGCGGTTTATGAAACGCTATTTCCTCGCCGCCAAAGATGTGGGCGGCCTGACGCGTATTTTAACGGCAAAGTTGGAAGCACAGCAAAAGGCCAAGCCAGAGGGGTGGCGTCGCTTCTTACCCGGGTCTTCGCAGTCCAAGCCTCTCAAAGACACGCGGTTCGAACTCACGGGAAATCGCGTCAACTTCGCCGACTCCAATGTCGTACAAGAAGATCCAACGACGCTGTTGCAGCTGTTCCAGCGCGCCGACAAAGCCGGCTGCGACGTCCATCCCGATGCGCTCACGGTCGCGACTCGGAACGAAAAACGGATCAATGCGAAAAATCGCAGCAATCCGGAAATGGTCGAGACCTTTCTCGATATCCTTCTCGACAGCGAAAATCTTGGCCTGACGCTCAACCGCATGAACGAAGCTGGCATTCTCGGGCGGTTTCTGCCGGAATTTGGCGGCATTGTCGCCCAGACTCAGTTCAACATGTATCACCATTATACGGTGGATGAGCACACGATCCGGGCGATGGAGCATATCTCGCATATGGACAAAGGCGAGGAAGGATTCTCGCTGGCCAAGCAGCTTTATGGAAAAATCGAAAACCGGCGCGCGCTCTATCTGGCCATGCTACTCCACGATACGGGCAAAGGACTTGGCGATCAGCAGATTGAAGGCATGAAAACTGCCCGGCGAGCCTGTCGGCGCCTCGGCCTCGATCAAGCAGAGACCGAATTGGTGGCCTGGCTGGTCGGCAACCATCTTGAGATGAGCGAGACCGCGCAGAAACGCGATATAGCCGACCCGCGCACCATCGTCACCTTCGCAGAGAAGGTCATGGATTTGGAGCATTTGCGGCTGCTCTATATCCTTACCGTCGCAGATATTCGCGCGGTCGGACCGAACGTTTGGAACAACTGGAAGGGCCAATTGCTCAGCGACCTTTATTACAATACCGAAGCGGCGCTGCGTGGCGGTCGCACGGATGAGAGCATTGTCACCGCCGAACTGAAAGCCCGGGCCGAAACCAATCGTAGCTTAGTCGTCGACCAATCGGGGACGCTGCCACAAGTCATGTTGGAGATGGACGAGGCCTATTGGACCGGGTTTGACGCCGAAACGCTGATTGAGCACGCCAAGAAACTCTCAACAGGTGACGAGATTATCGTTCGGGCGGAAACCGAGACCCAAGATCGCACCGTGCTGTTCATTTCCGCGCCAGATCGCGTGGGTCTGTTCGCGCGCTTAACTCAAGCCATTGGCGCCATGGGCGCTCAAACGGTGGCCGCGCAAGTCTTTACGGGCGCATCCGGACGCATTGTCGACGTGTTCGTACTTGAGGATGGCGAAGGCAATCCGTTTGCGAAAGGCGATCGCGGACGTCTCGACCGGTTGGAAAAAATGGTCCGAGCTGCCGTAGATGAGAATAGCAAAGTTCCAGACCCAAGCTTCAGACCAAGCCCTCGCAAAGCCGCCTTTATTGTCCAACCGCGCGTGACAATTTCTGATGATGTTTCGCAAGCCTATACCGTGATAGACGTGTCCGGGCGTGACCGCCCCGGCCTATTGAGCGACGTGAGCAAAGTCCTTGCGGATGCAGGCGTGTCCATCGTCTCAGCCCATGTCGGGTCCTATGGCGAACGGGTCTTCGATGCCTTTTATGTCGAGTTGCCAGACGGGTTTGACGAGGCCATGAAATCGTCACTGCGCGACCAACTCCTCGCCGCGCTTGGACGCGAAGAACCAGACGGACCGCGAACACCTGCTCGTAAGCTTAAACGCGCCAGCGCGGCCGACAGTTTCTAACCTCGAAAGCCTTTTATGAGTCTCCTGCGCAATACGCTCACGCAATCGTCTCTGACCATAAGCAGCCGCATTCTCGGCTTTGTGCGCGATATTCTCATCGCCGCCAAACTTGGCGCAGGACCAATTAGCGACGCCTTCGTCACGGCGCTGATCTTACCAAACTTGTTCCGGCGGATCTTTGCCGAAGGCGCCTTTGCCCAAGCTTTCGTGCCCGCCTATGCGCGCACACTAGAGGCGGAAGGCAAAGACGCGGCCGAAGAGGTCGCCCGGCAGACCATGCGCGGTCTGTTCGCGGCGACGGCCGGTCTGGTCATTGTCGCCCAATTGACCATGCCCTGGCTGATCTATGCATTTCATGGCGGCTATTCGCCAGAAAGTGAGAGCTTCCAGCTGGCCATCCTGCTGACACGGATCACCATGCCGTATCTGGCCTGTATGGCCCTGGCCGCGCTCTTATCCGGCGTGTTGAACTCGTCCGGTCGCTTCATCCTGTCGGCAGGTGCGCCGACCATTCTGAACATCTTTTTGATCACCGCGGCCTTGCTCGGGGACACCGCTCCGCATACCGCCGTCTTAGCCGCTTGGGCTGTGACTTTCGCGGGTATCGCGCAGGCTGCTTTGCTCTGGTGGGGCGTGACGCGGCAAAAAATCTCACTCTCGCTCGGCCTACCCAAGCTCACGCCCTCGGTGAAGAAAATTATCGCGCTCGCAATCCCAGGCACAATCGCGGCGAGCGGCACGCAGATCAACATCATGGTCAGCCAGCTCCTAGCCAGCTTCGAAGAAGGCGCGAAGTCATGGCTCTTCTATGCGGACCGTTTATACCAATTGCCGCTCGGCATTGTGGGCGTTGCGGTTGGCGTCGCGATTTTACCCCGTCTCGCTCGAGCAGCGCGATCCGATGATAGCAAATCCGCCAACACGCTCATGGATGACGGCATTGGTCTAGCCATGGCGCTGACCCTCCCCGCCGCCATCGCGCTGATGGTCGCACCCGCCTATTTGGTGGAAGGCCTTTATGCGCGCGGCGCGTTCACGGTGAATGATGCCAGTCAGACCGGTTTGGCGCTTGTGCATTATGGCTGGGGCGTTCCGGCTTTTGTGCTGATCAAAGTCCTCGCACCTGGCTTTTTTGCGCGTGAAGATACCAAAACGCCGATGCGATTTGTCCTGTTCACCGTCGCGCTGAACACGGTGCTTGGCGCCGGACTGTTCTTTTGGTTCCGCTCGCAAGGCTGGGCCGGCTTCCCAGGTCTTGCCATCGCCACCAGTATCGCGGCCTGGATCAATGCTGGTGTGCTCTTCATCGGAGTGCTCGCCCGCGGCTGGTATCGCCCCGGCCCACGTCTACTCTCTCGCTTGGTCTCCGTCAGTTTGGCCAGCGCCGCCATGGGCGCCGCTTTGCTTTACCTGATCGGTCAACAGGAGATGATCGAAGCATGGGTGCCATTCAGCAAATTTGTTGAAGTCCTGGTGTTCATTCTGATCGGGGCCGGGATCTATGGCCTCGCCGCGATCATGTTTGGAGCGGTGCGCTTGAGTGACGTGAGGGGGCGGGGTTAGGGCGTTGAGAAGTTGCCGGCTTTGGGGTCGGTAAGTGCCAGAACGGCTTAAAACGCCCGATACTGTTGAAAAAGACCGAGTCAAAATGGTCGAATTCTGATTCAGTAATTTTCGTGCAGATCGAGGAGATGCGCGATGATGGGACGATTAGAAGAAGACGCTGCAAAGCTCTTCTATGAGCTCTCACTGGATAAGATGGTTCCGGCGGAGCACTTGCTTCGGAAGATTGATCGGTTCCTCGACTTCGATGACATCCGGGCGCACTTGAAGCCGTTCTATAGTCATACAGGTCGACCATCGGTTGATCCGGAACTGATGTGCCGGATGCTGATTGTTGGATACTGCTATGGCATCCGATCAGAGCGCCGGTTGTGCGAAGAGGTTCATTTGAACCTTGCGTATCGATGGTTCTGTAAGTTGGGCATTGAAGACCGGGTCCCAAACCACTCGACTTTCTCTAAGGCGCGTCACGGTCGGTTTCGCGAAAGTGACCTCTTCAGAAAGCTATTCGAGCAAGTCGTGTTCAGCTGTATGTCGGAAGGCCTGGTCAAAGGCGAAGGCTTTGCGGTTGATGCCAGCATGATCCGCGCCGATGCGAGTGAGGATAATGCCGTTGAGGCCGGTGAGGCAGTTGACTGGTCTGATCCGAAGATAGCGTCTCGTCCAGTCACAGAGTATCTTGATGCGATTGATCAAGACGGCACGCCACGTAAGAAGATATCGCTGACTGATCCAACGGCGCGTTGGACAGCAGCGATCGGCGGACAGGCCCGGTTTACCTGGGCGACCAACTATCTCCTGGATGTCGAGACCTCCGTCATCGTCGGTGTCGAACCAACAAGAGGCCTGGCCGATCGTCGCCAAGAATCCGCATATTGACCAAGCGGTTCTCGATCGCCCAGCAGTTC
>JABSQA010000157.1 GCA_013213825.1 Henriciella sp.
GATCAATGAACTGAGTTCGCTGGTCTATCAGACCACCTACATTAATGCGCCAAAAGCTGAACTGTTCGGTTTGGAATTGGAGTATCGCAATCGTTTCGAAATGCCGTTTGAGCAGCAATGGTTCGTGGATCGCGATTGGATCTTCTCCGCCAATTATACATACACGTCTGCAGAACTCGTCGTGGATGCGAATGATCTGGTGTTCTCGGGCAGTGAAAACCGGGACATTTTGGCGACGGATCTCGGCCTCAATGATGGCGATAAGTTGCAGGGGACCCCTGAGAACATCTTCAATCTACAATTTGGATGGGAAACGGACGTTGAGCAGGCCACTTTGCTGGTGGGTTGGGTCGATGAGCGCATTCTTCAACGCGGCGATGCGCGCCTAGGGCTTGAAGATGTATTGGAGGATCCGGGCATCCAAGTCGATTTGGTTTATCGTCGGGATATTAATGTCCTAAACCGTGAATTGACCCTCGGTCTCAGCGCGCGGAATCTTCTGGATGAGGCGCACGAGGAGTTCATCAACACGCAAACAGACATTGGTCGTGTTGAGTTCAACACCTATGATCGCGGCACCAGTTTGTCGGCCAGCTTGACGGCGAAATTCTAGGACAATCTCAGCGCTGTCACAAAAGCGCAAAAGTGAACGCCTAAACCGAACCCTCACACTCGGTATTAACCGTGTCGTGAGGGTTCACATTTAAAAATCGTAGACGTGACAAAGCGTCAGGTGGCGGCCTAAAGTAAATAAATATGGTCGGGGTGATGAGGAGTGAGTGGTATGCCAAGCGCCGCAGATACGGCACTTGAGAAACTGGTGAGCATTGAACGCCCGGTTCGATGGGGTGTTGAATGCATACTGGTGATTGCCTTGGCCTTGCTCGCGGCACGCATTGGTTGGTTGGTCATTTCGCCCTCTGACACGGTTGCCACATACACGCAGAGACCGCTGCCATCACCGATGCAGGGCGGATCGAGTTCGCTTGGGATTACGGTCGATCGCACCGTTTTGGTGACGTCAAATCCATTCCAGCAGGGCGAACAAGAAATCATCGTTCAAGATGCCCCTGAAACCAATCTCAATCTCAACCTCGACGGTTTACGCATGTCGACAGAAGGCGGAGAGGCGGGCAACGCGATCATTCGTACCCCGAACGGAATTGGCAAGAATTACCGGGTCGGTGACGAGATTTTGGCTGGGGTCACACGCGAACGAATTTTGTCAGATCGCGTTATCATTAACCGTGATGGAGCCAGCGAAACGCTTATGTTAGGCGGTCGAGGCGCCGGTTTGTCGGTCATTTCGGATGAGTCTCAAACCATCTCGGCGCGTGATCTTACGGATCGAGATGAGTCGAGCGCAGCAGCGCCATCGCGAGCAGTTGAAGCGCAAATCGCGGCGCCAGAATTGCTATTGAGCAGCATCAATGCCGGACCTGTACGGGTGAATGGCGAAATTACCGGGTATCGGCTCGATCCGATCGGCAGTCCGGACATCATGCAACAAGCCGGATTCCGCCCAGGAGATGTGTTGCTGCAAATTAATGGCGTATCTGTCGCGCAACTGGATACAAATGATGTGATCGAGCGAATAAGTTCGGCAGATACAGTGGATTTGAGCGTTAACCGCAACGGATCGGAGCAAACCATTCGTTTAAGGTTCGGTGAGTAGGATACGAATCATGAAAAAGCTGATTGCAGCTTCTGCTATCGCGCTAACAGCGCAAGGCTTGGCCGTCGCGGAGATGAATTCCCCGCGCGCGGAACGCCATGTGCTCAGCTTGAACGATGTCGATATCACCGCTTTGATCGATGATGTTTCAATCATAACGGGTTATACGTTTATTCTGCATCCTGACGTGCGCCGCACCAAAGTTACGGTGATGTCTCAAGCGCCTATGGACACCGCTGAAGTCTTCCAAGTGTTCCTCTCAACGCTGCGGGTGCATGGCTTCGCAGCGGTTCCTGCAGGGAAGGGCGTGTATCGCATCGTGCCAGAGCAAATGGCGATTGGGGATGCCTCTTCGCGCAATACCGGACCGAATGCGTTCATAACCCAAGTGTTTAAGTTGAATAATTTCAGTGCTGTAGAAGCCGCGCAAATGGTCAAGCCATTGGTCGACGCGCAAGGCCAAGTGGTTGCGAATGCACGCTCTAACACCTTGGTTCTGGTGGATTATTCCTCAAACATGCCGCGTTTGCGCGAAATCGTGCAGGGGCTTGATGAGAATGATCGAACCAAAGTGCAAACGGTTGAATTGCGCAATGTTCCGGCTCGAGAAATAGAAGCCATTCTCAACGATCTACTCACAGATCGCGATGACAATCCCAATAATCGGTTTGAAGTCTCGGCAGCTTCCAGTTCAAATTCGATCGTTCTGAAAGGCGACGAAGCGACCGTGGCGCGGGCCATGCGCGTGGCACGGGAGCTAGATGAAACGGATCCTGTGCGAGACAGTTTGCGGGTAATTGAGCTGCGCAATTCAAACGCGGAGGATATTGTTCCGATATTAGAACGTCTCGCGGATACGATGGCTGAACAGTCAGCACCCGGCGAAGCGCAGGTGTCTACCGCCACAATTGCGCATCACCAACCCACCAATTCTCTGGTTATTAGCGCTTCGCCAGACACCATTCTGGCTATGGAGCGGGTGGTCGAGGCGCTTGATAAGCGTCGGGCGCAAGTGCTGGTCGAAGCGATCATTGTCGAAATGTCGGATGACACGGCGCGAAGCCTTGGTGTTCAGTTCTTGCTTTCGGGAACAGGTGAGTCCTCCATCCCATTCCTCAGCACAAATTTCTCACGCGAAGCGCCAAATTTACTGGAATTGGCGGGCGCACTTGCGCCAGCCAGCACGTTTGGCGGCGCTAATCCTTTCACGCAGGGCGCGGTCGATTCATTGCTGTCTCTGCAGCCCGCAATTGGTGCCGGTGGACGCAGCGGCGATACGCTTTTCGGGGCCATCTTAACCGCCGTCGAAGCGGACGAGAATTCGAAAGTCCTGTCTAAGCCCTTCAATATGACGCTGGATAATGGCACATCCGAACTCTTGGTCGGTCAACAAATTCCGATTGCCACCGGTGAGTCGCTCGGGTCCGATAATAGCAATCCGTTCCGTACAGTGACGCGCCAGGATGTCGGTATCAAACTGAATGTAACACCTCGTATTTCCGCAGATGACACGATCCATTTGGACATTTTCCAAGAGGTTTCGAGTGTTTCGGACGTCTTAAGTGCCGGGATCGATGATTTCGCCACGAATTTGCGCCAGATTACGACGACCGTGCTCGCCGATAATGGCGAAATTATCGTCTTAGGAGGCTTGATCGAACAGGCGAGCGGAACGCGCAGCTCAAAAGTTCCAGTCGCCGGCGACATCCCGGTATTAGGCAATCTATTCAAGTCCGAGACGAATACCGTGGTGCGCACCAATTTGATGGTATTCATTCGTCCAACCATTGTGCGTGATCAAGAGGATGCGCGCCGCGTCACGTCTCGTAATTACCGCTATTTGCGCGCGGAGGAATTGCTCCGCGAAGGCAATTCGGATGGGCCGTCAGAGATTGATGGCTTTATCTCAGAAGTCTTAGATTTGGATGTTGAGCAAACGCCGTCCTTGCGTGGGCGCGGTGAATAAGCATTCGGCGGTTATGTCGAAACTAGGTAAGAAAAACGAGTGTCATTGACGAATACGGATCTGTCATACGCCTTTGCTCGAGACAAAGGCCTCGTCGTGCTCGAAGGAGAGGGCGAACGGATCAAACTTGGTGTCCGCAATGGTGCTGATCCATTCTCGCTGATCGAGGCGCGTCGTGTTCTAAGGCGCCCCCTGAAATTGCAACCACTCGCGGCGCCTGATTTTGAGCGCGCCTTGACCGAGCATTATGCGCGCGAAGGGGTTTCGGGCGATGAAGCAGAAGCGGCACTAGACAGCCATGGCGGCCTAGCCAGCCTGGTGGATGGAATCCCAGAGACGGCCGACCTGTTAGATGGCGATGATGATGCGCCTGTGATCCGATTGATCAACGGTCTCATCTATGAAGCCGTCGATCGCAAAGCCTCAGACGTCCATATTGAACCGCATGAAGATACTTTGTCGGTGCGGTATCGCATTGACGGGGTTTTGCAGGAAGTCCTCACCCCATCTCGCCGCTTAGCCGCGCCTTTGACCAGTCGGATTAAGGTGATGGCGCGCCTCGATATCGCCGAAAAACGTATTCCCCAAGATGGGCGCATCTCTTTGTCCATTGGTGGCCGTAGCATTGATGTTCGCGTGTCGACGTTGCCAAGCCGATATGGAGAGCGCGTGACAATGCGTTTGCTCGACACCCGCAACGCGTTGCTCGGGCTGGATGAGCTTGGCATGGACCAGGTCACGCTGGATCGGTTCAGAGAGATTCTGGCGCAACCGAACGGGATTACACTGGTCACGGGGCCAACCGGCTCGGGTAAGACCACAACGCTCTATTCGGCGCTTTCGGTCCTAAACAATGGCGAGCGGAATGTGATGACGCTCGAAGACCCGATTGAGTATGGTTTGGAAGGCATTTCGCAGACCCAGATGCACCATAAGGTTGGTCTGACTTTTGCGGCCACACTGCGGGCGATTTTGCGGCATGACCCAGATGTCGTCATGGTCGGTGAGATTCGCGACCTTGAAACAGCGAAAGTCGCGTTTGAATTCGCATCGACCGGCCGTCCAGTCCTATCTACGGTCCATACAAATAGTGCGGCAGGCGCCATTCAGCGCCTGCGCGACATGGGGATCGAACCTTATGTCATCGCGGCGACATTGAAGGCCGTGATTGCTCAGCGACTGGTGCGAAAACTTTGCGAGCATTGCCGTAAACCGCATCAATCAGCGCCTGAAGAGCTCGCTTTGTTTGGACTTGATGCTGCGGACGCGCCACAATTCTGGCGACCGGGCGGGTGCATGGCTTGCGGCAATAGTGGCTATAATGGCCGTCTCGGTGTCTATGAATTGATCACGGTTGATGCAGGCCTACGCGAGCTCATTCGCGCCGACGGCTCCGAGGATGCGATTCAGGAGATGGCGCTCAACCGCTATGACAATCTGTTCCGCAATGCCGCACGTTATGTGAAGACCGGCCAAACCAGCGTCGAGGAGGTGCTTCGGGTCTGCCGCCGTGAGGAGGAGCGCTAATTATGGCGGTCTTCGATTATGTCGCGATAGGCGCTGATGGAAAACGCGCCACAGGTGTGATCACCGCGGACTCAGCGCGATCTGCGCGTAAAGAGCTACGTATGCGGCAACTCTCGCCGCTTGATGTGAAAGAGGCCCGACAAAAATCTGCCTCTAAAACAACCGGTCGTGGGCATCTTTCAGGAACGGATTTGGTTCTGACGACGCGCCAATTGGCGATGCTGATCAAATCCGGCGCAACCGTTGAAGAAGCGCTCGGCGCGATTGCCAGTGAAGCGGAAAAGCCCGGGACACGGCGCGTTCTCATGGGCGTGCGCGGGCGAGTTCAAGAGGGATATTCTTTTTCCGAAGCCTTGAGTCAGTCTTCCAAAGCCTTTCCACCTTATTATCGCGCGGTGGTGTCAGCAGGGCAGTCTTCTGGACGGCTCGGAGATGTCATGGATCGTCTCGCAACGCATTTGGAAAAATCACGGAAGCTCCGCAATAAGCTTCTGTCCGCTTTGATCTATCCGATGGTGCTCTCTTTGGTGGCGATGTTGGTCGTGGTGCTCCTACTGATCTTTGTCGTCCCGGCTGTGATCGAACAGTTCGAAACGCTTGGCCAAGACTTGCCGCCATTGACCAATGCGGTGATTGGCGTGTCTGAATTTATGCGCGGATGGGGCCTTTTGCTCGTCCCCGCGCTATTGATAGGCGCCTGGCTATTACGCGGCGCGTTTCGAACGCCCGCGGTGAAGCTGGGATGGGACCGGTTCGTCTTGCGCCTCCCTCTACTGGGGAAAGTCATAAAAAGCGCCAATGCGGCTCAATTCGCGCGAACATTTGCGACGCTATCTGGCAGTGGCGCGACCGTCCCTGATGCGCTGATGGCCGCCCGTGGATCGGTCGGGAATGAGGTCTTCCGCCAAGCTGCAAATACGGTTCGGCGACAAGTCGAAGAAGGGCAGCCGCTCAATCGCGCGATGCGCGGGACAGGCGTATTCCCGCCCATGCTGGTGCATATGGTGGCCAGCGGTGAACGGGGCGGGGACTTGCCGTCCATGATGGGACGCGCTGCCGACTATATGGAAGAAGAGCTCGATAGTAACGCAACAGTAGCATTAGGCCTGTTAGAGCCTCTGCTCATTGTCATGTTGGCCGGGGTCGTGGCCTTAATCGTATTGGCCATCATGCTGCCGATCTTGCAGCTTAATACGATGGCGATAGGTGCCTAAGGAGACTGAAAAATGTTCGACAAGTGCAAACAAACCAAACGCAATCGTCAGCGCGGATTTACGCTCACCGAGATTATGGTGGTCGTCTTCATTATTGGTCTTCTTTCGACCGTTGTGCTGATCAATGTCACAGGTGCCATGAGCCAGGGACGGACCACGAAAGCGGCAACAGACATTACGCGTCTGTCTGGCGCCTTACAGTCCTATAGCGGGGATATGTTCACTTTCCCGACGCAGCAACAGGGATTGGAAGCTTTGGTCACGAAGCCGGACAATGCGCCAGAGGGCAATCGTTATCGTCCCGGTGGTTATATT
>JABSQA010000158.1 GCA_013213825.1 Henriciella sp.
GCCTATGATCAAGGTTCGCACCGATGCCGGGCATAAACCACTCGTCACCGATGGCGGTAATTTCATTCTCGATTGTTCTTGCGGCATGATTCCAGACCCTGCGTTGGCAGCGCACCATCTCGCCAATATTCCAGGCGTGGTCGAACACGGTTTGTTTATCAATCTGGCGCGCACCGTGATCATAGGATCCGAAGACGGCGCCACCATATTTGAATACTAGACACAAGCCGCCATATAGGCGCGACCGATAAAAGACTCCAAGCAAGGACAGCCGCAATGCCCGACCACTCATATGATTTTGATTTGTTTGTGATTGGTGGCGGATCCGGTGGTGTACGCGCGGCGCGGATTGCTGCGGGTCACAGGGCTAAGGTCGGCCTCGCAGAAGAGTATCGCATGGGCGGCACATGCGTCATTCGTGGCTGTGTCCCGAAGAAATTCATGGTCTATGCCAGCGACTATGGACACAAGCTCGAAGAGGCCAAAAAATATGGCTGGGACGTGACCGTTGGCGCGTTCGATTTTCCCGGTTTTATGGCCAATCTTCATGCCGAAGTGGACCGTCTGTCCGGTCTGTACATGAGTGGCCAAGTCAATGCGGGCGTCGAAGTGTTCGAAGAGCGTGCCGAGTTTGTCGATGCTCACACGTTGAAACTCACCAAGAGCGGGCGGACAATTACGGCGGACAAAATCCTGATTGCGGTTGGCGGCTCGCCCTGGCGTCCGTCCCCGGAAGAATTGCCCGGCGTGGAACATACAATTACGTCTGACGGTATCTTCCAGCTGACCGAGCTTCCAAAACACATTGTCATTGCGGGCGGGGGCTATATCGCGTGTGAGTTTGCACATGTCTTTGCTGGGCTTGGGGTAGAAACGTGCCTGGTTTATCGCGGCGATACCGTGCTCAATGGCTTTGATATGGACGTCCGCACCACGGTGCATGAGGGCCTCAAAGAGGCGGGTGTGCGGGTCATCACCAATACAGTGTTCGAGTCGATTGAGAAAACCGCCCATAAGGGCGTTCCGCTCCACTTGAAGCTGACCAATGGCATGAGCCTCGACGCGGATGTGATTATGATGGCGGTCGGGCGTCGGCCGCATATTCATGGCCTGGGCCTAGACGCTGCAGGTGTGAAGGTTGGTGATCGCCACGAAATCGTGGTCGACGAATATTCCAAGACCAATATCGACAATATTTGGGCCGTTGGCGACGTCACACGACGTGCAGAGCTTACCCCGGTTGCTATTCGCGAGGGGCACGCTTTCGCTGATACGGAATTTGGAGGCAATCCGCGCCATTTCGATCATGACACCATTCCGACAGCTGTATTCACGCAGCCCGAGGTGGGTACGGTCGGCTTAGCCGAGCATGAGGCGCGTAAGCGTTATGGCGCGGTAGTTGTGTACAAAACCAAATTCCGTCCGATGAAGAATATGCTGAACGGCAAATCAGAGCGCGTCTTCATGAAGGTGATTGTCCGCCAAAACGACCAGGTTGTGGTCGGCGCGCATATCGTCTCACCGGATGCTGGTGAAATGATCCAAATGCTTGGAATTGCCGTGAAAATGGGCGCCACGAAGCAGCAATTTGATGACACGTGCGCGGTGCATCCAACGATTGCCGAAGAGATTGTGACGCTGCGGACGAAATCCGAGTAAGCCTACGTGATCACGCCATTCTGGCTCACCGCGCCAGAAATTGAGTATTCTGGCGGCCCCTTTCGATTCTGGCCCACAGCGTGCATCCATTGAAAAAGAGCGCCATTTTGGCATGGTGAGATGTGTCTTGAAGATCCAGAGGTTGAACATTGATAGATACCGTTCGCGCAAAACAAATCGCTGCTCGGCTGATCCACCGATCTAAAGAGATGGGCGTTTATGTGCGCGCGCCTTTTCAACGCCCACGGAAAGATCAGGTGCGTTTGGCCATATTTGCACAGGGACGAACCGGCAGCACCTTGCTCGAAAACCTGATCGTGTCGACCGGATTGTTCTCAGGCTATGGCGAAATCTTAAGCGCCGATTACAGCGAACTGGTTATGCCATTCAACTATTTGAATGGATTGGCCAATGCGACCGACAATAACTTCATTTGCCACATCAAGATTCATCATCTCACATCAGACCGGATGCGCCCGCTTGATTATATGCAATTTTTAAAGCGTATGAAGGCGCAGGGCTGGCAGTTTATCTTTTTGGAGCGCGAGAATCTTGTCGAGCATGTGTTGTCATCTCATGTCGCCTATCATCGCAATGCCTATCACAATTTCACCGACAAAGCTGAGCAATTCAAAATAGACTTTGATCCCAATTTTTTTGCAGGCGTTGTCGCTGATCGGCGTGGATACAGACAGATTGAAGAAGAGGTGATGAAGGTCATAGATCCTATTCGTGTCTCCTATGAGCGTGATCTGTTGGATAATGCATGTCACCAAACCACCACTGACCGGATTCTCAGTGATTTGGGGCTACCTGCACGGTCATGTGAAACCGAACATCGCAAAGTGATCAAACAAAACCCGGTAGAGCTGTTCAACAATCCCGATCTGTTCTTGAAAACAGTTGAGGAATTGGGGTTGTCCAAACACTTGTGAGAGTGCGGCGCCTAAATCGAAAAACTCGTGCCACACCCGCAGCCGGCGGTCGCGTTGGGATTATTGATCTTAAACGCCGCACCGATCAGTTCGGTTGAGAAGTCGATTTCTGAGCCAGCCATGAATTCGAGGCTCATTTCATCGACCAGCACACTGACTCCGTCACGGCTGACCACAAGGTCATCCGCGTTGGCGGTATCGTCGAGATCAAATTTATATGAGAATCCAGAGCAGCCGCCCCCCTCGACGCTAACCCGAAGGTAGGACTTATCCGGTTGTTTCTCCAGAATCGCTTTAATGCGCTTCGCAGCCGACTCAGACAGGGTAATATTGCTCATGGCAAACAAGATAGTGACACCGGACATCCCTGAAAAGAGGGCTTTGTTTGCAACCCGTTGGGAAGACTCGCGCGGACGCTTCATTGAAGAGCCGGAATCGGCCACCAGGACGCCGTTTCAGCGGGATCGCGATCGCATTATTCACGCCTCGGCTTTTCGGCGTCTCAAGCAAAAAACCCAGGTATTCGTCGCCCATGAAGGGGATCATTACCGCACGCGGCTGACGCATTCATTGGAAGTGGCGCAAATCGCCCGCTCTGTGGCGCGGACGCTGGGGTTGGACGAAGACTTGGCCGAGGCCATGGCATTGGCGCACGATTTGGGGCATCCGCCCTTCGGCCATGCGGGAGAGGACCAGCTTGATGAGTGTATGGCGGCGTTTGATGGGTTTGATCACAATGCCCAAACGCTGCGCGTGGTTACCAAGCTGGAAGATCGTTATCCGACCTTTCCAGGCTTGAACCTGACCTGGGAAATGCTGGAAGGCTTGGTCAAACATAATGGCCCGCTGATTACCGCAGATAATTCAGTGACCGACCTACCTGCGGCATTTCGAGACTTCCCATGGCTCGAAGACTTAGAGCTCGATCAGTTTGCGGGCCCCGAAGCACAAGTTGCGGCGCTCGCCGATGACATTGCCTATAACAATCATGACATTGATGATGGCATCGCCGCCGGGCTGTTCACGATTGAGGATTTGCTCGAATTGCCATTGGTGGGTGATATCTTCCGCTCGGTTCAAGCCGATTACCCGGCATTGTCGCGTGAAAAGGTCGTCTACGAGGCCGTCCGTCGTCTGATCGGGCATTGGATTGATGATTTAACCGCAGAGACCCGGCGCCGCGTTGCGGAACACAAACCAGACAGCGCCGCTGCGGTGAGGGCGATGCCCGTGCCGCTCGTCGCCTTTTCCGATGAATTAGAGCGTGATCAACGCGCCCTCCGCGCCTTCCTCTATGAGCGCATGTATAAGCATTACAAAGTCAATCGCATGCGGTCTCAGGCCAAGCGAATTTTGAGCGAATTGTTCGAACTGTTCATGGCTGAACCTGAAACCTTGCCGGATCTCTGGCGTCGCGATGCTGAGCAAGCCACGGCGGTCCGCCGGGCGCGTCTCGTGTGCGATTACTTGGCTGGCATGACAGACAATTATGCCATTGATTTGCACCGTCGATTGTTCAGCATGGAAAGCATGCTCTGATCGGCGCTCAAGCCTCCATCAGTTCAGGCATAGGCCCTCGATAGACTGATTTGGGCCGGACAATGCGGCCTTCCGAGATTTGCTCGCGTGCGTGTGCGATCCAACCGAGGACACGTCCACAGGCGAAGGTTGCGGTGAACGCTTCTCGCGGAATGCCCAAGGCCTCCAACAGAATGGCCGTGTAGAATTCGACATTCGTTTCGAGGGCGCGATTGGGATACTTGCTGCGCAGCTTGCCGAGCACTTCTCGTTCAATATGCTCAGAAAATGCGATCCGTCCTGCCGTCCCGGGGAGTCGGCTCGCTGCTGATTTTAGGGCGTCGGCGCGAGGATCACGCGCGCGATAGACGCGGTGGCCAAAGCCCATCAGGCGTTCGCCCTTGGCTAATGCCTGATCGATCCATGCCTCTGCATTTGCTTCATCCCCGATATCATCCAGCATATCTAGAACCGGCCCTGGCGCGCCGCCGTGCAGCGGTCCCTTGAGGGCAGACAGTCCGCCCAAGACCGCCGAGGTCAGCCCGGCCCGCGTCGATGAGACCACGCGAGCAGCAAACGTCGATGCATTCAGCCCATGATCACAAACGGTCACCAAGTAAGCGTCGAGCGCGCGCGCCGTATGAGCTTGCGGCGCAGTGCCTGTGATCATCCTCAAGAAATCGGCGGACGAGGACAATCGCGGATCGGGGGTGATCGGCGCTTGTCCGGAAGCGAACCGCACCGCAGCCGCCGTGTAAACGAGCCCGCTCGCCGCCAGCGTGATCGCTGTGCCTAGTGTCTCATCATCTCGCTCATTCGCCCAACCGCGCCTTAAATATTGAATGATGTCCGAATTGGTCGTCGCAGCGGGTAGACGCTTAAACGCTTCAACACGCGCCGCGCCGATCTGCGCGCCAAGATCCTGCGTGCTTGGCATGTCCTCAAACGCAGTCGCCCACAAGAGGTGAGCAACGTCCTCAAAAGCCAGAGACGTGGCCAGCTTTTCGACATACCAGCCTTTGATAATCAGTTCCCCAATATCGCCTTTGACATCTGACAGTGCGGTCTCCGCCGCAACAACGTTTTCTAGGCCTGAATCCATGATCTTCTCCTGTCTATTTTCTGCGTATGTCGGAAAACAGCTGGACAGCGTCAATCTTGATCAACATAATCAACATATGTCTTGGTTGGATCGTGAAGCCGCTTTGCATAAGCTTGGGGTCAAGGCCCAGACACTCTACGCCTATGTCAGTCGCGGGCAAATTTCTGTGCAAACGCATCCGGATGATCCGCGCGCGAGCCTTTATTCTGAACTTGATATCGATCGGCTCGTGAAGCGCCGCCGGCGCGGGCGCTCTCGGTCTGACATCGCCGCTGCCGCGATTGCCTGGGGTGACCCGGTGATGGAAACGAAACTCACGACGATCCGAAATGGACGCCTGATCTATCGCGGTGTCGATGCCGTGAAACTGGCAGAGCACGCGACCGTAGAAGACATCGCCGCAAGGCTCTGGCAATGCGCGCCGTTACGTCCGGTAGATGCAAGCGACATCTCCGTCGCGGGTGAAACGGGAAAAGAACGGGCGTTCAATTACCTGGCATACATGGCGGCCAATCAGGATACGCCGATCGCGCACGAAGATGAGATCGCCAAACGCGGTGCATCGCTCTTGATCGGATTTTCCGACGCAGTATCCGGCGAGACGGGGCGAGGCCTGTTTCATCAGCGCTTGGCGCGATACTGGCAGCTCGATCCGAACGGCACCGACCTGTTGCGCCGAACCTTAGTCCTTGTCTCAGACCATGAACTAAATCCATCTTCATTCGCGGCGAGGGTAACGGCTTCTACGGGCGCCAGCTTGGCCGCCTGCGTCCTCTCAGGGTTTGCAACATTGACAGGACCGCGTCATGGCGAAGCGTCGGCGCGCGCCTTAGCCTATCTCAAGCAGCAATTGCGCGGCCCCTCTGCAACGCGTGACTCAAGTCCCGCTGCCAATGTCCGAGACATTCCCGCGATCGGTCACGCGCTTTATCCGAAAGGCGACCCCCGCGCCAAGGCCAAACTAAAATGGACCAAACCGGACCCGCGCTTAAAACGCGCCATCGTTGAAGCGGAACGGGCAGGCGATGACCGCGCCAACATCGATATGGCGCTGGCGGCGCTCTGCTTAAAGCTCAATCTACCTGACGATGCACCTTTTCTGATTTTTGCCGCCGGGCGCATGATCGGCTGGATAGCGCATGCGATTGAACAAGCGCAGAGCGGGAAAGTGATCCGCCCACGTGCGAAATATCTTACAGATTGAAGGCAGAATGCGCTGCCGAAATGATTCCGGCTATGGTTTTAGGGCGTTTTAGGCCGCTTGGCTGAGAGACTGTATTGGGGCAATTCTGTTGAAAAAGTCGCCGCTGATCTCATCCACTTCCTGATCCGACGTTCCTGGGTGGCCTGTATCTGCAGGGTGTTCGCTCTTGTTGCCCGTTCTAAGCGGCGTTTTGGATAGGGAGAGACGGTTTGGTGGCGTATTTGGCGAGTTTTCT